>JAUQPG010000019.1 GCA_030550495.1 Candidatus Bipolaricaulota bacterium | reverse complement strand
AGAGACGGGGCAAAACCCTGGCGGCCGATGTACCCTGAGAGGGGTACATACCGGGGTCACCTCGCCAAAGAAGGAGGTTATCTAGCCCACCAGCTAACTATATTATACTATACACGGGTGGGCTTTGAAAGTTTCACCCCTCCTCCCCAAATCTGTAATTGGGCGCTTCTTTTGTGATCTGGACGTCGTGGGGATGGCTCTCGACCAGCGCCGCGCGCGTGATCTGCACAAATTCTGCAGTTCTCTGAAGAGTAGGGATGTCCGGAGCCCCGCAGTAGCCCATGGCAACCTTGACGCCCCCAACGAGCTGATAGAGCACATCGGCGACCTTGCCGCGATAGCGCACCCGGCCCTCGACCCCCTCAGCGATGGGTTCCTTCGAGTCATCCCAGAAATACCGACGATCCCCCTTGGGAGCGTCCCTGAGCGCTCCTAGCGACCCCATCCCCCGATACGTCTTATACGTCTCGCCCTTGAGGGTGAAGAGCTCGCCGGGGGCTTCTTCAGTGCCCGCTAATAGATTGCCGATCATCACGGCGTTGGCCCCCGCAGCGAGCGCCTTCGCGATGTCCCCCGAATAGCGAATCCCGCCGTCAGAGATAATCGGGACTTTTGCAGCCTGGGCGACTTTGGCACACTCCAGCACCGCCGACAGCTGGGGGACGCCCACCCCGCTGACAACGCGGGTCGTGCAGATCGAGCCGCCACCGATCCCGACTTTCACGGCATCTGCGCCGGCGTCTATGAGGGCTTTAGTACCCTCGGCCGTAGCGACATTGCCCGCCATGACGTCGACCTTGAAGTGCTTCTTCAATGCCCGGACTTTTTCGATCACTCTAGAGCTATGGCCGTGAGCCGTGTCGATTACCAAGAGGTCGACCCCAGCCTCGATAAGCAGAGCCTCGCGCTCCATATCCAAAGAGACCCCAACCGCCGCACCACAGAGCAACCGTCCGTGAGCGTCCTTGCACGCGTTGGGGAACTGCTCGGCTTTTTTAATATCTTTCATGGTGATCAGCCCGCAGAGCCTAAATCTTTCGTCGACCAAGGGGAGCTTCTCGATCCGGTGCTCTTGTAATATTTGCTTAGCGCGTTCGAGGGTGACCCCCACGGGAGCCGTGATCAATCTCTCTTTGGGGGTCATGCGGCGGGCGATGGGCTCGTCGAGATCTTCCCGCAGCTGCAGATCGCGCATGGTGATAATCCCCTCCAAGACCCGGGTCTGAGGGTCGATAATGGGCACCCCGGAGATATTATGTTCGGCCATCAAGCGCAGCGCTCGGCCGACGGGCTCGTCCTTGGTGAGCGTCCAGGGGTCTTTAATAATGCCGGCTTCGTAGCGCTTGACTTTGCGGACTTCTTCGGCTTGCTGCTGGGGCGTGAGATTGCGATGGATGACCCCAAGCCCCCCTTCTTTGGCCATAGCGATAGCCATAGCGGCTTCGGTGACCGTGTCCATGGCCGCGCTGATAATGGGGATCTTGAGCGTGATATTCCGGGTCAGTCTGGTCGAGACGTCGACTTCGTGGGGCAGGATCTCCGAGTACCTGGGCACGAGCAAGACATCATCAAAGGTGAGCGCGAGCTTCACACTAATCCCTCCCGTGCTCGCTTTGAGTTATTATACAGAGTTTCTCGCGAGGTGCAACGGTGTATAATAGAGCCCATGATCGGCGAGATCCTGACAGTGCTCCTCGTAGCGGCCCTGCCCGTCAGCGAGCTGCGCGGGGCGATCCCGGTAGCGATTGGGGTCTACGGGTTCGATCCGGTGATGGCCTATCTAGTAGGGGTGTTGGGGAATGTGCTCCCCGTGCCGATCCTGCTGAAGCTCTTGGGCCCCATAACAGCAGTGCTTCGGCGCTCTGGGCTCTGCGATCGCTTGCTGGGTTGGCTCTTTGAGCACACGAGAAGGCGCCATAGCCCGATGATCGAGCGCCTGGGAGCAATCGCGCTCGTGCTCTTTGTCGCTGTTCCCTTGCCGGCGACAGGAGCATGGACGGGGGCGTTGATCGCTCACGTCTTTGGGATTCCCTTCAAGTATGCGCTCCCTCTTATCGCTTTGGGAGTGTGTATTGCAGGGATACTCGTGACGCTAGCAACACTGGGAGTGATCCATCTCTTCTTATGAAGAAAAGCCTTAGATTGTCCAGGAGGCCCCTGCTCTTGCAGCGCGTGCGTGCCAAGATGGGCAGGTCGTTGAAGATTATCCCGACGACCCGCGAGGGCCAAGTTGCTTGGTATTGGGGTACACCACGCAGCGTCGCCCGATACACATAGTGCTGGCGTATCCCGTCAAGGGGCAGCGCATGAAGGTGATCACAGTTTATGAGCCATCAGCAGACAAGTGGCAAACTGGCTGGCGCCGACGTCGCTAGAAGGGAACTCTATCAGGTTGTGAAAGAAGTCGTGGATCACTTCGATCCCATTGGCTTACTCTCTCTAGGATGTCCTGACGATGAATACACCCCGGAGATTAAGCGCATTACTCAGAAGCTCTGTACTACCAAAGAGCTCTCTCTAGAAATAGTGCAAGCGATCTTGTACGAGACGTTCGTCTAGTATTTCGATCATAAATTGGCTGACTCGAAGGCACGCTACCGAGGGCTGCCAAGGAGATCGTGCGACGATTGAGCAAACTCTGTGATTAACCTACGAGTTCCTCGACCGCGAGTTCTACAGGGAGAAGCTGTGCTGTCACAGTCTGGCCGCGCCGAAACGTCTGGGCGTCGCTGTAGCCTTGAGAGGAAGGGGCACGATAGATTTCGATCTGCTCTTGCGTGAGGTCTATCAACCAGACTTCAGGAATACCGGACTTCGCGTAGAGGGGGAGCTTGACGCGCCGATCAAATTCAGCTGATGTCTCACAGACTTCTATGACGAGCAAGACGTCTTCAGGCTTGGGATGCTCGAGACTATAAAAATCTGAGCGAAACTTCAGCACAGCAATATCGGGCTGAGGCTCTGAGTATTCACTGAGACGGACTGGGTTCTGCACGCTCACGATAGCGCGCCCCTGCAAGCGAGATTGGAGCAGATGATTCAAACGCGAGACGCAGCTCGCATGACGGCTACTGATAGGACTCATCTCGAAGATCTCCCCTTCTAACAGTTCGACATGGTCATCTTCGGAGAAGATGCCCGCCTGCGCCATCCGATAGTACTCTGCTACGGTGAAGAGCCGCTTGGTCACTGAGATAGCCATGGATCGCTCCCGCGTGAGTCTAGCAGACGCGCGCACCTCAAGCAAGCCCGGCGAGTCAACTTGCGGGCTGGAACTTCCGAAGCCCGCCTCCGCGGGCTTTGCAAACCTAGCCCGCAACTTCAGTTGCCGGGCTGACTCCAACCGCTACATTCACGCCGACTTCGATCACGAGCTTGCCGTCACGCGCGTCCACGCGCACCGTGTCCCCTTCTTTGAGTTTATTCTCGACGATCTGCATAGCTAATTCGTTCTCGATCTCCTCTTGGATGACTCGCTGCAGCGGGCGAGCCCCGTACAAGGGGTCATAGCCCTTCTCGGCCAAGATGGCCTTGGCTTGCTCGGTCACTTCGAGGGTGATCTCGCGCTCGGCGAGCTTCTTGCGCAGCGCCTCTATCTTCAGCGTGACTATATCCAAGAGATTCTCCTTCGAGAGCGGGCGAAAGACGATGATCCCGTCGAGTCTGTTCAAGAACTCAGGTCTAAAGAACTTCTTCACCTCGTTCAAGACGCGCTCGCGGATCTCTTGATAAGATCGTTCGTGGGCGTCGTCCTTCTCGCTGGCAAAGCCCAGTTGCGTCGTCTTGGAGACGATCTGCTCGCTCCCTAAGTTGCTCGTCATCAGAATAATAGTGTTCTTGAAGTCGACGGTGCGGCCATGCCCGTCGGTGAGCCGCCCGTCGTCCAAGACTTGGAGCAAGATATTGAAGACGTCACGATGGGCTTTTTCGATCTCGTCAAAGAGAATGACTCTATAGGGCTTTCGACGCACGGCCTCGGTGAGCTGGCCTCCTTCCTCGTAGCCCACATATCCAGGGGGAGAGCCGATCAACTTCGCCACCGAATGGGGCTCCATAAATTCAGACATATCAAATCTGAGCAGGGCGTTCTCGTCCCCAAAGAGCGCCTCAGCGAGCGCTTTAGCCAGCTCGGTCTTGCCCACGCCTGTGGGCCCCAAGAACAAGAAGCTCCCTGCCGGGCGTCTGGGGTCTTTCAGTCCAGCGCGGGCGCGCCGAACTGCCTGAGCTACAGCTTTTACGGCGTCGTTCTGGTCGATCACCCTCTGATGGAGCCGTTCTTCGAGCTTCGCAAGTCTTTCGCGCTCCTCCTCGAACATCTGCTCGACGGGGACGCCCGTCCAGAGGGCTACGGTCTCAGCGATCTCGCGCTCGGTGACGACGGGCTCGCGCTGGACTCTCTGCGCGTGCTCGGCCTCGCGCTTCTGCTTTTCGGCTTGAAGCTTTTCTAGCTCTTTCTCTAATTGCTTGGCCGTCTTGGGGTCGGCGTTCTTGAGGCGCCCTTCTAGTAATCTAATTTTTTCTGCGATCTCCTGGACTTCGGGGGCGAAGGTTCGATCGACCCTGAGCTTGGATGCCGCTTCGTCTAGTAAGTCTATGGCTTTGTCGGGCAGGAATCTGTCGGAGATATAGCGTGCCGAGAGTTGGGCTGCCGCGCGCAGCGCGCCATCTGTAATTTTTACACTATGATGGGCTTCGAGCTTGGGGCGCAGCCCCTCCAAGATCGCGATCGTCTCATCTATAGAGGGCTCTTCTATTAAGACTTTCTGGAAGCGCCGTTCGAGCGCGGGGTCCTGCTCGATATGCTCGCGATATTCGTCGAGCGTCGTTGCGCCGATCACCTGGAAAGTGCCGCGCGCTAAGACGGGCTTTAAGATATTCGACGCGTCGATGGCGCCTTCGGCAGCCCCTGCGCCGACGACGGTGTGCAGCTCGTCTATAAACACAATAATTTTGCCCTTGGCGCTCTCGATCTCATGAATGACAGCTTTGAGGCGCTCTTCGAACTCGCCCCTAAATTTGGTGCCTGCCACAAGAGCAGCCAAGTCTAACTGTATCAACTCTTTGTCCTTGAGGGTCTGGGGGACCTCGCCCTTGACGATGCGTTGGGCTAAGCCCTCAACGATAGCCGTCTTGCCCACGCCAGGCTCCCCGATAAAGACCGGGTTGTTCTTCTTTCTTCGGGAGAGGATCTGCACGGCACGACGGATCTCCCGCGAGCGCCCGATGACCGGATCAAGCTTACCCTCGCGGGCCAGCGCCGTGAGATTAATAGAAAATCTCTCCAACGCTTTGTAGCGACTTTCGGCTTCTCTATCGGTGACGCGCTGGGCGCCACGCACCCGCGACAGGGCATGGTAGACCCGCTCCGGGGTTATATCGTATTTATATAAGACCCTGCGTAAGGCCGTATTGGGATCCTGACTGATAGCAATTAAGAGGTGCTCGACTCCGATGAACTCGTCTCTCAGACGGTCGGCTTCGACCTGGGCGGACTTGACGAGCATCTCCAAGCGCGGGGTTATGTAGATCTGCTGCCCGATGGTCGTGGAGACGCTTGGCTTCTCTGTTAAGAGAATCTCCAGATCTTTGAGCAGCCCCGGGATGGGCACGCCCATCTCTTTTAAGAGCTCTTGGCCGACGCCCTCCTTGGCCGCCAACGTATAGAAGATATGCTCGACATCTAACTGATTGTGCTTATATTTTTCTAAAAGCTCGGTCGAGTCGCGGAAGATCTCTTGGGCCTTCTCCGTAAAGCGGTCAAATCTGATCATTGGTATGCTCACTCCTCTAAAATTAGCAGTCTCTTTATCACTCTGCTAAATTATAAGGGGCAACGTCCTCTCTGTCAAGGAGGCCCCGGTCACCTTCCCTCTCGCCAAGCGACGCCCGTCACTCCTGCTGGAGGACATACGGACTTGACACCTCACAAGAGCGTAATCTAGAATACGCTCCCGAGGCAGGCTGAAAAAAACCCGAGGAGGTTGAACCAAACGGACTCGGGAGGTAGAGATGAGAAGTCTCAAGGTCGTCCTCATCGGACTGATGGTGCTGAGCGTAGGGCTGATCGCCTTGGCTGACGGGCAGCCCAAGCAGCCCTCCACCCCTAAGCCCACGACCAAGCCCGCCGCCCCGCGCGGGTCGATCTTCGTCGATGTCCCTGCAGATCACTACGCTGCGAGTGATCTGAAGTTCCTAGTTGAGCGCGGCATCATCACCGGGTTGCCCAACGGGGAGTTTCAGGGCAGTAAAGCCCTCTCTCGCTACGACGCTGCTGTACTCATCGCCCGGGCGATTCGATATTTGCAGAACGACCCGGAGAAGATCCAGCCGGCAGATCTGAAGATCTTACAAGACCTGATCTTCAAGCTCTCCGAGCGCGTCCAGGCCCTAGACAAAGTCGAACAAGATGTCGCAGCGCTCAAGAGCCGGCCCAGCCCCGACACGAGCGCCGATATGATGGCTCTAAAAGAGAAGCTTGCCCAAAGCGAGGCCCAGATCGCCTCGTTGCAGACGCAAGTGCAAACCCTCAAGGCCGAGCTCCAGCAGGCTCGGGCGGCCTCTTCTGCCGGGGGAGTTGCTCCCCAAGAGCTCGAAAAGCTGCAACGGCAGATGAATAACGCGCTGCTCATCACGGGCTTTGCTGTTTTTGCTGGTGTCATCGCCGTAATCGTGGCCCTCCTGACTTAGGGGGGGTCTTGACAACGAAGACCAAGGTGTGCTATAATACAGCCGCCAAAAAACGACCCTCATAAGGAGGTGATCGCCAGACTGGGGGAATACCGCTAAAAACACACCGATCACGAGAGCCGTGTGTCCGTGTGTACGCCACAAAACCGAGTAAAAAAGGAGGTTTCTGTACATGTTTAGAAGATTCTTCGCTCTGACCTGTGCGCTCGCTATTGTGGGCGCGCTCTCGTGGGGAGCGAACGCTGCTCCAATCAGCGGAAGCTTCGGCATCGACATCGTCTTCTACCCTCAGGGTCCCGTCATCAACAAGGTCGACCTCATCGACATGAAGTTTGAGGCCGACCTGATTTTGACCCTCTCCATCAGCGGCCTGGATATCACCAGCACGACGGTCTTCACCTTCCTGGGCGTTGAATTTCAATCGTTCGTGATCAGCGCCACGGTGGGTGCTCTGACCATCAAGGATACGATCATCTTCTCCCCGACGTTCTTCGAGTTCGAGGAGACGCGGGATCAGTATGGCCGGCTGCGCTGGTGCTTGCAGGACTCCTTGCCAGTTTTCCTTGCTACTGACCCAGCGCGGTGCCAATTCCCGGCTCGCATCAGCGGCTACATTGCTGATCCGGTCTTCGGGAACGTCTACTTCTATGAGATCTTCCTCGGCTACTGGCACCCGCTTGTACAGAACTTAGTGCTGGCGCGCTGGCTCGACCCGACGAACGCGCTCAATAACGTCATTCGGTTCCGCAAGAAGATCGCGGACCTGAGCCTCAACATCGCCGGGTTGGTCCTCAACGTCAAGGCGCTCTTCGCCAACGTCAGCCCCTTGCCGACCGGCTACACGCTGCGCAGCGGCTTGGTCTTGTCCATGGAGGGCAAGACGGTCAGCGGCGTGGGCGTGCGCGGGGAGCTGTGGCTTGGGGCCAAGCAGGGTCTGGAGTGCTTCGGCGAGTGCAAGCCGCTCGAGCGCTTCTTCAACCAGATGATCACCGGTGGCGGCTTCAACAACGTCGAGGAGGAGAAGATCTTCCTCAATAACGTCGTGATCGCCGGGGTGCGCCATGACTTCCGCGCCGAGTTCCACTTCGACTTCACGCAGTGCCACATCGACCAGGTCGATAACGACAACGACGGCTGGTTCTATCCCTATGATCCGGACCCGGCTGAGGTGCTGGACATCCGGAACCCGCTGTGCTTCATGCAGCTGAAGCAGGCATACACCTTCACGCCGTGGCGGCTCAACGTCCAGACGACCTGGAACTGGAACGGCAACTTCGACCTGATCAGCAACCTCACCGTCACCCAGATGAAGGCCGGCGATGTGGCTGTGACGGCGTACTTCGTCTGGCGCAACAACGGCCAGTGGTCCATGGGCCAGCCGGCGCTCAGCGAGTTCGTCATGACGTTCGATCCGCCTGGGCTGCAGGTGACCAGCGATATCATCTTCTGCACCGACACGGTCTACTGCGTCTTGACTGGTTTGCCGCCGGTGCTTGCGCACTATCTGGGCGTCAGCGGGACGGTCGGCCCGGTGAGCATCGCCGCGTTGCTCACCTTCGATGGCGGCATCCTGGGCCAGTTCGCCGAGTTTGACGTGGACGTCGGCTTCGCGTTCGAGCCGGTTGCCGTGACCTTCTCGGCCGTGATCCTGGCGGATATGCTTGGTGGTATTGCTGTCAGCATGAACACCAAGTTCTAATGAGCGAGCGTGGAAAACCAGAAAAAGGAGGTTCAGTCAATGTTTAGAAGAATCACAGTTCTGGCCTGTGCACTGGCGTTGCTGACTGGAGCCCTCTCCTGGACAGCAGCGGCGGCTCCCATCACGGGCAGCTTCAGCTTCGATATCGTCTTCTACCCGGAGCAGGCATGCACCCTTGATCTTGAGACTGGAGAAATAATCTGCGAAGACCCGATCAATAAGATCGACCGGATCCTGGTCAAGTTCGAGGCCGATCTGTTGCTGACGATGTCGATCAGCGGGCTCGAGCTGACCAGCAGCACGTCGTTCACGTTCAAGGGCATCGAGACTCAGCTCTTCTGGGTCAAGGCGACCGTGGGCGCGATGGTCTTCCAGACGGCCATGGTCTTCGCTCCCAATATTATGGAGTTTGAGGAGATCCGCTCCGGCGCCGGCACCCGCTACTATTGTCTCAGACAGTCCGCGCCCGATAACTATGGTGCCCCAAGTGCATGGGTCAACACCTGCGCCTTTGGAGCGAGCGCGGGCATCGTCGACCCGGTCTTCGGCTACTACACCTGGGGCGATATGCTCATCCTGGGTGGCGTGAATCCGATCCTCACGAACGTGATCGTGGGCCGCTGGGCCGATGGCCAGTTCGACGCCTGGCACACCCCCAACCCGGATGTTCCTGGCTCGATGCTCGATCAGCCGCTCACCTTCCGCAAGAAGGCCGCGGAGGTAACGCTGTCGATCGCCGGGCTGACGCTGGGCCTGCGCGCCCTGTTTGCCAACTTCGGCACGAGTGACGTGCCGAGCTTTAACGTGGGCACGGTGCTCATCCTCGAGGGCACGACGGTCAGCGGCATCAAGGTGCGCAGCGAGACCTGGGTCGGCGCGCGTCAGGGCTTTGAGTGCTTCGGCGAGTGCAAGCCCAATCAGCGCCTGGGCACCCAGGGCGGCTTCATCTTCGTGCCCTACCCGGCCACCGGCGGCATCGTCGTCCCCGGCTTCTCACCCGAAGAGGAGAAGCTCTACATCGAGGGGTTCAAGCTGGCCGGCTTGACCAGCTCGATCTTGATCGAGATGCAGCTTGCCGGCGCGGGCGCCAGCTCGCTCCAGCCCACGTTCGTGGCCATCCAGACCTCCACGCCGCGCATCACCCCGCTGGGGATCAGCGTGGTCAACATCGCGCGGTTTGGCCCTGGATTGGCGTTCGTGCGCGATCAGATCTTGCTGAACGTCTCCTTCGGCGAGGCCTCCGGGCGCATCGTCTGGGACTTCCGCCCAAGCGCCATCGGCGCGATGGAGACCCTGTTCAGGCAGTTCCTCGCGCAGTTTGACGCGCCAGGTGCCACGGCCACGATCGTCCTGGTCACCTGCGATCCCAACGAGTACGGTGGCGTCCCCGGTCGGTGCTACTGGGGGAACTACTTCAACCCCGGCACGCCCAACCCGTTCCTCGAGGCCTACTATGAGCTAGCCTTTGAGGTCGGCGATCTGACGGCGACCCTCTACGCCGATTTCTACGGGAGCTTGGTCAAGGACCTGCTGGAGGTCGGCGTCGAGGCCAAGTGGACGATCGGGCCGGTCACCTTCGGAAGCACAACGATCTTCCACAACCTCCAGGCGGAGCGCAACAGCTGGAACTTGCCGTTTGGCTTCGGCGTGGATGCCTTCGATGGCACCCGGATCGAGCTGGCAGCGCAGCAGTTTAGCGTCGAGATCAAGTTCTAAGGTGCGCGTGAAAAACCGAGAAAAAGGAGGTTCTGTCAATGTTTAGAAGACTCATGGTAATCCTGGCGGCACTGGCAGTGACCGCAGCGGGCTGGAGCCTCCCTGCCCACGCCGCTCCGGTCAGCGGTTCCGCAACGTTGGATATCGTCTTCCAACCCGCTTACTACTACAACCCAGAGGTCGGCACGAAGATCGATAAGATCCGCGTCAAGCTGGAGCTGGATCTCATCCTGACCCTGTCTATCAGCGGCGTGGACATCACCAGCCAGTCGGTCTTCACCTTCCGCGGGCTGGAGTATCAGTCGTTCGTCTTCACCGGGACGATCGGCGCTCTCGTGGTGCGCTCGCAGTTCATCTTCGCGCCCAATATTCTCGAGATCCGCGCGGTGCGCGACAACCTCGGGCTGCCTGCGTACTGTCTGGCGCTGGCCGATCCGGCCCTGACCGATCCGTACGGGTGGAACTGCGGCACGCCGGTGGATGCAGGTGAGCACTATCTCTACTTGCTCCTCGAGGGCGCTGATTTGTACCTGACCAACGTCCTCTACCTGCACCCGGCGCTGCGCAACTGGTACCTGGCCACCTACATGGAGCTGCAGCCCACCGATCCATTGGGCCAGCCGCTAAGCTTCCGCAAGAAGACCGTGGACCTGGCCCTGTCCTTGGCAGGGCTGACCATCGGCCTGCGCGGCATGTTCGCTAACGTCGGCTCGGTGACCACCCCCAGCTGGCGCTATGGCGTTGTGGCCAGCGTCGAGGGCCAAACGGTCAGCGGGATCATCATCCGCGGCGAGAGCTGGCTGGGCGCACGCCAGGGCGTGGAGTGCTTCGCCGAGTGTAAGCCCATCGAGATCGTGCGCGGCGGCATGCTCCCCGATGCCCCGTTCACCTTCTACGAGGAGAAGCTCTTCATCCGCAACCTCAAGCTCGCTGGCGTGACGTTTGGCGCCCGCTTGGAGTTTGAGTTCGCCGAGGCCCCCGCAGGGCTGCGCTTCGTCGAGCTGAACCAGATCTTCAAGCTGGCCCCGTTCAACCTCGAGATCAATAACACCCTTAACATTGTGGGCACCGACCTCACCCTGGCATCCGATGTCTTCGTCACCCAGCTCAAGGTCGGCGACATCGCGATGACCGTGGTCGGCTACATCTGGCCGGACATCACTGGTGCCTTCAACCTCTACTGGAGCCGCGTGATCTCGGTCTTCGATCCGCCGGGGATGAAGGTCGTCAGCGACATCCAGTTCTGCAATGAAGAGCTCACCTGCACCAGCGCGCTCTTCTACCATGACCTGTCGCTGTCGGCCACCGTCGGCGATATGTCGATCAACATCGGCATCCGCTTGACGAGTATCCTCACCGGCTTCTACGGCGCGACCATCGAAATGAGCTGGAAGATGGGCGCCGCGTTGCTCAAGAGCGCTACGCTCTTGACCGAGAACCGGCTCGAGGCCCAGATGTTCTCCATCACCTTCACGTTCTAGTGAAGGTTCGGACGGAATCGGCCCGGCCCTGGGCACACTGCCCAGGGCCGGCTCTTTTTTTTTGACAGATCGCTTGCAAAAGAGTAGCATAGAACGGAAAGGAGGAACCACCATGCGACGTATCGTGTCAGCTCTGTTAGTGGGCGCCGTCATCGTCGCGCTCAGTGTCCAGGCTCAGACCATCTCGACACACGAGATCGTCAAAGTGCTCTCGGCTCAGGGCGATATAACGTCTTCCGATCTGCAAGCAGCGCTCGGCCAATGGCAACTCGAACTTTTCAATCTCCCCCACAAGACGGACTTCTTCTCAGCGCAGTATATCGTAGACGCTGACGAGAACGGAAGATTTGAAGTCGGCGTTGACCCTGTCTACACGATCTTGGGGTATCCGCGTCTAGCTACCGCACATACGACGGTCTTCTGCAACGTCCCCGTGCCCTTTGTCGAGATCCGTATTCACGTCTTGGCTGATTTTGAAGTCGCACGCAACGGGCAGGCCCAGGGGATGAAGCAGTTTGGCACGATGCTCTTTCTGTCAGCGGGAGACGTGCGCGGCCCGTGGCTTATGATGCTCTCCGTCGACCTAGATAACGATGGGACTTCTGAAGGCGTGTCAGGGGTCTCGACACGCTTTGCCGTGCCCATCATTCCGCCGCAATGTCCATAGAGGACTAGAACCTTGCGCCGCGTCGGGTCTTGATCACTTCGTCGATAATGTGATAGTTCTTGGCATCTTCGGGACTCATGAAGAAGTCCCTGTCGGTGTCGCGCTCGATGCGCTCCAGGGGCTGCCCCGTGTGCTCTGACAATATTCTATTGAGCTGATCGCGCATCTTGAGGATCTCTTCCGCGTGAATTTTAATATCTGCGGCTTGCCCCTGCACCCCACCCCACGGCTGATGGATCATAATTCGTGCATTGGGCAAGGAGAAGCGCTTCCCCTTCGTCCCCGCAGCTAAGAGCACCGCACCCATGGAGAACGCCGACCCGACACAGATCGTGCGCACATCGCACCGCACGTACTGCATCGTGTCGTAGATCGCTAATCCCGCGGTCGTGCTGCCCCCCGGCGTATTAATGTAGAGATTGATATCCTTCTCTGGGTCTTTCGATTCGAGAAAGAGCATCTGAGCCACGACGAGATTCGCTACGTAATCGGTGATAACCCCCTGCAAAAATATGATGCGATCTTCTAACAAACGCGAGTAGATATCGTAGACGCGCTCATATTGGCCGGTACGATCGATAACGATTGGGATCGTGATCTGATCTTTCATAGCAGCTCACTGCTCCTTAGGGTGAATTTTCGCGTTTTCGTAGAGAAATTGCAAGACGCGCTCGTCTTCGGCATCGGACCGGAAGCTCTGTAATTGTCCTTCGCGCTCGAGGAGCGCCCGGAATTTAATGGGCTTCATCTCGCGCTTCTGGGCCTCTTCTGCTAAGAGTTTTTCAAAGTCGGCATCGCTCAGGGCTAAGCCTTCACGACGCTTGATCGCTTCTAAGACAAGCTCGCGCCTCACGCGCTGCTCGATAGCCTCTCTGAGTCTTTTCACGTCTTCAGCTGCAGGCTCCGGCATCCCTTGCTGCTGCCAGCGCTCCAGCTCTTGCGCTACTAAGTTCTCAATGAAGCGCGGCGGCAACTCTATGGGCGTCTGCGCTACAATCGTATCTAAGATCTTGAGCTTGAGTGTCCGCTCGCGCCGCCGCGCCCGGCTCTCTTCCAATTCTTGGCGGATCTTCGCGCGCAACGCCATGATGTCTTCATGGCCCAACGTTTTCGCGAGCTCTTCTCCATCAGGCTTCTCTAAGATCTTGACGCCCTCGATGCGCACACGAAGCTGCTGCCCATCGTCGGTCTTCAGCACCACCGTCTCGCCCACCCTGTGCCCGATGAGCCGGCCCGTCAGCTCGCCAGGGGAAGCTTGCCATTCGCGGATCTGGTCTTCTCCGGAGATCTTGACTTCAACGATATCGCCAGCTTCCACGATGGAGCTGCGCTCGCCTGCCTTGGGGACGAGCGTCGCATGCTCGAGGCGCAGACGCTCTACAACCGCGTCCACGTCAGAGTCTTGGACGGGCTCCATGGGCACATCTTCGATCTCGATGTCTGTATAGTTGCGCACCGTGACCTCAGGAAGGACTTCGACCTCGGCTTCAAACGCGAAATCCTTCTGTGGATCGAACTCCCCAGGCTTGGTCTGGGGAGGACTGACAGGCCGTAACTGTAATTGCTGGAGCGCTTGGGGCAGATACTCTTCAATAAGCTCTGTCTGAGCGTCTTCGTTTAAGAAATCTTTGCCGAAGCGAGCTTCCAGCACAGCGCGCGGAACACGACCCCGACGAAATCCCGGAAGCTCAATCTCCCGACTAGCACGCCGGAAGAGCTCTTCTATCTTTTGACTCACTCTCTCCGCAGGGATCTCCACGCGCACCAGCACTTGGGTTGGGCTCTTTATTTCTTTGGTCGCTTTCATGGGCTCCGCTCCTTGATCAGCTTTGTCAGGAGAAGATTCAACGGCGTCGGAATCCCCAATCTCTCCCCCTCCCGCACGACCGCCCCGTTAATATAGTCGATCTCGGTAGGTCGACCACGACGCACATCCTGGAGCATACTCGAGATATTCTGAGCTGTCCTGCGCGCGACCGTCTCGACACGATCGATGGCCTCGAGCTCACCAAGCCCCACCCCATGCGCACGCGCAACGCGCAGCGCCTCACACACGACAGCCCTAGCGACCTCGCGCAGCTGTGGGTCTTCAACAATAGCCCCATTCGATCGCTCGAAAAGCGCTGTCAAGGGATTGATCGCGCAATTGACGAGCAACTTCTCCCACAGGAGGCGCTCGACCTCCCCAGAGTAGTCAGTCTCTATCCCTGCACTCCGCAAGAGCGCAATAATCGCATCGATCTCGGGGGTAGGCGGACCGCTCCACCGCCCCAGCACGGTTGGGCCGACCCCGGCCCAGCGCACCCGCCCTGGCCCTACCAGGGTCGCCCCTTGCGAGGTCACCCCGCGGAGAAACCGCTCCGGAGAGACAAAGCGCAAGATCTCTGCCTCCATACCAACGCCGTTCTGCAAGCTCAGCACCCAGGAGCGCGGGTTGAGCTTTGGCGCGATCTGCTCCAGAGCGCGCCCCGTCTGATGCGCCTTGACAAAGATCCCCACAAGATCAGCATCAGCAAGGGCGTCCGGGGTCGTCGTCGCTGGGACGGCAACAGTGATGATCTCAGCGTCGCGCTCGATGCACACCCCGTCACGTTGGATAGCGTGCACGTGCGCGACATTCGAGGGGTTGTAGAGCCAGACCGCCATCCCAGCCCGCGCTAGTAACCCCCCAAAGAGACTGCCCAATGCCCCCGCACCCACAATACAGATCTTCATTGGAGCTTCTGAAGCACTTCTTCGCTGATCTTGAAGCTGTGCTCCTCGATGGTGGGGAATCTTCCAGACTTCACGTCGTGAAGGAATTCCTTTGCAGCACGCTCGATCTCTTCAGCAACGTGGGCGTAGCGCTTGGAGAACTTGGGCGAGATCCCCAGCGATAGCCCGATCATGTCCGTGACGACCAGGACTTGGCCGTCGCAGTAGGGCCCCGCGCCAATGCCGATAGTCGGAATCTTGACGCGCTCGGTGATGAGCTTAGCCAAGGCCCAGGGGACGGCTTCGAGCACGAGCGAGAAGACCCCGGCTTCTTCTAAGATCTTCGCGTCGTGTAAGAGCTTCTGCGCGGTCTCTTCGTCGCGCCCTTGGACCTTCAAGCCCCCAAGCTGGGCCGCGCGCTGCGGCGTCAGCCCGATATGGCCCATCACGGGGATGCCGCGCCGCACTAACAGGCTGATAATGTCAGCCATCTCAGCTCCGCCTTCGAGTTTGACGGCCTCCGCGCCCCCTTCTTTGAGAAAGCGTCCGGCGTTCGCAAGAGCCTGCTCAGCTGAGATCTGATACGAGAGAAAGGGCATATCCCCCACAAGCAGGGCGCGCTTGATCCCACGCCGCACGGCCTTGGTGTGATGGATCATCTCGTCCATCGTCACGGGCATCGTGTCAGCATAGCCCAAGATATTGTTGCCCACAGAATCGCCTACTAAGAGAATCTCGATGCCCGCGCGATCTAAGAGAAGAGCTGTGGGCCAATCATAGGCCGTGAGCATAGTGATCTTCTCCCGGGCCTCTTTCATGGCGCGCAGCTTGGGGATAGTAATCTTCTCATCCATTGCGATCTCTCTCGATCATAGCATGAGCCGGTGTAGCCGTCAAGCTTGCACGCGGGGGCCTCGATGTGCTAGAATCATACCGTACTGGAGTCCGTCCCCTGCGGGAGAGGCGGCAGCCATGCTCTATGTATAAAGATCTGGACCGTCGCATTGTAGAGTATCTGCAGAAGGATGGGCGAGCAAGTCTACGCCAGATCGCCCGACACCTAGGGGTCTCCACAGCCACTGTCAGCCATCGGCTGCGCGAGCTCGAACTGCAAGGGGTCATCCGTGGCTATAAAGCCCTCGTCGACTACGAAAAATTGGGCTACCCCATCACAACCGTGACGCTCATCAAAGCCCGAGGCAACCAAATCCCTAAGATCGTCGAGGAACTCCAGAAGAACGACGAGCACCTCACCCATGTCTACGAGATCACTGGAGAGTTCGATATCTTAGTGATCGGGAAGTTCCGCGACCAAGAGAGCATGAACCAAGAGATCAAAAGGCTCTTAAGCCATCCAGCCATCGAGCGGACGAACACGAGCATCGTTCTAGCCGTAGCTAAGGAAGAAGCTCCTATAGGGAGACTTCAATAATTGACGGGCGGGAGGAGACTTGCTTATAATAGTAAATACTCCACATGGTGGTGAGAGGGATGGTTGAACTCAAAGATTTTAAGATCTTCTCGGACTTAAGCCCTAAGGACCTCAGCGAGCTGGAGAGCAAGATCCGGAAGATCAAATACGGCCGCGGCGAGATCATCTTTCAAGAGGGCGCGCCGGCGTTCGGGTTCTATCTCGTCTTTGAGGGGCAAGTGAAGCTGGTCAAGCGCACGCTAGGGGGGAAGAAACAGATTCTGAAACTCGTTGGCCCTGGCGAGATCATCGGTGAGACGACGCTCTTCGATAAGGGCGTGCACATCGCATACGCCAAGACCCTCACTAAGACCGTCGTGGGCTTTTTGGAGCGCGGCGACTTTTTTGACTTCTTGATCCGCCATCCCCCTGTAGTCTTCCGGCTCTTTGAGAAGCTCAGTGAGGAGCTCAAGGCGTTCCAGTGCAAGCTCGCCGAACGCAGCTACAACGGGAGCAAGGAGCGGCTCGCGCGAATCATCCTGAGGCTTGGGGAGAGCGGGATCGAGCTCTCCCGCACTGAACTCGCTGAGATGGCCGGAGTCAGCTCCAAGACGGCGATCCGAACGCTGGGGGAGCTGGAGGAGCGCGGGGTCATCGCGGTCGACGACCGCAAGGTGACCGTCCTCGACCACAAATCGCTCGAGGCGATGGCCGAGCCCTTCCCGTTCCGCCTTAGCGACAATCTCATAATCTAAGGAGAGGGTCAACCTTCGCCTGGAGATGGGACAGATGTCCTTTCCCCAGCACCCCGCATAAAGTAGACTCAACCCAAGAGCGCTGAGGCAAGTATGAGCGGGCTCACGCGCATTGGAGCTATAATTGTCTTGTATGGTGTAGCTGTCTTTTTCTTGTTGGGGTTGGGAGATTATCGGGGAATAGAGGTGCTAACGGTGCTGAGCATCCCCGTGCTGCTGAGCGGTTGGTGTTTCGGCCTCCTTGGAGGACTCCTCAGCGGAACGGCGAGCTTGCTCTGCTCCGCGCTCTTTGTCCCATCATCGAAGCTGTTGCTCGTACTTGGAGCAGGCTATTTCGCCCTCGGCACAGGAGTGGGCCTGTGGCACCGGTTCAAGCACCCTATACCGACGAAAAAGATAAAAGCCGCTGAACATCAGTTTTTTAAGCGCTCCTTGAACTTCGCCTATCTTATCGACACTGAGGGGCAAATCCTCGAGGGCAATGATCGCGCTACGGAGGTCTTCGGGTCGCCCCGACGGGTCTGGGAGTTTATCCATCCCGACGACCAAGCGCGCTTTCGCGAGGAGCTTGGGCGTGCCGCTCTGCGGGGCGAGGCCGGCCCAACAAAACTACGCACCATCTCCCAGCGCAAAGAGATGATCCCCGTCGAGCTCAAGCTCGTGCGCCTGGAGCAGAATCGCCTAGCACGGCTTGCTCTGGAGATGCGTGATCTGTCCGCGTTAGCGGAATTAGAAAACAAAGTCCGCGAAGCCCAAGCGCGCTATCGCTACCTCATCGAAGACGCTATCGACACCCTCGACACGGGGATCTTGCTCTTAGATAAAGACCAGCGGGTCATCTGGGCCAATCGCACCCTCGAACGATTCTTTGATCTCGACCGGGATGAGATGATCGGGTGCGAGGTGCGCCGCGCCCTGTGGCGAGCAAAGCGCTCCCTGGTCCACCCCGATGACTTCGAGAAGATCACCACGGGGTCTGCTGAGCCGTTCATCTTCACCGTCCAGACCCACGACACCGAACGGATCTTAGAGTATCGCAGCATCCCTGTAGCGACCGAGCGCTACAAGGGCGGGCGCATCGATCACTTCATTGACATTACAGAAAAGAAGCGCCTGGAGCAAAGCCTCCAGGAGAAGACCAAGCGCCTTGAAGAGAAGAATCAACAATTAGAGCAGTTCACCCACGTCGTCTCCCATGACTTGAAAGAGCCCCTCAGAACGATCTCAGCCTTCAGCCAGTATCTCCTAGAAGATTACTACGATAAACTTGATGAAGATGGCAAAGACTATCTTACGAGAATCAACCGCGCGAGCCTACGGATGCAGAATCTCATTGATGACTTGCTACGGCTCAGTCGCATCGGGACACGCCACGAGACCCTCGAAAAAGTCTATCTCAGCGAGGTCTTCGAACAGATCAAGGAAGATATGAAAGCCCGCCTGGAGAACGTCGAACTCCGGCTGCCCAAGACGATGCCCATCATCATCGCGAACCGCACCCATATGGTCGAACTCTTCGGGAATCTGATCTCCAATGCTATCAAATACAACGATAAGCCGGAGAAGCGCGTCGAGATCGGCTGGTCGCAACAAGGAGAGTTCTATAAGTTCTATGTGCGCGATAACGGCATCGGCATTGAGGAGCAGTACTTAGACAAGATCTTTGAGCTCTTTGAGCGGCTCAACCCACGCGGGGATGACTACGAGAGCACCGGTGCGGGGTTAACCATCTGTAAGCGGATCGTTGAGGAGTACGGCGGGCGCATCTGGGTGGAGTCGAAGGTCGGTGAGGGCAGTACGTTCTATTTCACGCTGCCCAACCCGCGCTTCTCCCAGAAACTCAGCAGCAACGGCAGCGGCATGATCAAAGAAGCCGCTTTAGTACGGCACTGAAGTCCCTTGAGGTGAGCTATGCGCAACAGAAAACTCAAAATACTCTTGGTGGAGGACAACCCCGACGACGTGAAGATCGCGGAACGATCGCTGAAGAAGGGCAACGTGCAGAGCGATCTCTATGTAGTCCAAGACGGGCAGGAGGCGCTCGACTTTCTCCACAAGAAGGGGAAGTTCGCCGACGCCCCCCGGCCCGATCTCATCTTTTTGGATCTGAACCTGCCCAAGCTCAGCGGCCATGAAGTCTTAGCGCAGATCCGCCAGGACCCCACCTTAAAGCGCATCCCCGTCATTGTCCTGACGGTCTCCAAGCGCGAAGAAGATATCGTCAAGGCATATAATTCCGGAGCTAGTGGTTACATCCCCAAGCCCCCAAGCACCACTGAGTTCATTAAAGTCATCAACACTGTGCTCGATTACTGGGAGATCTCGGAGCTGCCGCCGTCCTAGCTTGCACGAGATTTTCACGGAAGAGTCATCTCTTTTGCACAGAGATCCTTGTATACTTGAGAAGGATGTCCCTTGTGCTAAGGGACAAGAGACACTCAGCGCTCTGACGAACTCGCTCAGAACAACAGACGGGGGTCCTTGAGCTCCCGCGGGAAAGGGAATAGAGTGATCAGCGATGATCGCTCACAGGAAGAACCGACAGAGCAGAGTCCGTGGCATGGTGCCAGCCAAGGGAGCGGGTTTACGGCCCGACGGACCAGGGTTTTGCCGCGTCGCTCCTGCCAACCTCCTTCGGCGCGGATTTTTCCCCAGTCTGGACTTGGCCGGGGTTCGAGTCCCCACGGGCGAGGGAAACCTAGGTTCTTCCTGCGGTCGTAGGGGCACCCTCCTCCGGGGCGCTCCTATGGCCGGTGGTTGCTAACCTCATTCCCCGGGAAGGCGGGATCAACCCCTCCCGCCTTCCCCTCCCTGCCTCCTCCGAAAATTGCTCTGCGCTGCCCAGTGCTATATAATTGGCGCTGTGGAGGGCTGACGCAGGAGTATGTTTAAGACAGCACGGTTCTACAGCCCCACTATGGGCCGACTGACTTTTGAGCAAGTCGTCGATGAGATCGTGCGCATCATGGAAGAGGATCCCCAGACGCGCTACGAGATCATGGTAGGGAGCGACTCTCACTCCAGTCCTGGCGAGATGGACTTCGTCACAGCGATTATCATCCATCGGGTGGGCAAGGGCGGACGATATTTTTGGAAGCGCATTCGCGAGCGCAATATCTATACATTACGTCAAAAGATCTATCGAGAAGCACTGCTCAGCTTCGAGTTGGCGAAAGACTTGATGGAGGAGCTGGAGCGGCGCACCATGCTCGATTATAACTTAGAGATTCACGTAGACGTAGGGCGCAATGGACGGACTCGCGAACTGATCGACGAAGTCGTGGGGATGATCATGGCCAGCGGCTTCCCCGTCAAGACCAAGCCCGACTCTTACGCAGCGTCCTGTGTCGCTGACAAGCACGCGTAATGCCTCTCACCCTCGCCCTCTCTCCAAGAGAAGAGCAGCAGGAGTTCATCTCCACAAGCCCGGAAGAGACGTGCCATCTTGCAGCGCAGCTCGCTGCAGCACTCCAGCCCGGCGATTGCCTCTTGCTCATTGGGGAACTAGGGGTTGGCAAGACGACATTTGTGCAGGGGCTCGCTCAAGGGCTCGGAGTGACTGAGCGAGTGCGCTCGCCGACGTTCGTGCTCATGCATGAGTATCATGGAAGAGTCCCGCTCTATCACTTCGACGCCTATAGAATTCACAAGGTAGACGAGCTGCGCGAGATCGGCTTTGAAGATATCGTGCGCTCCCAGGGGATTACGGTCATCGAGTGGGGAGAGAAGACGGAAGAGCTGCTGCCTCAGGGGTGCTGGCGCATCTATATAGAGCTATTGCCCGAACAGAGACGACGAATTCGCATCGAGCGCCCTCAGGCGCCCAGGACATAAAGCCCGCTGTTGTTGTTCCCAATGATAATTTCTAAAAGCCCATCGCCGTCAAGATCAGCAAGCGTTGGGGAGGAGAAGAACTGCGCGGCAGCTCTGGGGCGATAGGCCCACTTGCGCGCCCCGCTGCGCCCGTCTACACAATAAAGATGGCCGTCGTGCGAGCCGACTATGACCTCGAGCTTGCCGTCGCCGTCAATGTCCGCGATCGCCGGGGAGGACTCAACAAGATCATTTGTGGGAAAGCTCCATTTCAACTTTCCGTCTGGGCCCGCGAGCGCGAGCACTCTATGATCGTTAATCCCAATGGCGACTTCGAGTCTTCCATCGCCGTCGAGATCGCCGATCGCTGGGGACGAGGGGATACGCTCGCGGTTCGCTTCGAAGAACCATCGCTGCTGCCCTGTGCGCCCGTCCACACAGAAGACCCCACGCTTACTGGAGCCCACAGTCACTTCGAGTTTCCCATCGCCATCGAGATCACCGATTGCTGGAGACGACTCGACGGGGCCATTCGTATTGAAGGCCCATCTTGCTGTGCCCGTGCGCCCATCAAGGGCGTAGAGCTTTCCATCCAAAGAACCAATGACAACCTCGAGTTTGCCGTCGCCGTCTATATCGGCAATAGCCGGCGAGGAGCGCGCAGGAAATTCAGGGAGAAACTTCCATTTCACTGAGCCAGTACGGCCGTCGAACGCGTAGACGCGCTCCGACCCCACGATCACTTCAGATTTGCCGTCGCCGTCAATGTCAGCTATTGCTGGGGAGGAGAGAATGCCATCTCCGGTGAGAAACGTCCATTTGGGGCGTCCGGTGCGCCCGTCTAAGAGCGCAAAACTCTTGTCTTGGGAGCCGATGGCGACTTCGAGTCTTCCGTCGCCGTCGGCGTCGGCGATCGCCGGGGAGGCGTAGACCCAATCCTTGGTCGCATAGCGCCATTTGAGGGCCCCGGTGCGCCCTTGATACGCATAGAGATTGCCATCATACGAGCCGACGACGACTTCTACGACGCCGTCGCCGTCTATGTCGCCCACGGCAGCAGACGATTCGACCAACCCCCGCGTGAAAGCGTTCCAGCGTTCTTTAGGAGCCGTCATCTTACTTGTTTTGGTAGCTCGCCCTGTATGAAACAGATCGCGGCGAAACATGGGCCAATCGCTCGCGGGTGTTTGAGCTTGCACAGAGCCCTGCAACAGCATTGGCATGGCAAGCGCAGTAGCGCAGCTTGCTTTGAGAAAATCGCGGCGCGACAGGGTCTTCATAAAAGCCTCTCTCGTCTCTTTTACTCTAGCAGACTTAGTACCCGCACGCAAGGCACCCGGAGCAGCCCCTATACAAAGTCCGCGCGCGCTCAACAAGATCATCCAATGTAACGCATATTACCGTTTTGGGGAAATCACATCTTATATAATTTTTTGAGTGGCTTGATTTCACAAGGCTAAAGCTTTCAGTTATAATTGCAGGGTCTCAAGAAGGAGGTCTTATGAGAACTACCTATCAGAGAAAGCTCTGGGTACTGGTCGGGTGTGCTGCTGTGCTTGCGATCTTACTCAGTACCAATCCTGGCGTCTCGCAAGTGTTTGTCACGCTGACGGTGACGAAGGCCGGAACGGGAAGCGGCACGGTCACGAGCAATCCCGCGGGGATCAACTGCGGCTCAGTCTGCTCAGCTCAGTTCTCTCGCAATACGACAGTGACGCTGACAGCCACACCAGATCCTGGCTCGAGTGTACAAGGCTGGAGCGGCTGTGACTCTGTCTCGGCGGATCAAAGACAATGCACTGTTACGATGACGAGCAATCGCACCGTGACGGTTACGTTCACAACAACAGCGACATTCACTCTCACTGTGACGATCTCTGGGAATGGTTCCGTGAGCAGTAGCCCCTCAGGGATCACTAACTGTCGTGGCACGTGCTCAGCTTCGTTTGCCGCGAACACGACTGTCACGCTGACAGCCAGTCCAGATTCTGGCTGGTCTTTCAGTGGCTGGGGCGGAGCGTGCAGCGGTACAGGCACATGCCAGATCACTATGGATGCCAACAAATCCGTCACCGCGACGTTCTCGCAAAAGCCTGTACTTACCGTAAACATCAGTGGCACAGGCAGCGGCACTGTGACAAGCAGTCCTTCAGGGATCAACTGCGGCTCTGTGTGCTCAGCACCGTTCGATACCAACACGCAAGTGATCCTAACGGCAACGCCCGACGCCGGCTCCACTGTAAGTAGCTGGAGCGGCTGCGACTCCGTCTCGCAAGATAAGCGCACGTGCACAGTGGGGATGACTGGCAACCGGACTGTCACAGTGACCTTCACGCGCGCTCTGCCCGTGTGCAACGGCTATACGGGCAGCGTGGAAGGGACTTTTGGTCAAGATGTGTGTCAGCCTCTCGATCAAGGCATCGTTGGGGTCACTATTCGCGGTGATGGCGACGGAAACTTCACCAACGGCCCCAGTCCGTGTCCCTCCAGCGGTTGCGGCAATGATCGAATCGTCGGAACACTAGGAGATGACATGATATTCGGGGATGATAGCAAGGGTGGCATCCCCTCTACAGGCCATGATTGGATCATCGGGGGTGGGGGCAACGATACAATATATGGCGAGGCGGGCAATGATATCATCATCGGCAGCGACGGTGACGACTTCATCGATGGCGGCCCAGGTAATGACGTCATCGACGGCCGCTACGGTATAGATACTATCTTTGGCGGCGGAGGCAATGACACGTTCATCATCCGCGCAGGCAACCCTGATGCCGGCACGGGCACAACGACGATCATCTGTACGCAAAGCTCTGGTGAGTCTGGAAGAGTGCTTGTGCGCGGGAATTTTAAGGCTCGTATCCCCTTTGGGACCTACAGAAACAGAGAGACGACTGTAATCATCGAAGACCGCTCGGTGAACTATAGTTCGCCGATGATCTATGAGGTCATGACTGGACCGGGCAAGTGCGTCATTCGGCGCGGGTGATTCTACGCTAATTCTTTGAGCGCTTGTTCGAGCTGTTGCGGCGTGGGCGCGCCGTGATGCCAGTGATAATCTCCTTCCATGAAGGAGACGCCCTTGCCAATGACAGTCCGAGCGACGATCATTGTCGGGCGCCCTGTGCCTTGGTTTTTGAAGAATTGCTCAAAAGCCCCCATGATCTGTTCGTAGCTGTGCCCGTCAATCTCTATCGTATGCCAGCCGAAGGTGCGCCATTTGTCAGCGATGGGCTCGATCTTCATGATATCTTCTGTGCGCCCGTCGATCTGCGTAAAATTCCGATCGAGCATCGCGCAGAGATTGTCTAATTTATAGTGCACAGCGGCTGTCGCAGCCTCCCACGTCTGGCCCTCCTGGCACTCCCCGTCGCTGATGAGACAGTAAATTTTATAGTCTTTCTGATCGAGCTTCGCGGCCAGCGCCATGCCAACGGACACAGATAGCCCTAAGCCAAGCGAGCCTCCAGAGTGCTCCACTCCTGGGGTCTTGAACGCGAGACTGGGATGGCCCTGCAAGATCGAGCCGAGCTTGCGCAAGTTCTTCAGCTCTTCTTTGGGAAAGAAGCCTTTGTCGGCTAAGATCGCGTAGAGTATGGGGCAGATATGCCCGTTGCTGAGCACGAAGCGATCCCGATCGGGCCAGCGCGGCTCCTGGGGGCGCACGCGAAGATACTTATAATAGAGCACTGTGAGTAAGTCAGCAGAACTCAGCGCCCCGCCAGGATGCCCCGAACCTGCTTGCGCGACCATCTCCAAGACGGCACGGCGAAGCTCTTTGGCTTTTTGCTGAAGCTCTGGGATCGTCATACGCTTATTTTATTTGAGCACGATGAACTTGCCAAGCTTTCGCTGAATGACTCGGTTATCTTGCTCAATCTCGATGACATAGAGATAGACGCCGTTGGCGCGACGTTGAGGGCGCCATTCCAGCATCATCCCTGCGTGCACTGCACTCTCGAAGAGCTTGGCCCCGCGCAGATCATAAATATATAGTCGAGCCATCTCAACAGGCTCCGAAAACTGCACGCGCACGGCGTCCCGCCAATGCACGAGCGTCACTGTCATAGTTTCCGTAGAAGACCCTATGGTAATCGCGTTGTCGCCCTCGATAGTGATATTATTGACCGTGCCCGACCAACGATAGACTCCTGGCTGCACTGTATCCGGCACGCGCAGCTCATACGTGAACGATTTTGTCTCGCCAGGGTGGACGACGGGCCACGTGAACGAGACAGGGGGTAGATCCCACGGCAGCTCTTCGCGCAGCTCTAAGCCTCCGAAAAGCCCCGGCGGCATCGTCGCTGCAATAGTCACAGTGACGAGGTCGCCGGGCTTTGCTTGTTTGGCCGAGATCGTGCGCCGCGCTTGGATCATTCCTAGCGAGAGATCGAGCCGACCCGCACCATAAATATTATCTTTCCCCGGAACGCCCATGTCGATCGCTTGGACTTCGAGGGCGCGCTGGAGCTGCTCAGCTGTCCAACTCGGATGCTGGCAGAGCAAGAGCGCCGCGGCTCCGGCGACATGCGGCGCCGATGCCGACGTCCCAGAAAAGTACGTGAGCGCGAAGCTCGAGACCCCATCAGGTCCGGCGATGTCGGGCTTAATGCGCCCGTCGCTCGTCGGCCCTTGGGAACTGAATGGCTCTTGTGGCCCGGTCTTCCAGCTGCGCACGCTGATCGCTCCAACAGCAACAGCACCGCGCGCGTCCGCAGGGGTGAGAATGCTCCCTTCGGGGACATTGGGATCGAGAGCTTGCTGGCTGAGATTGAAGATCTTCAGTCTGATATTAGCTTTGGAGACGCGCCGCGCCAGCACCCGCGCGCGATATGTCCCCGGCGCCCATGCCACGTACTCTATTTGCTCGGTTGGCTCTTGCGAGCCCGTTTGATAATTCTGTGAGCTCGCGACTAAGCGTCCTTGGGGGTCATAGAGAAAGAGATCGAAATCTTGACCGGTGCGCGGCCAGTCGTCCCATGTCAAATAGAGCTCAATCGAGCCGGGGAAGTCAGCTTTGATTAAGAGTTCTTCTCTGTCGGGAGCGAATTCGAGCCAGCCGTCGTAGTCTCTATCGCTGAAAGTCCCCATCCAATGGCTCTGGGCGTGGTTGCCCGCCGCGTTGACCCATAAAATCCCATGGGCGCGGGCGCGGTCGGCAAGCCCCGCCACGAATCCTGTACCATCGCCGAAGTTCGCATTGGCTACCCCTACAGAATAGTTGATGATCTGCACGCCTTGGGCAATAGCGTCGTCTACGGCGTTCGCCAGGTCGATCTCGTCAGCAATCTTTTTGAGATAGAGCCAGGCTTGCGGGGCCATAGCGTGAATGATTTCAGCGACACCGGTGCCATGAGCGGTTCCTGTCTCTAGACCAGTCCTGGTATAGTCTTGTTCGTCGACGATGACATCGGGATTGATAATTTTAGATTTTTTCGCACGGCTGAGCTGGGCAAAGCCCAAGTCAATCACGGCGATCTTGACGTTCTGGCCGCGCCAGCCAAACCCTTGCAAAAGCAAGGCGCCGGTGGGCAGGACCCCCTCGCTGGAGCGCGCCTCGAGCGCGACAAGAGGTCGCGGACGACGAATGAACGCGATCCCTGGCACACTCTCAGCTAACGCTTTGAGATTTTTGGTGGGGACGCGCACGCGATAAAGATTCTCTGCGCGGGCTTCGATATGAGCGCCGAGGCCCTCTAAGAGAGATTTGTCAAGCGGGCGCTCGCTCTCGATAATGACGGTGGTGGCCCTCACCCCGGCTGCGCCCTCCCGTGGGTGAGCCACGGGAGAGGGGTCAGGGGTGAGGGCCTCAATCAATAACGCTGTCTCGATCTTCGGATGATAGACCGACGGCTTTGGAGGAGCGGGCCAATTCTCGGAGAAACTCAAATGAGCTGAGCCAATCAAGAAAGACGCAAGCACCCCGAAAAATAGACGAGACTTTCGCATGGCGCTCTTACGATAGCGAAAATTTTCGCTGGGTGCAACAGCCCTTTAGGGTGAGCGCGACATCCCATTGAGCAAGATAGCGATGCGCCCGCTGATAAATTGCGCGACAGCAATATCGTCGAATTCGCTCCCTAAGAAGCGCCCCGTCGCGATAGCAATAGGCCCGGCCCCCACGGGCCAGATCTTGCTCATCGCAAAAGAGCCGTCGCCTTGGCCGAGAAAGATCTTCAGCTCGTTGGTTTGGAGGCTCGCGGCTATGAGATCGAGAGCGCTATCTTGATCTAAGTCAGCTAAATGGACAGCGCGGCTCTCCGGTCCCACAAAGAGGATTGGTCCCTCACGGAAGCGCCCCGTCCCACGCCCGAAAAAGATTTTCACGGAGTTCTCTTCGGAAACAGCTACAGCGAGGTCGTCGAAGCCATCGCCGTTGAGATCACCGACAGCGATATCGGTAGGCTCCTTGCCCACGGGAAAGGGCGTCAGCGCATCGAACGTACCATCGCCGTTGCCCAACAGAACCGTCACGGTGTCGTCGAAGAAGTTCACAACGGCGATATCGTTCTGACCGTCATCGTCGAAGTCTCCCAAGGCGAGCGCATTCGGCCACCCACCGACTATGAGCTCTTGGGCTTTCGAGAAATCCCCTGTGCCGTCCCCTAGGAGCGTTGTCACCTGGCCCAGCGGCGCATGAGCAATCGCTATATCTAATATCTGATCGCGGTTGAAGTCAGCGCTGATAAGCGTATACGGCCCCGCGCCCACGACGATCTCACGCGTGGGTGTAAACTGCCCAGTCCCGTCGCCATGAAAGAGAGAGATTCGCCCCTCGTCGAAGTTCGTCACGATCAGATCGAGTCTGCCATCTTGATTAAAATCTTTTGCGATGACCGACGTAGGGCGTTGGGTCAAGGCGAGCATGGTGCTGATATGGAAGCCTCCAACGCCGTCGCTGCGTAGCACCGCAACAGTTTTACTCTCGAAGTTGGCGACAGCGATATCATCGAGCCCATCGTCATCGAAGTCGCCCACAGCTAACGCTGTGGGGCCAAGCCCGACGGGAATCGAGATCGGGAACGAGAAGTCGAGCACGCGAATGGTCTTTTGCGCGCGGTCGCTCGCGCCGTCCTCGTCGAAGACGCGCAGGGTCACCGTATAGACCCCGGCACGGGTGTAGACGTGCGAGACCTGCTGGCCTATAGCACCGGAGCCATCGCCGAAGTCCCACTCATAGCGCACGATGCGCTGCGGGGCTAAGAGCGATGCTGGGTCACTCGATGCTGAAGCGTCAAACTGCACGGTGAGCGGGGCAAAGCCGTTAACGGCCGAAGCCGTAAAGATCGCTTTAGGGGGCGGGTTACCGACTTTAATGATCACGGTCGCGACGGCGGTCGAGCCGCGGTCGTCTTTGACGGTGAGAATGACGGGGTAGAGCCCGGCTTGGGTATACGTATGCGAGACTCTCATTCCCGACGCCGTTGTGCCGTCGCCGAAGTCCCAGAGATACTCCATGATCTTTCCGTCGGGATCGCGCGAGCCGGAAGCATCGAACTGAACTGTTAAGGGCACGCCTCCGCTCACGGGCGCGGCCGTAATCACGGCAACCGGCGGCTGGTTGGGCACCGTGACGCAGCCGACCGCTCCCACTAGGAGCACCACACAGAGCAACGTGACTCTCATAGAGACCCCTGCTCTGATGATACTCTTATCAGGGGCCTCGAGGCAAATTGCTCAGAAAGGTACGTATAGCACTGATGGGAAGAGCCGCGCCTTTGCACTTGGGCGCAAGGGCGCGCTCTTGATCCATTTATCAATAAGCGCGAGCATCTTGAGATCGTCTATCTTGAGCCCAGGGGCGAGCTCCGCCCCCTTGATCCAGAAATCTAACGCTCGCAAGATTTCGAGATCATTGAGACGATTATCCCCATCGGTGTCGAGCAACTCTTCAATGGTCTTTGCCGAGGGCGGCGGGGGTGGCGTCTCTCCCCGTGGGACGGTGAAGCGCCATTGGAAGCGCCCTTCGGTGCCTTGGCGGTCGCGAGCGCGAATGCGCGCCTGCACGTTCCCGCTCAACTGCACCCCAATCGCCTTGAGATTGACCGTAAAGAGATGGGTCGTCTGATCCCACGACGCTCCGGGGCTTTGCCAATTAAATTGTAGCGTTTGCACTTCATCTTGGAGAGTGAGCTGAATCGTCTCCGAGAGCACTTCGTTCTTGTCGTCGCTGATCGTGATCTGTACCAACGGGGAGCGATCTCCCAGGGTCTCCTGGTCGCGCGGCTGCGGGCCGAAAAACTCCGGGGGAAGATTCTCTAAGCGAATGACGGTGAGCAGCCCATCTTTGCTAGGCAACGGCCCGCTGTTATTGTTGTCTTCAGTGATATTGTTGCTGAGCAGGCGCAGCGGACTGCCGTCCATCGTCGGCAGATCGCCGCGCAAGATGAGCCATGCTAAAATTATTCCCTTGGCTCCGGCTTGCACAGCGTTGACTCCATCACGTGCGCTTATGGTGATTTCATCGCCGTCGGGAGTGATAGAGACTTCTTGCTGATCGGCGAAGAACGGAAACTCTGCGCCAACAAACGTCGCGATGTCGCGCCGGTCAAGGCGCACCCGCGCGCGATAGCTCTGCACACCCCCAACTGTGCTTGTCAGAATAATCGGCACTCTCACAGTATCGCCGACCAAGACGCCGTCCACGCCGACGACGAGCGTCGGGGCACTGGGTGCAGCCGCGACGGTGAGCTGGCCGTTTGCGACCGCGACGTTGAATGAATTCAGACGATCATCGACGATCTCTCGAATAGCGAGCGTGACTCCCGTGCGCCCGCCAAACGTCCCGCGTATCTTCACCTCAGCAAGGAGCGTCTGCTGCGCTCCAGAGACGATCACGTCATTCTCGTCGCGCACCGAGATCTGTACGGCATTGCCATTGGGAGCGATCTGAAAGCTCGCAAAGTCACGCAACGGCTCAGGGAAACGCACCTCTTCGATGTGCGCGATCTCTGGAGCATCAACGGTGACGCTCACTGTGTAGCGCTGGAGCCCATTGGGCGCTGCATTGATCGTGATGGGCAGCCAGACCGCTGCTCCCAGCGAGAGCTGGTCACTTTTGATCGAGACCGTCTGCGCATAACCTAGAAAAGACCCGAACAGACCCGCACTCGCCAGTACGCCAAGCACTATGATGAAGACTTGTCGCATAGAGACCGTGACCCTCCTAAGGAGTAGTTAGCTTGTATCTTATTCGTTAAGAAGAAGGCTGTCAAATCTTCAGGGTGTAGCTCGCCTTGAGCGAACCGCCCTGGAAGCCGTCAGCCCCGAAGTTGCCCTCAGCGCTGAGCGCCCAACGCCCAAGAGAACGGCTGAGACCGAGAGAGAGGTTATCCAGCCCAAAGACGCTCATATCCAAACTTGCGCTTACGCTGAAGCCAAAGAGCTCCCCGCTTGTTGTGAGCGTAGCAAACTGTATGCCTTCGAAGCTGCCCATGATAAACGTATCGAGCGAGAAATCGCCGAGAAAGCCGTTGGCCATCAGCTGAAAGCCGCTCAGCTCCAGCCCTGCGAAATCTAGCGACGCTTGCACGAAAAGCCCATCCAGCATCAGATCGAGCGAAACACCCTCGCTTGTGATCCCACGGCTCTCAATGGTCACGCTGAACGAGAGCGACAGCAGCCCATCCCATAGAGTCGTCGCCAGATCGAACGTCTCCGATTGAAACCCCCTCGGTGTGATAAGAGACGTCATGGTGAGCGTCCAATCGTCGCTGAGATACCCGACAGCCGAGAGCGACTGCTGCTTGAAGCCGTGAGCTGAGAAGTTCGTCGTGCCGCTCAGGTCACCGAGCTCTTGAGCGAGCGAGAAATTTAGAGTTCCCGTAGGAGCAGCGATGCCCTCCGGGGTGAGCTGGGCGCTCCCCGTGACGTTGAGATTGCTGGGGCCGAGCTTGACTGTGACTTTTCCGTTTTTGAAGCCACGCCGCCCAAAATTCAGCGTGTTCTCAAGCGAGGCTAGCCCCGTAAATTCGGCTTTGAGCTGGATCTCGGCACTGGTTAGCCCGTGCGGGGTGAGCGTGGCGGTGGCGCTCGCGTGGATCTGCGAGACCTGATAGCTCACACTGAGCTTGGCGTTTTCAAAGCTTTTCGTCGTGAGCGTGGCGCTTGCGCCGACCGTCCACGGAGCGCGCTGCCAGCTCCAACTGCCTTCAAAACTGAGATCTCCAAAGCCGCCCAGATCGAAAGGCAGCGAGCTCGTGAACGTGAGCGTCGTCTGCGCCCATCCATCAAAGACGCTGACACTGCAAAACACCAGCGTCAGCCAGAGAAGCCTCGCGCTCATTCTAAGCTATTCTATCACGGCGTTGAGACTTCGGCTATCGTGATCGAGCGCGTCAGCGAGTTCTTCGCGCCACGGTCGTCCGTGAGCGTGAGTTTAACTGTAAAAGTCCCCGCGGCCTTGTAGGTGTGCGTCACGGTCTGGCCTTGGGCGGTCTCGCCATCGCCGAATTCCCAAAAATAGCGCACGATCTCACCGTCGTCGGTCGAGCCGGAAGCGTCAAACGTTATGGGCTCATTGACTTTGGGATTAGCGGGCGTAAAGCTGAACGTCACGAGCGGAGGCTGATTGGGCGGCAATGATTGCTCTTTGACGACTAAGTTCTGAAATGCCGAAGACGTCGCGCCCTTGTCGTCGGTGACGGTGAGCGTGACTTTGTACGTGCCCGCAGCTTTGTAAGTGTGCTTGACGATCTTGCCCTGACCGGTCGTCTGATCGCCGAAGTCCCAACTATACGAGACGATCGTGCCGTCGGGATCAGCAGCTGCCGAAGCGTCAAACGTCACTTCTTGGTTCGCTGTGGGCTCTAACGGCTCGACGGTGAAGATCGCGACTGGGGCTTGGTTAGGGGGCACCACGCGAACTGTTTTTGCTAATGCTGTGTTTGCCCCGCGGTCATCGGTCACTTGCAGAATGACGTCGAACTCGCCGGCTTTCTTGAAGGCGTGCGTCGTCGTCGCTCCTTGGGCGGTCTCGCCGTCGCCGAAGTCCCAAAAGTAACTGATAATCTTGCCGTCTGGATCGTACGAAGCAGACCCATCGAACGTCACGGTCTCGTTGACTTTCGGCTCCTTGGGGCTGAAGGTGAATCGGGCCAAGGGCGCTTTATTTGGGGGCTGGCAGCTCTGCAACACGCCGCCAAAGCCCAACGCTGCCCCTAGCAGCGCTATGAGTGTTATAGAGAAAAATCGTCTCTGTGTCATCGGCGCTCACCCCTAGACTAGATTGTCGTACTCTTGGCTGAAGGGGCCAAAGTAAAAGATATTGGGCTTATAGGGCAGATCGCGCAGCTCCTT
>JAUQPG010000018.1:21757-32796 GCA_030550495.1 Candidatus Bipolaricaulota bacterium | reverse complement strand
TTGCCATAGCGGGTGCGCACCGTCGAGCCCTCCAAGATGGGCAACAGATCCCTCTGCACCCCTTGACGAGACACCCCTGGACCATAGCGCTCTTCTCGGCCTCCCGCAGCGATCTTGTCGATCTCATCTATGAAGATAATCCCCATCTCTTCGGCGCGCTGGACGGCCTGGCGCTTGATCTCGTCAAGATTGATGAGCTTATCGGCTTCTTCGTTGAAGAGCAGCTCGCGAGCTTCTTTGATCTTCATGCGCTTGACGGTGTAGCCAAACCCTAAGGGATTGAGCTTTTCAAAGAGTTCCCCCAAATCTACGCCAAGCTGCTCCACGCCCTCTGCCGTGAAGAACCCGACTTGCGAGAAAGGAGACTCGCGCTTGACGCGAATCTCAACGTAGTGCTCTTCGAGCGCTCCAGCGCGCAATCTCTCGCGAAGCTTTTCGCGGGTCTGGCGCCACGAATCGCGCCGCTCCTCATCGGCACTGCTCGGCGGCGCTGCTCCTACGAGCGCATCTAAGAGACGCTCCTCCACGGCGCGCTCCGCTTCGTGTTTGACTTTCTCGATAGCTTCCTGACGCACCATCTGAAAGCTCACTTCGACTAAGTCGCGCACCATCGACTCCACATCACGCCCCACGTAGCCCACTTCGGTGTACTTAGTCGCTTCGACCTTCAAGAACGGTGCGCCAACTAAGCTCGCCAAGCGCCGCGAGATCTCGGTCTTGCCTACCCCTGTGGGCCCGATCATCAAGATATTCTTGGGAAGAATCTCTTTGCGAATGGGGTCAGTCACGCGCATCCGCCGGATGCGATTTCTCAGGGCAATCGCGACCGCGCGCTTGGCCTCCTGCTGCCCGATAATATATTTATCGAGCTCGGCCACGATCTCTCGCGGCGAGAGCGCTCGCTCACGCGTCTGCTCAGCTATATTCGTGATCTCGATGATGTCGGCCATCCTCTACCACTCCAATGTCTCGAGCCAGATATGTTGGTTTGTATAGATATCTAAAGACCCTGCGATCTCTAGAGCCTTGCGCGCGATCTCCTCAATGGGAAGTTGAGTATTCTGCCTGAGGGCCTTTGCCGCGGCCAGCGCATACGCCCCGCCAGAGCCCAGCCCGATCATCTCATCATCGGGCTCGAGGACGTCCCCTGCTCCAGAGATCAGCAGCAGTCCCTCAGCATTGACCACAACCATCATCGCTTCTAAGCGCCGCAAGACCCTGTCCGTGCGCCAGTCTTTGGTGAGCTCAACAGCTGCGCGCTTTAAGTTCCCACCAAATTCTTTGAGTTTGTTCTCAAAGCGCTCAAAGAGCGTGATCGCATCTGCTGTCGCTCCGGCAAAGCCAACCAAGACTTGATCATTATAGATCTTGCGGATCTTCTTGGCTGTGCTCTTAAGTACGACATTATTGAGCGTCGCTTGCCCGTCAGAGGCGATCACCGCGCGGCGCTCCTGCGCCGAACGAATCGCTAAAATAGTCGTCCCTTGAATGCGCGCGCTCACGGCGCTATTCTAACTGCGCAAGCCTTCAGCCGCAAGCGCCCTCAGCGCAGCGCAAACTTCTGCACCCGATGGTTATCGGAATCAGCGATATAGATAAAGCTCCCAACGATCGCGATGCCTCGTGGGTTCTGGAACTCGCCGGGGGCACTCCCCTCCTTGCCCCAGACGAATACGAGCTTACCCGTCGGGTCAAATACCTGGATACGGTGATGTCCTTGATCAGTCACATAGATGCGATTGAGCCCATCCACGGCAAGGTGATAAGGCCGACGCATCTGGTCATCAGCAGCTCCAGGGCCACCAAATTTGCCTAGGAACTTTCCTGTAGGGTCGAACTTTTGTACTCGGTCGTTCTTGTTGTCCGACACGTAGAGATTGCCCTCGGCGTCCAGAGCGATCCCAGCAGTGATATTGAATTGTCCATCAGCAGCGCCGAAGGCTCCAAACTTTCCTAGGAACTTGCCGGTGGGGCCGAACTTCTGCACTCGGTGGTTGAACGCGTCCGCTACGTAGAGATTGCCGTCCCTATCCAAAGCGATGCCAACGGGGAAGTAAAACTGCCCATCGCCAAGCTGAAGGGGGCCGGGCCCGTCAGGGTCGATACACCCCTTGCCCGATGATAGCTCACATGGTGTGCCCCACTTCGCTAAGAACTTGCCGTCTTGGTCGAACTTCTGAATGCGATGATTGAACGTATCTGCGACGTAGATGTTCCCCGCGCTATCGATCGCGATGCCGCCAGGGCTCTCAAACTGCCCATTGCCGGTCCCCTTGGAGCCCCATTGAGCTAAGAATCTCCCGTCAGCATCGAACTTCTGAATGCGATGGTTCTCCGTATCCGCGACGTAGACATTGCCCTGAGCATCTACAGCGATGCCCTCAGGGGCGTTGAACTGCCCAGGCTTATTGCCCTGCTGCCCCCACTGAGTGATAAAGACCACTGGGGCTTGCGCTATAGCCACGACGACCAGCAAGACGATCAAGCCGATGCGTGTCATGAGTGCCTCCCTTCTAGGCGCAGTTACTTGAGCTGCGCAAAGATGTCGAGCAGCTTAGCTACCGAGTGCTGGATGCTCATCTGGCGTGCCCGGGCGCGCGCGTTCTCTCCCAAACGCTTCCGCCGCTGCGGATCTTGCAAGAGTTCGAGCACCGCCTGGACAAAGCTCTGCTCGTCTTCAGGGACGAGAACCCCTGTTTCGCCGTCAAAGACAACATCTGTGACGCCCATAGCGCGGACCGCAACCGCCGGTAACCCCGCAGCCATCGCCTCCATCAAGACCAATCCTTGGGTCTCGGTCTTCGAAGCAAAGACGAACAGGTCCGCAGCACGATAGTAATCGACCAAGTCTTCACGGGGAATGAATCCCGTAAAGAGCACGCGATCCCCAAGCTGCAGCTCTTGGGCATATTGCTCGAAGATGGGCTGATGTGGGCCACCACCGGCCAGCACCAAGCGCAGGGGGTGTGGCCCGGGCCAACGATCAAGGAGCCTGCGGAAGGCACGCAGCAAGAAATGCAGATTTTTCTCGGTGCCGAGCCGCCCCGCGTACAGCAAAAAGCACTCATCGGGAGCAAGCCCCAGCACGCTGCGCGCGTCAACTCGTATCGGGCGCTCAAAGGGTTCTATATCGACTCCAAAGGGCAACACATGAATAGGCTTGTGGACACCATAGCGCAGGAGTTCTTCTTTCATGGCCTGGGATGGGGTTGTGATCGCGTCACATCTGTTGCAGAACGCCGCGCTCATGCGCTCAGCCATGCGTCGCGTGGGACGAATCAACCTGGGCAAATAGTGTAGATATTCTGTAAAAAGCGTGTGATAGGTGTGCACATGGGGGAGCCCATATTTTCGAGCGACTCGGATGGCTAGCAGCCCCATCGAGACTGGGGTGTGACTGTAGACAACGTCGAGCTTAGGGAAGACGGAGAACGCTCGCCGATCATAGGGGATGACGATCCGACTGTCTTTGTGAAAATACGCGGTCAACGCAGGAAACCGAAAGACTCGCCCGTCATCTTTTCGCTGGGCACGAGAGTACGCCGGGGCGAAGATATAGACTTGATGGCCTTGGTGCGTCAGCACACGATCTAATTCTTCAAGAATGCTGGTGACGCCGTTGATCTGCGGCGTAAATGTATCGGTAAAGATCCCAATCCTCACACCGATCCCTCCTCAAACGATTGCGCACATAGTGGGCAGAAATGCTCTTCGCAGAGCAAGCCGCACCGCGGGCAGGGCTTCCAGCCCAGCTGCTGGCGCGCTTTCTCCATCTTTTTCGCTTTGCGCATGAGTTGCGTCACAACGGAACGCAAGCCCGGGTCAGAAAGGTCCTGAACAACCTGCTCGATCGTGCGCTCTTCTTCAGGGCCCAGCTCGATAGCGTCAAGCGAGAGCGCCGAGCGCGACTTCGGAAAGCTCTCGACTCGAAAGCGAATCTCCTTCACGCGCTCTGCTCCTAACGCGTTATTGAGCCTCTTTCTAAATTCCTCTCGCATCAAACTGAACTCGTGCTGGACCACGTGACTTGGCACGGCGACGAAGAGCACGCCCTCCTGTACCCAGATCGGTCGCGCCAGCCGTGAGACCCTCTCTCCCACAACGCGATCCCAGAGGAGCGCAGGCTCCTGCTCACGATACTTCTCGAATAGCCCGTACTTGCGCAATACCTTCTCAAGCAACGTAGGCTCGATCATATGATCACCGAGAGCTTCCCATTCTCTAGAGCAAATATGCGCTGCGCCGCCGCACGCACTTCAGGGTAAAGCTCATTAATATCAGTGGCAGTATGGGTGAGAAAGATTTGAATGTCTTTGGGCAGAAGCTGCAAGAGCCGCTGGAGCCGAGGACGATCGAGCTCCGAGAGCACGTCGTCTAAGATCAATACAGGGTAATCCCCAAAGCGCTGATAGCACAGATCGAGCTGAGCGAGCAAGATCGCGCAGAGCGCAGATTTTTGTTCGCCTTGGGAGCCAAAGCACCTTAAGTCACGACCGTCGAGCTCAAAGCGCACATCATCGCGGTGCGGGCCGACAAGCACCATGCCGCGCCGGATCTCTTCAGCGGTCGCATCTTTGATAAGCTGAGCGAGGGGAACAGAAGCCCCTTCATAGATCACCGCTAGTGCGCTCTCCTGGCCACAGATCGCCCGATAGCGTTCTGGAAGGGTCTTGTTCAGTTCTCTAACATATTCGCGTCGCTTGGTGATAAGCCAGCTCCCCCGGCTTATTAACTCGTGATTGAAGACTTCAAGAACTTCGAGATCAGGATTTTCTTGACGCAGCAGGGCGCTCTTGCGCCGCAGCACTTGCTCATACTCGCGCAGCACATGACGATATTCACGCGAGAGATCAGCAATGCTTCGATCGAGAAAACGCCGGCGCTGCCCGGGACGCCCCTTAATGATCTGCAATTCGTCCGGAGTGAAGAGCAGCGTGCGCAAGCGCGCACTCAGTTCACCTTGGGTCTTCTTCTCGCGATTGAGTTCGATAGTTTTCGCACGCGCTCGCCCGTTCAAATGCACCCGGATCTGGTCGCCGTTGACGGAGAGCTCAATCGCCGTCTCGTGCTGCCCAAACGCAATCACGTCGCGCTGACGCTCGCCCTTGAGCAGCCACCCCTTAGCAGCGTAATAGATCGCTTCGCAGAGATTGCTCTTGCCCGCAGCGTTTGGCCCAATGATGAGATTCAGCTTGTCGTGAGGGACAAGCTCTGTAGGCGCGAGATTGCGAAAGTTATAGAGCGCCAGACGCTCGATCTTCATCCCGGAGATATTTTACTCTGCAGGGTCGGTCAAGGCGAGGAGCTGGGCTTTCAAGTGAGCGATCTCCCCGGAGAAGAGCGGGCTTTCAGCCAAAGCTTTCGCCTTACGATAAGCGTGCATAATCGTGCTGTGATCGCGGCCGCCAAAGATCGTCCCTAGAGCAGGGAAGGAATGATTGGTCAGTTCACGCGCCAAATAGATCGCGATCTGGCGCGCGCAGACAACGCGCCGCTCTCGACTCTCGCCCTCAAGATCCTCAACGCTGATCTGATAATACCGAGCGACTTCGCTCTTGATCAGCTCAGGCGTGAGGAGCTTAGGGCGCTCCGGTGGGGGAAGCAAATCTTTCAGGGCTTCTGGTGAGAGCTCATGGCCGTTGAGGGAGAGCGTAGCGGTCAAGCGCACGAGAGCCCCCTCAAGAGCACGCACGTTCGAGCGCACCCGCTCCGCAATGTACTCGAGGACATTCTGGGGGAGATCCAGGTGGAGTTCTTCAGCTTTGGCGCGCAAGATCGCGAGCCGTGTTGCGAAATCAGGGGGTTGGATATCGGCGACCAATCCCCAGCGAAACCGCGAGATCAACCCTTCGTGAAGATGGGGCAGAGCTTCTGGAGGACGGTTCGACGTCAGCACGATCTGCTTGCCTCGCTGATAGAGATCGTTGAACGTGTGAAAGAGTTCTTCTTGGGTAGCGGCTTTCTCGCGTAGAAAGTGCACGTCGTCAAGTAATAAAACATCTGCGGTACGATAGGTCTTTCGGAACTGCGTGGTCCTCCCCTCGTGCAAGGCGCGATAGAACTCGGTGGCGAAGCGTTCGCAGGTGACATAGAGAATTTTGAGCCACGGGGAGCGCCGTGCGATCTCATGGCCAATAGCGTGGAGCAAATGGGTCTTGCCCAGACCCGACGCACTGTAGAGAAACAACGGGTTATATACGCGTGCGGGATTCTCCGCAACCGCAAGGGAAGCAGCGTATGCTAATCTATTGCTCTCGCCGCGGACAAAACGCACAAACGTATACTCAGGGCACAGCGCCGCAACAGCAGATGAGGGATAGTCTCGCAAAACAGCTTCTGATCGCATCGTTTGCTAACCCCTGGTGCTGGTAGGTACTCACAGCATAGCAGAGATCGCCGGGCGTTGTCAAGTCCAATTCACAGGGTATAACTACGAGACGGCCCTGATCCCAAAAGAATTTTTTGCGAAGCACTGCTAAAGTGGCTCGACGGCGTATAGCCGCATGGAGCACGCGGGTGAAGGTTTGTTCGTTGGGCAGAGATGCCAAAGATTTTGCGGGAAATTGATCACCCTAGTTAGCGGACATAGCCCGGTGTCGAGGTTGCGCTAGGATCTCTTGTGAGGTATGATAACAGCGCTCTATGAGCTGGCGTTTCTTATTAGTCTTGTTAATCTTTGGCGGGTTGTTGTTCTTGGGGGCGCGCTATTTTATGCTGGCTCGCCTGAAGAGCAACCAATACCATCAATGTCCGCACTGCAAAAGCTTCTACCGTGGCGAAGTGACGTACTGCCCACACTGCGGACAAGTCGTCGCCCGTTGGACCAATAGACGATAAGAGTTCCATTCTATTCGCTCACTTCGAGGACAGTGCTCAGCGTCAGCTCCGTTGAGCTTGCTCGATAAGCTGCCCGACCTTCACCTTCGATCTTGCTGGCCCCAGCTTGCTCCACCTTCGCCATGTAGACCCACTCATGCGAGCCCCCCTGCTGCACCTGGAGGATCATAAACTCCAAATCTTCAGAGGAGCTGAGGGCATAGGGCAGGATCTCGCGCCAATAGACGTATTCGATATTCTGCTTGGCTGTTACTCGCAATCTGATCTGAATCGTCTCGCCGACTTGCAGTGCTCTGTTTGGCAGGATGCGCTCAACGATGACAAGCTCGTTCTCCACGCGCTCGACGCGGAACTCCGGAGGCGGTGGCGCGAGCACCGTGATCTCTGTGCTGGCCGTGCTGGCCTGGCCCGCTTTGTCATAGACTGTCAGCTCAATCGTATACTTTCCGGGTTTATCAAAGGTTGGCTTGATCTGGATCCCAGTCAATTCGCGGCCATCGCTCAACTTCCAATGGACGAGCACGATCCCGCGATCGTCCCACGACTGCGACGCATCGAAGATGACCGTCAAGGGCGCCACCCCTATGCGCTCCCCTTGACAGCTTGAACACTCCAGAGCAATCACAGCAACTGGAGGCTGATCCGGCTTCTCCCCAATGGGAATAGGCTGAGTGCACCCTGCAAGCACCATAAATAGCGCAAGCGCAATTATCACAGTTGAAGATCTCATACTCTCATCTCCTTGGCTCTGGCTCTAGATTACTCCCAGAGAGAGCCCAAACGATACCCCACAGTGCAACGATGGCTGTGACGTTGATCACCCTAGGAGCATTCGGACTTCTCAGCGATGAGTTTGACAGTTCCCTCTTGACTCGTTACACTAGACCCAAAAATACCACTGGGAGGGGCCCATGCGCAAGCTCGACGTAGTAGCCCAAGTGGCGCAGCGGACAGGGATGCCCAAGCAGACAGTTCTGAAGTCACTCAACGCGGCCTTAGCTGTGATCGCCGAGGCCATAGCGCAAGGAGAAGAAGTGCGGCTGAAGGGATTTGGCACCTTTGGGGTACGGCCACGCCGTCCCACACGACGCTGTAATGTTTGGACTCGTCAGCTCTTATCTATCCCTAGCAAGCCGATGCCGCGCTTTGTTCCAGGAAAGATCCTAAAGCAACGTGTGGCGAACAATCTCACTATAGTGGAGCTGCCCAGCGGGCGGTTAGCTATCCGCCCACGAAAGAGTTCAGAGGCGCCGTAGAAACTGCTCAGCTTCGTCTTTGTAAGAATGGAAGGGATCAGCTAGGACAAGGGTACGCTTGGGCTCAACGAAGACCCCGTCCCACTCGATCATATATTCGCCGATAGCGCGTCCACGCAGGCCACGCACAATCAGAGCTCGTCCATAAGCCCTCGTATCAGCAGGAGGTTCTTCGATAGCTTGTTCGATATGGGAGTCGCTTACGAGCCGCCGCCGCGATTCGAGCGCATAGTAGAGCCCTTGCTCTGGATCGATATTATGATACTCCAAATCCAAGCTGTGCAGGATATCATCTTGCCAGGTGAGCCCTTCAGCGTCTTTGAAGAGCTGGAGCATTGTGAATTTTGCGACCCAATCAAGTCGATCAGCAAGCTCCAAGGGGTCGCGCTCTAACGCGTCGAGGGTCTCTTCCCATTCGCGGAGGACTTCGTCGGTCTCAGGGTCGCGTCCAGCAAAGCGTTTCTGCGCCGCTTGCAGATAGAGACGTTGGAGATCGATTGCGGAGATCGTTGAGCCATTGTCGCGTCTGACGAGCCATTGATGGGTGGGATCGCGAGAGATCTCTTTGAGGGCGCGCAGCGGCGCGGCCAACTCCACTCCCGAGGGAACGGCTTGCTCTTCTAAGAGATCTAAGACCAAGATCGTCGTGCCCAGCTTAAGAAACGTTGCGTATTCAGAAGGGTTAGCTTCACCAAAGAGCAGGTGCAGCCGCGGGCTCCGAGAGAGCTCGTACATTTGATCCCATTTGGGATTGATTAAAGCGCGGCTGAAGCGGACTCGCCCAGAGACCGTGTGTAAGATATGATCAGCGCGCTGGGAGAGTTGGAAGTCTACCGTCGGATCGGGCTCGACCCCATACGCTGAGTCCACAAAGACAGTATCGGCGATATGGCGAGATTTAGTCTGCCACATCGTGGTGAGGCGATGGCCGCCGACTCGTCCAGCTCCAGCGAAGATCTGGCGCGTGACCAGAAAGGGCACTAACTTCTCGAGGGCGTGGCGCCAGGAGAGCGACTCCGGGTCAACAGAATAATTCTCATGGCACCCAAAGGTGTGTCCGGCAAAATGATCGACGCTATTATTATAAAAACTCACTCGGTCGTGGAGGCGCAGCTCGCGCAAGATCTTCAGAATAAGCCGTTGCCCGGCTCGTTCATAAGCAATCAAGTCACGAAGCGATCGACATTCCGGGGTAGCATACTCCAAGTGTGAGCCGACGGCATCAATATAGAGCCGTCCCCCGTTGATTAAGAACCCGCCAGCTTCTGCGGGCTCAAAGTACATATCGCGCGTGTGCAGATCGAGTAAGCCCCAGCGCTTGTTGCGAAAGACCGCGTCTTTGACACGCTCGACGACCTCTTCGTAAGGACCAAGCCCAGGGTCGCGCACCAAACACCCAAACTCCGTCTCTAGCCCGACAACGCGATGCCGCATTCGCTCACGCTCCTTTAAACTATCTTGGCAAGAGGGGCCTCAGCTCGTCCTCGCTCAAGAACCGAAAGCGCCGCTCACGCGGCGAGCTGCGCTCAAGGAGAGCTGCTTCGACTATGCCTGTCTTGAGCGCTTCTGCCAGGACCGCGCGCCAGTCGGTCTCACTCTCTGAAGAAGCTTCCCGGCGCCCCACAGCCCAGGCTTCGAGAGCCGTCTCCAAAGCTGCGTCGCGCTTGGGCATCTTCTTACTCAATCCTGAGAGCACGCGCTCCATCGCCTCGCGAGCGCTCTCCGTCCCCGCGGCGACTCCAAAATGATACCCGAGCGAGAACTCTCCGTCATAGTTGAGCAGATAGAAGAGATCGCGCTCCGGGGAATCGCCCACTTGCGCAAAGAGCCCGCGCACGACCAAGGGAAGTCTCAGAGGATCGCTGAAGCTGCGCTTCATCGCTGGGCTGAGGGCTACCCCCACGACTCTTTGAATCGAGACGTCCTGTGGGCTGCGGGCAAACCCCTCAGCGTGCGCAAAGTCCACGGCGATCTGACGAATTGTTTCTAAATCAGCCTGGTTGCCCAGCCCCGCAAACGCCAATTTATCATAGATTTCGAAGATCTTCTGCTGCTGAGCGCGGCGCACTGTCACGAGCAAAACCCCTTCGTGACAGGAGAGCCCTACGACGGGGCTGCCCTCGCGCAGGCGATCTTCAACATAATCAGCTTTCTGCCTGAGAGTCTGTTGCCAGTCGTAGGGGGTAAATGCCATAGTCACTCTCTCAGCAAAGTCTTTTGGATAGAACGCAAAATCTCTTCTGGAACGTTAGAGACACCCTCGGCCGTTACAGTCTTAGCGAGGGGCAAGTATTGTCGAATCCCGCCTGTGGCGGTGTCCAAAGACGCAGCGATCTCTAACAACAAGAGCGTCTCGCGCAGGGCCTCTTCGAGCTTCATCTTACGGAATGGGCCCTTGGTGCGCACAATGTACTCAAATGCCCCGCGAATGCGCTCCGCGCCGGAGCCGGCCGCGCCAAACTCGCGGCTCTCGAAGCGTGCCCCCATTACGTCATAGAAGAATATGCGCCCTTCGTTCTTCTCTTTATCAAACGCGCTGACGATGGGCAGAAACCCCCCAATCCCCTGAAGGGCGCCGGGGAGCGCGCGCGAGAGCACGCGCGAAACTTCAGAGAGTTTGCCCTCTAAACTCATCTCTTGGAGTTGGCTGCGCGCATAATACTTAAACGAGTGCTGCAAGAAGCGCACGGCCTCAAACGCCGTGGCGTAAGAGCCAGCAATCGCGATGAGCGTCTCATCGTCGAGCTTTAAAATCTTTTCAGCTTCTTCATAGAAGATTACGTTCCCGGCAGTGGCGCGACGGTCGGCGATATTGAGAACGCCCCTGTCGAACTTCACGGCAATCACGGTCGTACCGTGAGCGCCGACAAGAGAGTCGGGCCTGGGGGGTTCAAAAATGGGCACGCGAACCCCGTAGGCCTCAAGAAGCTTGGCGAAGTCGCCGTG
>JAUQPG010000018.1:0-21657 GCA_030550495.1 Candidatus Bipolaricaulota bacterium | reverse complement strand
CGCCCCTGTCGAACTTCACGGCAATCACGGTCGTACCGTGAGCGCCGACAAGAGAGTCGGGCCTGGGGGGTTCAAAAATGGGCACGCGAACCCCGTAGGCCTCAAGAAGCTTGGCGAAGTCGCCGTGGCTTATGCTGAGCTGATCAGGCATCTTACAGATTCCTCGGCTTAATATCCAAATCTTTCAAAATCTTCCGTATTGTTCCCTTAGGCATATCCCGTCCCTCATGACGAGGGATTGTCGTGAATCTTCGGTTCACCGGATTCCACCAAATTCATGAGAGCCTGGCCCTTGGCGAACGAATTCACAGCCTAATTCTCTGAGCTTTTTCGTCAGTTCACGATAGGTCACGTTAATGTCACTAAGACTTCAGCTCGCAGAGGTTTGCGTGTCTGACAGAGCTTGGGAGGCAAGGGCACCCCCTTCTCTCGCATCGCTTCCAAAAGTGCTTGAGCTACTCCAGGAGCGAGAGCAAAGACCTCTTCGAGCGTTTGTGCCTGTACCAAGAACCCCGGCAAAGCTGGACTCGTAGCCAAATACCCTCCTTCTTCCAAAGGCTCAATCTTCAGAGGAAGCCTGAATTGCTTGGGCTCTTTGCCGTGACTCATGTTCACTCCCCGCTGCGCTGGCGGTAGCGTTGCGCCTGCCGAGGATCAACTCGCCGCATCCGCTCTAAAAGCCTCTCTGTGTCCGGCTTGGGCACGTTGGGCGTGCGCGGCCCGTCATCGTCTCCGGGCTTGGTCAGTGGGTCTTGCGGCATGGGTCTTGTGATGCGCTCTGGCATTGGCTATCACCCCTTCGTTGGTAGAGTCTCTTGTATGATACCCCAAAGCTCGCGCGGTGTCGAGGCCCTTGCGAGAGAGTGGGCGAGTGCACCCACCCGCCCATCTACGAGCGCTCGGAGATCAAGCGTAAAGTCTTGTCCGTTCTGCGAGAGCGTGATCCGCCCCCAGTTGAGGGCGCAAATGGCCGAAGAAAACTTCTGCACGCACAGCCCGCGAATGTACGCGCGCGTATCGTGCGGGGGCTCGCGCATAGCGCGCTCGATCTCGCTCTCGGTGACGACGCGACGCATCACCCCCTGACTCTGTAATTCATAAAAGAGACTGCGATTGGGGTCGAGGGCGTGATACTCTAGATCAAGACTGCGCACGATCTCGTCGCGCCAGCTCAGCTTTTCCGATTCGAGAAAAGTCTGGAGCAAGTGGCGCTTTGCGGCCCAATCGAGCCGATCCGCACAGCGCATGGGATCAGTTTCGAGGTCGTCAAGCACGGCTTCCCATTCGTTTAAGAGCCAATCCGTCTCGGCATCGCGATGGCGAAAGAGCTCTTGGGCAGCTTTGAGATATACCCGCTGGACGTCAAGGGCTGAGATAGTCCCTTCTTCTTCAAGCTCGATGAGCCATCTATACGTCTGATCGCGCGAGAGCTTTCTGAGAGTTTCTATGGGGTCTTTGAGCGTCCCCGGTGGGCCGTAGCCCGCTTCGAGCGTCGCGATGACGAGCGCCGTCGTGCCGACTTTCAGAGCCGTCGCATACTCGCTGAGATTGGCATCACCGCAGATGACATGCAGTCTGCGATAGAGTCTCTCATCGGCATGAGGTTCGTCACGGCTATTTATTAACGGACGGCGGTCGAGCGTATCTACACTACACAGCTCTGTGAAGAAATCAGCGCGCTGCGAGAGCTGAAAATCAACCCAGCCGTCCTCACCCCCGACCCGGCCTGCCCCTGCAAAGAGAATACGCGTCACCAAGAACGGAATCAGTCCAGCGATTAGCCTCTCAAATGGGAGCGCGCGCGAGACTAAATAGTTCTCATGGCAGCCAAAGCTCATGCCGTGATAGTCTATATTATTTTTGAAGATCGAGACGGCGCGCCCAGCCTTCTGGGCGTAGGCCTGCGCTGTGGCCCAGACTATTCTTTCCCCGGCTCTATCGTGAGCGATCAGATCCCGAAGGGAGCGACATTCGGGGGTACTGTATTCGGGATGCCCATGATCGTGATAGAACCGCGCGCCATTGGGCAAGACTCTGTCGGCGTGATCCTCGGAGGCGCTTAGGTGTTTACGCGCGGGTTTTTCGTAGACTTCATCTTTGGGATTCACAGCGAGAGTTGGGGCGCGCCAGCCGCGGGCATCGCGGAGAGGGTCTTCGTCGCGATAGTCCCAGGGCTGGGCAGAGAGTCCCGCATAGCTCTGGACAAGAGCGCGGGCTGCGTCGGCAAGATCGGTGACGTCCACGCCCTCTATAAGAATGCCGTATTCGGTCTCGAGGCCAAGCAAGCGATCCATGAGCTTATTATGCCAGAGTCCAGAGCGTCTGTCACGTCGTAGGGGGATGGTTGACGAGATCCGTGAGAAGAGCTATAATGTGCGAGCGTGGGGGTGTGGTGTAGTGGCCTAACACGCTGCCCTGTCAAGGCAGAGATCGCGGGTTCAAATCCCGTCATCCCCGCCAGACTTCGTCTGGACTGTTCGCCGTGCCGCCAAAGGCGGCACGATGGACGGTCCAGGCGAAGCCTGGGCCGAGGTAGCTCAGGTGGTAGAGCACAGGACTGAAAATCCTGGTGTCGGCGGTTCGAGTCCGCCCCTCGGCACTTCTTTTTTTTCTCCATAATTACTCACTTGCACCGTTCCTGCCCTTTACGCTAAACTGTACTTGAAGGAGAGAGCCTATGCCCTATCCCAAAGAGTATCGCTATACGAAAGAGCACGAATGGGTCAAGCTCGAAAACGGAAAAGCCCGCATCGGGATCACCGATCACGCCCAGCATCAATTGGGTGATATCGTCTATGTTGAGCTGCCCAAGATCGGCACCAAAGTCAAACAGATGCAAGAGTTCGCTACGGTCGAGTCCGTCAAGGCCGTCTCGCCTATCTATGCCCCCCTCAGCGGTGAGGTCGTTGACGTCAATAGGGAACTTGAGACAAAGCCGGAATTGATCAATCAGTCCCCCCATGAGCGGGGCTGGATTGCCATCATCGCCCCAAGCGATCTCAAGGAGCTCGACCATCTCCTGACAGCCGAACAGTATGAGCAGCACATCGGGGCTTAACGCCTCACCACACGACCCCAAAGGAGGCACCTAATGGCCGTGTTTGAGTTTATTCCCAATACCCCGGAGGACCAGCGCAAGATGCTCGCAGAGATCGGGCTCTCCGATCTTGAGCAGCTCTTCGCGGACATCCCCGCGGAAGTCCTGAAAAAGTTCAAGCCCATGGGGCTCGCTCCCATGAGCGAGCTGGAAGTCTCTCGACTCGTGGGTCAAATGGCAGCGGAAAACGCACATACCCAGCGGTACGTGAGCTTCCTCGGCGGGGGTATCTACGATCACTACATCCCCGCAATTATTGGTCATCTCATATCGCGCGGGGAATTCTTAACGTGCTATACGCCCTACCAAGCCGAGCTCTCCCAAGGGACCCTGACATGGATGTTCGAGTTCCAGACGATGGTCTGCGAACTGACCGCCATGGAAGTCGCCAACTCTTCGATGTACGACGGGGGCTCGGCCCTCGCCGAAGCGATGCTCATGGCCAAGAACGTCACCGGGAGAAGGCGATTCTTGGTCTCCAAGAGCCTCAATCCACACTATAGACAGTGCTTAGAGACGTACGCGTGGGGCGCGGGCTTGGAACTGAGAGACGTCCCCTTCACCGAGACGGGACAGCTCGATCGCGCAGCCCTGCAGCCCGATGAGATCAGCGAACTTGCAGGGCTCATCGTGCAGACCCCCAATTTCTTCGGGGTCATCGAAGATCTCTCAGGGCTGAAAGATCTGATCAAAGACGCGTTCTTGATCGTGAGCGTCAACCCCATCTCACTAGGGATCCTAGCGCCGCCGGGGCTCTTTGGCGCAGATATTGTCGTGGGCGAGGGGCAGCCCTTGGGCATCCCGCAGAGTTTTGGGGGGCCGTTGCTTGGGATCTTCGCCACGAGAATGAGCTACGTGCGCAAGATGCCGGGGCGCATGGCCGGGCGCACCGTCGACGCCGATGGCCGTGTTGGCTATGTGATGGCCTTGCAAACGCGAGAACAACACATCAGAAGAGAGAAAGCGACGTCGAATATCTGCACCAACCAAGCCCTGATGGCGTTGTGCGCTACTATCTACATGGCGACGCTGGGGCGCCGGGGCTTACGGAAATTAGCCGAGCTGAACCTCCAGAAAGCCCACCATCTTGCTGAGAAGATCGCTGCGCTGCCGGGGTTTGCCTTGAGATTCTCCGGGCCGTTCTTCAATGAGTTTGTCCTCCGGACGCGCAAGAAGCCGTCACGACTCTTGAAAGCCTTGCGGGATGAGGGCTTTCTTGGCGGTCTTGATCTGGCCCCATACGAGCTCTTAGACGGCAATAATCTCTTAGTCGCGGTCACCGAAAAGCGCACGCGCGACGAGATGGATCGCTTCGTCAAGATCCTGAAAGGAGCCTAAGATGGGAACGACAATCTTTGACATTGGTGAGGAGAACCGCACTGGACTGCGGCTTCCCGCTCTCGACGTCCCAGAGAAGAGTCTCACGGAGCTGATCCCCGCAGAACTTATTCGCAAAGAAGATCCGAAACTTCCCCAAGTCTCCCAGGTCGAGGTCGTCCGCCACTACACGAAGCTGTCGCGCATGAATTACGGTGTGGACAGCGGGATCTACCCCCTCGGTAGCTGCACCATGAAGTACAATCCCAGAATCAACGAAGATCTCGCACGGCTGCTGGGGTTCGCTCACGCACACCCACTCCAAGGGGATGAACTCTCCCAAGGGGCGCTGAAGCTGATGTACGAGCTGGGGGAGTATCTCTGTGTGATTGGGGGCATGGACGCGATCACGCTCCAGCCCGCTGCCGGCGCTCATGGCGAGCTCACAGGGATGCTCTTGATCAAGAAGTATTTTGAGCGCACGAAAGAACTTCATAAGCGCACAAAGATCTTGCTGCCCGATTCGGCCCATGGGACAAACCCGGCTTCTGCAGCGATGTGCGGCTTTGAGGTCATACCCATCCCGTCCGATTCGCGCGGGCTTGTCGATCTCAATGCCCTTAAGGCCCATCTCGACGAATCCGTCGCTGGGATCATGCTCACCAATCCCAATACCCTTGGACTCTTTGAGACCGACATTCTAGAGATCACGAGGCTGATTCATGACGTAGGAGGCTTCGTCTACTACGATGGGGCCAATCTCAATGCGATTGTTGGGCGAGCACGTCCCGGGGATATGGGCGTCGATATCGTGCACTATAACCTACACAAGACGTTCAGCACGCCGCACGGCGGCGGCGGCCCTGGGGCTGGCCCCGTGGCCGTCGTCAAGAAGCTCGAGCCCTATCTGCCCGTGCCGCGCATCGTCAAGAACGGCAATAAATACTCGCTAGACTACGAGCGACCGCATTCCATTGGAAAGATTCACTCGTTCTATGGGAACTTCGGAGTGCTGGTGCGCGCGTACGCGTACATTCGCATGATGGGAGATGAAGGCTTAAAAGCCGTCAGTACCAACGCAGTGCTCAACGCCAACTATCTGCGGGCCCGGCTTAGCAAAGTCTACAAAGCCCCCTATGATCGACTCTGTATGCACGAGTTCGTGCTGACGACCAAGGGCATGTCCGAAGAGATCCGCACGCTCGATGTCGCCAAAAGACTCATAGACTACGGCGTGCACCCGTCATCAATTTACTTCCCGTTAATAGTCCCCGAAGTGATGATGATCGAGCCGACGGAGACCGTCAGCAAAGAAGAGCTCGACTACTTTGCGGACGCACTCATCAAAGTTGCGCAAGAGATGAAGGAGAACCCACAGATGCTCAAGGAAGCGCCACACGCGGTGCCCGTCTATGGCGCATCGGTGCGACGCTTAGATGAAGTGCGCGCAGCCAAGGAGCCGATCTTGCGGGAGCACTTTTCGTGATTGCTGACAAGTTCGCGGTCGGCCACGCAGCTCCCCTGGCTACCTTAGGTCATACGTTCTATCGTCAGCCCCCTTCGCATTTCGCTTTGAGCTCCGGGCTGGGCTGGGGAGGGCTGCCAACTACATAATCCCCTTGCTGATTACTAGAGACGAGGTTTCCTCTGCAAGTCTCCACTATATCTAAACTATCTACCCTCACCCCATACCCGCTGTTGTCCACCACAATGTTCTCCTCCAAGTGCAGCCGGCCTTTAGTAGAAGGAGAACCAACTGCTATTCCATCTCCGTGATTGTTGAAGACCTGATTGCGCCAAAGCCAAGCTAAGGCTTCAAGCAGATCGATGCCCTTTTTGTTCTTCTGGATGATATTGCCTGCAATCCTAATGTCAACACCCCCCACAGGGCTGAAACCCACACGGAAGCCATGAAGGGCAGCCCCGTCTTTTGTCCCTTCAATTGCATTTTCAACTATATGCACACCAGAAGAGTCACGTAGGCGAATTCCAGCCTCTTTGTTGTCACGGATGGTGTTCTCCAAGATCATCACGTTATGCGAATCCCAGATGAGGATACCTTCACTATGGTTGAGAATCTGATTCCTCCGAATCCAGCACTCACCTCCAAGGCCACGCCAATCACCCAGGTGCCGTATCCAAAGCCCTATATCTCCGTTATCACTGATGACGTTATCAGCGATGTAAACCGTGATATCCCCGATGACTTGGATCCCGCTACGGTTATTGCCGGTAATTATATTGCGAAAGATTCCCGCGCTGTACCACTGGCCATAGATCTGGATGCCAGCAGCGTCTTTGGCTCCTGTGATCGTGAAGCCCGTGATAGATCCACCTCTTGGGACGATCAGCACCGCAGGGAGGCCCTCTCTGGCGGCTTGTAAGATCGTTTGCTCAGCCCCAGCCCCTTTTAAGAGCACCTCCTTATAGAGCACAAGATTCTCAACGTAGATGCCAGGAGCCACCTCGATGGTCGCTTTTGGCGGAGCTGTGTCAATCGCCTCCTGGATCTTAGCAAATTGACATACTGGAGGCCCCTCTGGACAGACGGTGAGACTCGAGTGTTGCAATAGGAGAGCCTCAAAATTCACATCGGTTATACCTGCCTTTCCCATCCATCCTATCAGAAGCCCTATGAGCAGGAGCATCATGATCTTAACTCGCATCATATTTCTCTTCTCCTCCTTATCGTCATATTAAAGCTCAGAGCTTCCCTTCCACACCGGCATAGCTGGCCTGCTTTTATTTAACAAGGCATGAGCGCTTTCAGACGGAGCTGTGGGTGCAACGGCTGCAGCCTCCACTGGCAGTTTGAACCACCGCCGCTCCCTAGTTCTTTCGCGATCTCTTCCGCCAACCAAAGGATGCAATCAGGGTCACCACCGCAGATACCATAAGCTAGCCACCATGCTAGCTGGGGACTCAAGCCAGGATAAGCAGCTATAGCTATTGCTAAGGCTCTTGCAAAAGCGGTTTTGATTTTTGCAATCAAATTGGGATTATCCTTTTCCAGTTGTCTACAGCCTTCCGATATACAGGCGAACTGGACATTGCCATCTTTATCAAACCATAGCACCATAATTGGTGCAGTTTCATTGCCAAACTGCTGCTGCAACCTACTCACAATCTGGTCAATCCCCGTGGCTCCCGGCCTGGTAAAGGTGAGCATAATGATCCCTAAAGCGCCGGTTTTGAAGTAGCTCTCTGCCCATCTTACCATATCTCGCAGTTCATTGAGCGCTTGCTGTACCCACTTGATGATCTGCTCGACTTTCCCTGCGCACTGGCTACAGTGATCTCCTCGAATCAAAGCGATAACACCTTTGCCACCTATGTTAGCTCGCTCTGGGTCCATCCACATTACAAGTCCCACCCAACCCTCCAAGCCGAAGCGGAAACCGATAAAGAGCCAGCCGATGGGATCAGCGGGGCTTCGCAACATTAGGTACACAGCGGTGTAGAGCGATCCTAGCCCCTGCTCAAGCCGCGCACGACGATCAGGAGCATAGGGTCCACCTGTTTCAGTCATCCATCTAAGGAAAACCCCTACTGATTCCATAATTATTCTGTAATTGCTGTCCCATCCATTGGGTCCGTTGGGTAATGGCGGATTGACAGGATCAGGCCAAAAAGCCAGGATATGCATAACGAGGCGACACACACTTAAAGCAAATGGAACTATCTCGCCACGCATCCCATACTCTCCTAAAGTCTGCAGAATAGCCTCAAAATATCCTATAATTTCTCCTAAGAGTGGACGGTAGAGCAACGGCGACATCCCTATATCAAAAAAGTATCTATCCAGATATTGGATCAGGTTTTCTAAGATTGTACGCGCTATTATCTCTGGAGATTTAGTTGGATCTACAATTCTACAAGGGTCAGTTGATTGACAGCTTGCCGCAATTATCTCTTGTGCTACCCCACGAATATATTCTTTCACTTCTTCACGATTCTGAAACCCGCGAAGAAGCACGATAATTTGCTCGAACTTATCAAGCCCTTGTGGGAGTAAGCGCTTATATTCTTCGTCGAACTGACCCTCGCTAAAAGCTTGAGCGAGGGCTGTCATCCAACTTGTGAGTTGTTCTGGATCGAGGGCAGCCAGGATTCTCAGAGCTTCAACAAATCGAGGATCTGGTTGATGTGACCTTGTAATTTGAGCGTACAGCAGCGAAAGTTCACTATAGAGCTGCTCAATTTGTTCTTCTGTTAGGTCGTCAAAGCCCCCTAGCAGTAGGTCGAACAGATACTGCGCTTTAGTGGTGTAGACAATATTGTAATACCCTTGCTGGGCAGTGATGTTGTGCATCTGCAACTTCCTTCTATTTATTTCTTCTTGTTTTTGCACCAACCAGCGCTGGGTATCCAAGCATACCAGCGTATCTAGCCCTAGCAGACATGGGTCCTTCGGTAGGCGCACCACCTGCAACTCGAGCTTGTCTTCTGAGCCTATTCCATAGACCCCTATCAACCTCATTAATGCTCCATCCGGAGAGCCCAAGACTTTGTTCTCGCCCTTACTGGACAGGCACAACTCCTGTGGTGTCCCCTGCATCCAATAGCCCTTCCCTGCTGCACTCAGCTCGATCCGATAATAATATACAGTTGGATTTAGTGTCAAGCCCGAGCTCTCTACTACAGCTAGGTAGAGCAAGCCCTTGTCCGCGGTCGTGGCTCCCAAGCTCTGCCCAGCATTGATCTGCTTGCCTTGGCTTGCTAGCTCTCTTTCAAAGGCCTGAAAAACTTCATCCCTGCGCAGTTGTTCAATCAAGCCCTGCACGGCTTGCTGGCTCACCAGAGCCCACAGCTCTTCCCGACCATCAGGATGGATATTCAGCGTCCCTCCGGCTTGCTGAACCAGCGCCACCGCACTCAGTTGTCCACTTCGCTCTTCGAAGGCGATCCCAGCTCTTACCATCCCATCTTCAGCCCTAAAGGGCACAAAGCCTAGCCTGACAGACTCTGAGCTGAAGACCCTCATCGTTCCGAAGGTCAGCTTCAGCCCGTGGGCTTCTAGGGCATCCTGCAAGGCTGCGATCTGAGAGTCCCGCCAGAAGGCTTCTGGGTCAATTCCAGCTTCCTTGGGAGGGACCTCTCTGAGACCACAGGCGATCAACAAACCGTTATTGCCACCCGAAGGAGGATCAAGGTTGATCTGGTCGCTCAAAGGGGCCAAACGTCCCGTTGCTTCTGAGGAGACAAACCTGTCCTTGACCCCAACACAGCCACCCAGTAATACTGGTAAACTAACTACAAGAAGGAGTATGAGAAGGAACTTCTCACTGTAATAATGTTGGCGCATAGAACCAACTCCTTTTTATAAGAATTTAGGTCTAAGATGAAGTTTAGCTTTTTTTTTTCTACTGTCAGTAACAGGGATCACATTGGAAGGAAAATCGCCTGTGAATCAGCGTTTGGGTTTGTGATCAAAATCTTGGGTACTGTAATATAGATCACGTTCAGGGTTGAGTAAGGCCCAGCTTAGAGATAGCGCTTTGACTTTCCCTTACCCCCGCTGTTATATTTTAAGGTGCGATGATTAAACATGTGCTGATGTTATTGGCATTTATATGGTCTATACCCCTCACTTTCACACAGGCCCAATCGAGGAACTTCAATGATTTTGCTCCGGACTGGTCCCCCGACGGCACCAAGATAGTCTTCGTCTCTGACCGCGACGGAAACTCTGAAATCTATCTGCTCACGCTCGCGCCCATCATAGAGCTCAAACGACTCACAAACCATGTGGGGAGCGATCTGCGCCCGCGCTTCTCCCCAGACGGATCCAAGATCGCCTTCTACTCCAGCCGTGATGGGAATTATGAGATTTATATGATGAACGCCGACGGCTCCAACGTCACCCGATTGACTCAGCACAGCGCTACCGACTGGGACCCCGCCTGGACCCCCAACGGCAAGATCGTCTTTGAGTCTTTCAGGGACGGCTGGCCCGATCTCTATCTCATCGATCCCCTCACGGGTATGACAGAAAGACTGACCCAAGACGACCTCCGCGAGGCCTTTCCAGCTTGGTCTCCCAAAAACGACAAGATCGTCTTTTCGTCCTATCGTGAGGGCAGTTGGGATCTCTACGCGATGCGCCCCAACGGCTTAGTCAGACAAAAGCTCACAGACGGCGACGGTATCTATTGGCACCCAGCCTGGTCGCGCGACGGGAGATTTATAGCCTTCGAAGCCGTCCGCGGCGATGAGTCCGACATCGCGCGGCTCGACGCCGACGGACAGAATTTCACCTGGCTGACAAGAGACATCTATCGCGATTCGTACCCGTCGTTCTCACCCGATGGCAAGCGCATCGTCTACACCAGCACGCGCAACGGCTTCCAGCGACTGGTCATCCGCGACGTTCTCCCGTAAAATAAGACGATCCCCAGAGCGATACCGCTCTTAGAAAGGTCTTCAGCAATGATTGACGAGGTTCGGGACGTCATCCGCGCTCACGCTCGATTCGGGATTCTCTCGCATATCGGCCCGGAGGGCGATGCCATCGGCAGCGAGCTTGCTCTCAAATTTATGCTCGAGCAATTGGGCAAGGAGGCCTGGGCTGCTAATCGCGATCTGGTGCCGCCCAGCCTGCAGTTCCTCCCCGGCGCCGACACGATGCTCCACCCCACCCAACTGCACAGCGACGAGATCGAAGTCTGGTGCATCGTCGATTGCGGCGATCTCAACCGTATCGGGGAAGACGCGCTCAAGCTCCTCCGCGAAGGACAGATTATTATCAATATAGACCATCACCATCGGGATAACCCGAGATTCGGGCACATTAATTTCGTCAAGGAAGCTGCCTCGACCACGCAGCTGCTCTACGAGTTAGCTCCCCATCTGGGAGTGACGATCACCCCGCAGATCGCGACGTGTTTATATACGGGAATCGTCGCTGATACTGATTCGTTTCGCAATTCCAACGTCACCCGGGAAGTGCTGGAGATGGCCGCCCAACTCTTATCTTACGGGGTAGACACCCGCCAGATCGCAATCAATCTCTACGAGCGCCGCAGCTTGTCTGAGTTACAGCTTTTGGGGTATGTGCTGCAAAACGCCCAGATCAGCGACGGTATCATCTGGAGCGCTATTCCCAAGTCGGTCTTCCATAAGACAAATACATCGGTCACGGATACAGAGCGCTTAGTGGAAGAGCTGCGCAGCGTCGCGGGCATTGAAGTCGCGGTGCTGTTTAAAGAATTAGACAATGGGAAGATCAAAGTGAGCTTACGCTCCAAAGGGCGTGCGACGGTCAATAGCGTCGCGCGTATCTTTGGGGGTGGAGGGCACGAGCAAGCCGCTGGGTGTGTCATCCCTGGCGAACTGAGCGAAGTACAAGAGCGCGTGCTCGCTGAGCTGCAGCGCCATCTCTCGCGCACACTATGAATATCAGCACATTGAGAGGGTTTCACCCCCAGCAGCGCACAGCCCTGACGTTGGGGACGTTCGATGGGGTGCATCGCGGCCATCGCGCTCTCCTAGAACGTACTGTTTCCTGGGCGCGGGAGCATGGCGTGCTCAGCGTGGCGTTCGTCTTCACGCAGCCGCCCTCAAACTCTTTGGGGATTCCCAAGCCGTTGTTGCTCCCCGTTCGCAAAAAGCTCGAGAAGATCGCCCAGATCGTAGAGCACGTGCTTGCTGTAGAGTTCCCTGAAGTCGGCGAGATGGCTGCCGAAGAGTTTGTCAGAAAAATCTTAGTAGAGCAGCTCCACATAGCTCACATAGTGATCGGGCCGGATGCGCGCTTTGGCAAGAATCGCCAAGGGAACAGAGCCCTGCTGGAAGAGCTCGGTGCTCGCTTCGGGTTCTCTGTTGAAGTTGTCCCACCAGTGACAATCAATCAAAAGATTATTAGCTCGACGGCGATCCGGGAGAGCTTGCTGGCGGGGCGTCTTGAAGAAGCCCACGAGATGCTCGGCTATGCGCCCACGCTGTGGGGCACAGTCGTGCACGGGGATGGGCGGGGGCGACAGTTGGGCTACCCCACGGCAAATCTAGCATTAGATCTGAACGTGCTTGTACCGGCACCTGGGGTCTACGCCGTGCGGGTACTCGTAAAAGATTCCTGGCGCGATGGTGTACTCTATATCGGGAGCCGTGCGACGTTCGCTCATGCCAGCCCCAGCATCGAAGTCCATATCTTCGAGACTACCGAAGACCTGTACGGTTTAGAGCTCGAAGTCGCGTTGCTGCACCGTCTGCGGGGCGATCAACGGTTTGATTCTTTAGATGCGCTTAGGGAGCAAATCGAGCGCGATATCGACGCTGCGCGCGAGGTCTTGCATTCACTTACATCCCAAGCTTCTTCGCCAGGCGCTGCTTATCGAACCCAACGATAAATTCCCCGTCAATCTCGATGACCGGGACGCTTGCCCGCCCCGTCCGACTCACTATCTCTGTCATTTTTTTGTAGTCTTTGGACAGATCATACTCGATGAAGTCGATCCCCCGCTCGGCGAGAAATTGCTTGGCTACGCCACAATACTGGCACGTCGGCATCGTATAGATAATAGCGTGCTTCATCCCACACCCCTATCCCGAAAAGTTTGGCGGTGATAAGTCTACACGCTGGGCCGGGGCATTGTCAAAAATTCTCCTCGCCCTTGCAAAAATCTCAATTTTACTGTATTATTTCAGCAAATCTTATGACCGTACTGGGCATCGAAACGAGCCACGAGCACGGGAGCATCGGCCTGTGCTGTGATGAGCGTCTTGTGGGTGATATACTCTTCTCTACGGAGCTTGGCCCAGGTGAACGCCTTCTGCCGGCTCTTGAGAGCTTGCTTGCGCTCACCGATATCGAACGGGATCAGATCGGGTTGATCGCCGTTGCTCTTGGGCCAGGATCGTTCACAAGCCTGAGAATTGGCATGGCCGTAGGGAAGGGGCTCGCCCAAGCCTTGGGTATCCCCATCGTAGGCGTTCCCAGCATGGCCGCATATGCTGAGAAAGTCTCGTTTCTCTCTGGAAAGATCTGCGTCGTGCTGCCGGATCGGCGCGATTTGGTGTATTATGCCCTCTATGAGGGCACCACCCAGATCACGCCAGAGACGTCAAGCACAATCGGGGCTCTGCAAGAGCAGCTCAAGCGAATGGCTGATTTAGCACTCTGCATCGGCCCTGGGGCGGAGCGCCATCGCCTAGCCCTAGAGCCCATCGTGACAGTTGCCCCAGCGGCGCTCAATCGGCCCTCCGGCGCAGTGATCGCTCAGCTGGGTGCGCTCAAACACAGCCACTTGCACCAAGACGAACTCTGGACGTTAGAACCCCTCTATGTGCACCATCTATTAGCAAAAGCTTGGTAGCGAGAAAGGAGCTTCTATGAAAGTACTTGTCTGCATCAAACGCGTCCCGGATACTGGGGGTGGGTTCAAGCTCACGTCCGACAATATGCGCGTAGACACAACAAACGTGGGCTTCGCCATCAGCCCCCATGAGGAGTGCGCCGTCGAGGAAGCTATAAGAATTATTGAGAAGCACGGGGGCAGCTCGACGGTGTTGACGCTTGGGCCCCAAGCGGCTCAAGAGCAGCTTCGCGAAGCGATCGCCAAAGGGATTACCAGTGCCATCTTATTAGAAGCCGAAGACTACGAATTCTGGGACCCTGCCGCGACCGCGCACGCGATCGCCGAGACCGTTAAGCCCCTCGGGTTTGATATTCTGCTCTTTGGGAACGAATCTGCTGATACGTGCAATTATCAAGTGGGGCTGCGCGTGGCGCATCTGTTGGATCTGCCGTGCGTGACGGGGATCAAGGCCCTCGAGATTCAAGACGGCAAAGCGCTCGCTAAGCGCGAGACCAAAGACGGCTGGGAGGTCTACGAAGTCGCACTCCCTGCGGTCTTCACCGTCAAGGAGGGGATCAATACCCCGCGTCATCCAAGCTTGCGCGGCATTATGAGCGCCAAGAAGGTCCCCATCGAACAGAAGAAAGTAACTAAGCCAGCTCCACAATTAGTACGCAAGGCCCTGAAGAAGCCGCAAGAGGGCCGACACTTAGAAATCTTGGGCCAGGGAGTCGACGCCGTGCCCAAGATTATAGAAAAACTCCGCGAAGTGGGGGCGATCTAAGATGATCTTAGCTATTCTCGAACCGGCCAAGGGTGCTCTGACAGAGGCCTCATGGGAGACTCTAACGGCAGCGCGGGATCTGGCACACAAGAGCAACGATTCTGTGACAGCTCTGATGATAGGGAAGGGCGTGAACGCGCTCGCGCCCACGGTCAAGGGGATTCACACGGTGCTGGTCGCGGAAGACCCCCGTCTAGATAGCTACGTCCCAGAGGCATTCGCCAAGATCGTCTCGGAAGTGATCACGCAAAGATCCCCGAAGATCGCGCTGGCACCGGGCACCGAGACGGGTAATGATCTCATGGCGCGTGTGGCCGCGCGGCTCAATCTGGGCTTAGCTACAAACTGCGTCGAGTTCTCTGTCGAGGGCGGCTCTCTGAAGAGGGTGACGCGCTCCAACTGGGGGGGCAGTCTCCTCGAAGAGCTCGAGATCTTGAGCAGCCCCATCTTGCTGACGCTTGCTCCCCATGCTATAGCCGCGCAGAGTGCCGACGGCACTACCCCCACCGTCGAGACGTTCTCCGTCTCTGTGAGCGAGAAGGACTTCCGCGTGCGCATCAAAGAGCTCATCCCCACGCAGAAGAAGGGGATCTCGCTCACGGACGCGAAGGTCGTCATTGGCGGGGGCCGGGGCATGGGCAGCGCCGAGGCGTTCAAGATGCTTGAAGAGCTCGCGAGCTTGCTCCATAACGCTGCTGTGGGGGCCACCCGCGTAGCAACAAACAACAATTGGCGTCCCCACTCCGATCAGATCGGGCAGACCGGCGTTCAGATCGCTCCAGATCTCTATATCGCATGCGGGATCTCTGGGGCGATCCAGCATATGGTCGGCTGCAAAAACTCTAAGAAAATTCTAGCGATCAACAAAGACCCCGAAGCGCCGATCTTTCAGCGCGCCGACTACGGCGTCATCGGGGATCTCCACCAGATCGTGCCGGCGCTCATTGCAGAACTCAAGAAGCTGAAAGGGGCTTGAACCAAAATTTCACCTGCATTCCATTGACGACAGCCGAAGCCGTTCGGTATAGTGTCAGCAGCAAAAATCAGGAGGTAAGGTTTAAGTTATGCGCATGGGAGTTCTTGTTCTCATCGGGATCGTGCTCGCGGGGGTAGGGGGGATTGGTCAGGCAGGGCTGCCTGATCTTGTAGTAAAGTCAGCACGGGTCTCTCCAAGCGACCTGGAAGAGGGGCAAGCCGCTCTCATCCGCGTATTCATCGCTAATATCGGCCAGGGTGATGTCACCAACGCCTTTGACGTCATCGTTGAGCTCAACGGGCAAGAGTTGGCCACGCGCTCGTTCTTCGAGCTCAAGAAAGAGAAATCTATCGAGATCCAAATTCCCTGGAAAGCCGTCGCGGGCACTCACACCCTCACGGTCTTTGTAGACGGGCCGTTCAGCCGCATCCGTGAGGCCAGCGAACAGAACAACAAGTTGACCATGCGGTTTGTGGTCTCTCCTGTGGCAGGTGTGCGCTCGTTCAGCTTAGATATAGTAAAGCTCTTCGCGCGCATCTTGGACGAAACAGGGATAGCGTTGCACTTTAAGCTGACCGATAGCGTCTTCACGTCTTTAGATAACGCCGTGCGAGCGATCAACGACGCTGCCGCGGCGCTTCGGGATGCTTCTCTGGAGCTAGGGCTCGTGCTTCAGCTCGTGCCCCCTGCCTTCGCCTCTGATAATCTCTATCGAGACGCGAAGGCCCTCGTCGCTCTCTACGAAAGCATAGCTGAGTCGTTTGAGCGCATCGCTACGATGCTCAGTATCGGGAATTTCGACGCTGTGCTCGAAAACGGTGGCTTGTTGCGAAAAAAGCTTGTCGAGCTCTCTCAGAAGACCCTCGCGAACACGAGCTTTGTCCCGGTGCAGGCGGCCGTGGCCCAATTTGATCGAGTTCTTGCGCTCGCGAAGGAGCTTCGAGATCTGCTCAAGGGCGCGCAGGGGCGCTCGCAGTACCAAGTTGCCGTCGAGCTCTTTAACGCGTTCATGGCCTTTGGAGACGAGCTGAGCGCGTGCGCACACGCTATAGTGAAGCAAGCAGAAGCCAACACGGCGCGATTCTACCAGGGCGAGGAGGTCCTCACCGGGGCGTATAACTCCAAGCGCTCCTTGGAGATCCGCTGGTCTCGAGCGATTCTCATACGTCTGGAGCTATATGATCTCAAGAGCGGGAATCTGCTCTTCTCCAGCGAGGAGATGGGCCCGTGGTTGGGTCTGGTCACGAACGGCTCGCTCTCCACGGGAATGTATGGGTACAGATTAGTGGGGATGACCAAGCATGGGGGGCGCCGGATCGAGCTGGGGCGTTTGCAGATTAAGCAGGTCGGCAGCATTCCGGTGAGGCAGAATGTGCCTAGTGGCATGGCTGGCGGGCATTAGCCTTGCGCTCAGTGCTCAGTCTTTAGATTTCACAGCTGAGAGGTGTGCCCTCACGGCTATAGTGAGTGTACGCTTAGAGGTCTTCGATCTGTCGGGAAGAAAGATCTTTTCGAGCGGGCCGGTGGAGGGAGCAACTTATAAATGGTACTTGCAGCGCGATGATGGTCGTCCTGTTGCGAACGGCGTCTATCTTTATATCTTCTCCGTCCGGACGGCTGACGGCACAGAACTGCGCAGCTCCGTAGGCAAGATCGCGGTGCGGCGCTAAGAGCTCTTGACTTTTCCAAATAATCTTCTATAATCACAGCGACAAGCAGAGCTTTACCCTGAGCGTGTGAGGGGTGAGATGGACGAAGTTTCCGTCGAGCTGCGAGGGATCTCGAAACGCTTCGGGGGGATACTTGCCGTAGATCGGGTAACACTCCAGATCTATAGAGGGGAGTTCTTCTCGCTTTTGGGCCCCAGCGGCTGCGGCAAGACGACGACCCTGCGCATCATCGCGGGGTTTGAGCATCCAGACTCTGGCGAACTGCTCATCAACGGCTCACCCGCAACGCATACTCCTCCCCAGGAGCGTGATGTCAATCTCGTCTTTCAAAACTATGCGCTCTTCCCTCATCTCACCGTCGAGCAGAACGTCGCGTTCGGCCTGGAGATGCAGAAGCTCCCCCGTGCTCAGATCCGTGAGCGCGTCGGCAGGGCATTGGAGTTGGTGCGCTTGAGCGGGCTGGGCTCGCGCTTTCCCCATCAGCTCTCCGGGGGCCAGCAACAGAGAGTCGCGCTGGCGCGCGCCATCGTCACTGAGCCGTCGGTCTTGCTCTTAGATGAACCCCTGGGCGCGCTCGATCTCAAGCTCCGCCAGGAGATGCAACTGGAACTCAAGAGACTTCAGCGAGAGCTGAAGATCACTTTTCTCTACGTGACCCATGACCAAGACGAAGCCCTCAAGATGTCTGATCGGTTGGCGGTGATGCATCACGGGCGGGTGTTACAGATTGGGACTCCTCAAGAGATCTATGAGCGCCCCGCAACGCGCTTCGTTGCTGACTTCATCGGGGAGAGCAATCTCCTGGAGGGCCAGGTCGTGCACACTGCCGGCAGGCGCGCGGTCGTGCAGATCGGCCCGCTCACAACGAACGTCTTGAGTGACTCCCCCTTGCAGCTCCATCAGCGCGTGACGCTGGCGCTGCGCCCGGAGCGCATTCAGCTCTGCTTCCCCAACGAGGGCCACGGCATCTGGACGGGCTTGGTCGAAGAGCTGCTCTACGCGGGAAAAGAGACACGCTATCGGGTGCGCGTCTCCCCGGAGATCACGCTCACGGTGATCAGCCCTGGCACCAACGGCATCACTGTGGGGGAGCGCGTCGGCCTGACCTGGGACCTTCAGAGTTTGCGCCCCATCCCAGAGCACTCGGCATGAACGCTCGGATCCTTCTCTGGCCGGGATTCGCATGGCTTGTGCTCTTCTTTGCTGTTCCGTTGGGGATTATTCTGCTGATCAGCCTCGCCCATCGCGCCCCCGACGGCATGATCCACTGGGGGATCAGCGCCGAAAATTATCTTCGTTTGCTCGACCCGCTCTACTGGGCGGGGCCGTTTGGAAACTCGCTCGTGCTGGCGGCGCTCACCACGATCGTCTCTCTTCTGCTGGGGTATCCCGTGGCATACGCTATAGCACGGCGTTCCGGCCCTGTGAAGAATCTCTTGCTCTTTCTTGTGATTCTGCCGTTCTTTACCAACTTTCTCGTGCGCATCTACGCGTGGTTTATTCTGTTGCGTCCGGAGGGCTGGATCGCGTGGTTGCTGCGCGCTCTGGGGCTTGATCTGGGGCTCTTGGGGTCGCCCCTGGGGGTGCTGATCGGCTTGGTCTATGGGTATCTGCCGTTTATGATCTTGCCCCTCTACGCAACGGTAGAGCGCCTGGATTTCTCCCTGGTCGAGGCGGCGCAGGATTTGGGAGCGTCGCGCTGGCAGAGCTTCTGGAGGATAATCTTCCCGCTGAGCCGCCCGGGAGTGATCGCCGGGGCTGTGTTAGTCTTTATTCCCGTTCTTGGGGAGTTCATCACGCCCAAACTCTTGGGTGGCGGGAAGGTCCCGATGTTCGGCGTGCTCATCGAAGAGAAGTTTTTAGGTCGGGTGCCCGACTGGCCCCTGGGTGCGGCAATGGCCCTGGTGCTGATGAGCTTGGTCTTGCTCGTCTTAGCAAGATATTTTCATCAGCTGAAGGAGTCACGATGGGTCGGCTAAGACGCTGGGCTGATCGAATCATCGAGTCGCTCCTTGTGCTCGATACGCTGCTCGTGTATATCTTTCTCTATCTGCCCATCGGCGTCTTGGTGCTCTATAGTTTCAGTGCGAGCCGCTATGCGCTTGTGTGGGGTGGGTTCTCGCTCGACCCCTACAGAAGACTCTTCGCAGATCCAGAGATCGCTCCAGCGTTGCTCAATAGCGTGGTCGTGGCGGCGGTCTCGACGGCGATCGCTACCATCTTGGGGACGCTGCTCGCGCTGGCTTTCGAGCGGGCACGTCTCCGTCTTCAAGGAAGCGTCGAGGCTCTCGTTTACTTACCCATTGTGATCCCGGAGATCGTGATGGCTGTAGGGCTGCTGCTCTTCTTCGCGCAAGTGCTGCGCCCCTTCTTCAGCGCTCTTGGGCTGACGCTCGGCCCCATGCCCGCGGTGCTCCTCGGGCATGTCACATTTAGTATCTCCTACGTGATGGTCGTAGTGCGGGCGCGCTTGAGAGACTTAGATAGATCCCTTGAAGAAGCGGCGTTCGATCTTGGCGCCACAAGCTGGCAGGTCCTGCGCCGAGTGACGCTGCCGCTTTTGGCCCCAGCGATCCTCAGCGGGGCACTGTTAGCGTTCACGCTCTCGCTCGACGATTTTTACGTCACGTACTTTTCCACGACTGGGGGCAGCGGCTTCAAGACGCTCCCGTTATATCTTTATGCGCTGCAGGGGCGGGCGGCCATCCCCCCGCAGATGAACGCCCTGGCCACGCTGATGCTCTTGGCTTCGGTAACACTGATCGCGCTGGCGCTGCTCATCCAACGCCGCACACGGAGGGCATAAAACTATGACGCTCACACGCATATATAGCTTCATAGCTTTAGCTGTACTCGGCTTGGTGGGACTAGAGGCGTGCGCAGGCAAGCAAGCCCCTCACGAGCTCCATCTCTTCATCTGGGCCAACTATATCGACCCCGAAGTCTATCGGCTCTTCGAGCAGGAATTCGGCGTCAAAGTGATCGAAGAGAACGTGGACTCCAACGAGACGCTCATCCTCAAATTGCAAGCGGGCGTCACCGGCTACGATATTATCACGCCCTCGGACTATGCTGTCGCAGCCCTCATACGACAAGGATTGCTCGCCGAACTCGAGCTCTCAAAGATCCCCAACTTCCAGAACATCTCACAGCGATTTCGCGGTCTTTACTATGATCCCCAGAACCGATATTCCATTCCGTACCTGTGGGGCACCACGGGCATCGGCTACAACGCGCAGAAGCTCGAGTCCCCCCCAACGAGCTGGGCCGATCTCTTTGAGCCCTCACGCTTGGAACGCTATAAGCACCGCGTCAGTATGCTCGACGACCCGCGCGAGGCTCTTGGGGCCGCTTTAAAATATCTGGGCTACTCCGTCAACAGCACCGACCCCCAGCAGATCGAAGCCGCCAAAAATCTTCTGCTCGCGCAGAAGCCCTATCTCGCTCGCTACGACAGCGAGACGTATGACGACTTTCTGCTCAGCGGGGATCTCGTCATGGCCCACGGCTGGAGCGGCGAGTTCGCCAAAGCTCGCCTCGAAAACCCAGCTATTCGCTACGTCATTCCCCAGGAGGGGGGCGTGATCTGGACCGATAATCTCGCGATCCCCACGAGCTCGCAGAAGATCGAGCTCGCCCACACATTTATAGATTTTCTCCTGCGCCCGCAGATCAACGCCAGGATCGTGAATTTCCTGCGCTACCCCAGCGCCAACGACGCCGCCAAGCCCTATATCCTCCCGGAGATCTTACACGACCCGTCCATCTATCCCCCGGACGAGATCAGAGAGAGACTCGAATGGATCCGTGACGTCGGCGCAGCCGTGCAACTCTACGAGCGCGCCTGGGAGGAGATCAAGAGCCGCTAGCGCAAATACGGCTCGATTTTGCTCAAGAGCTTGCTCTTGCTCATGGAGCCGATTACCCGTTCGACCTCCTTGCCGCCCTTAAACAGCAGTAGCGTGGGGATGCTCTGGACGCTGTACTGCATCGCGGTCTGTGGGTTCTGATCGACGTCGAGCTTGACGACCTTCAGTCTGTGCGCAAGCTCGTGGGCGATCTCTTCGATGATCGGGGCAATCGCCCGACAGGGGCCACACCAGTCCGCGTAGAAGTCTACCAAGACGGGCTGAGACGATTGCAAGACTTCCTTCTCGAACGTGCTATCAGAGACGTGCATCACCATACTGTTGCAGCTCCTTCCGTCGTGATAGCTTGTATTGTATCACAGACCCTAGGGGCGAGCTACTCGCACAGTCGCGGGCAGCGGCCCGATGCGCAGTGCTAGTGCCAACGCTTGAGCCTCTTCAAAAGAAGCTTCGAGAGCATCTTCAACCTGCACGTCAAAGACGCTCCCCGGCTGAGCAAGCAACTCTCTCAGAGATGCCCCCACCACGACAGTCCCGTAGACGATATTGTCAATCACTATAGCGAGCGTCTGATCGACCTGGCCGAGAGCTTTGGCTAAGTTTTGTGCCGTGCGTGCGCTCAGACGGATTCGAACGATCGGGGATCGT
>JAUQPG010000017.1:15705-33014 GCA_030550495.1 Candidatus Bipolaricaulota bacterium | reverse complement strand
CTTTTAATTGGACCAGTGTGGTATTGAAATCAAGAAGTGATCTCATAGAAGGGAGGAATTTATGGCCTTTTAATTGGACCAGTGTGGTATTGAAATGCTAGCCAGCATGTGCCCACGCCCAAAGCCCCAGCCCCTTTTAATTGGACCAGTGTGGTATTGAAATTTGGAGAGAGATCGTTCTAGGCGGATGCGGGCACGATGCTTTTAATTGGACCAGTGTGGTATTGAAATATTGTTAAAGCGTTTCACGAGCCAGTCTAAAGCTCGCTTTTAATTGGACCAGTGTGGTATTGAAATTCAGCGCTCGTAGGTCTACGGGGCCAAAAAGCTCCTCCTTTTAATTGGACCAGTGTGGTATTGAAACGACGGCCCCCAGAGACGATGCCTGGCGGGCCATGTCGCTTTTAATTGGACCAGTGTGGTATTGAAACCAGGGAATCGCGATCAACAGCGACACGCGAAGCATCTCTTTTAATTGGACCAGTGTGGTATTGAAACACGGCGGGCATGGGGAGCCAGCGTCGGCAAGATGAGGCTTTTAATTGGACCAGTGTGGTATTGAAACGGGGCTGTACAAGGTGACGCTCACCGCTCTGGTGAACTTTTAATTGGACCAGTGTGGTATTGAAACAGTTGCGACTGCGCCCCAGCGCACAGTATAATTTCCCCCGTGAGCACCCAAGGCACACACGAGAATCCTTCTCAACAGATGCCAGCAAAACCCAGCGCCCAGCTCCCTAGCCTCCCTAGCACTCGAATCGCTAAGACCTTCCGCGCCCTGCGCCATCGCAATTATCGGCTCTTCTGGACCGGCCAGCTCATCTCCCTAACCGGAACCTGGATGCAGTCCGTTGCCCAGGGCTGGCTCGTCTACCTCCTGACAAAGTCAGCCTGGAACTTGGGCATCGTCAGCTTCTCTCAGTCCTTGCCCGTCTTGCTCTTTACGCTTCTGGGCGGCGTCGCCGCCGATCGCTTCGACCGCCATAAGCTCGTCATCTGCACCCAAAGCGCCTCCCTCGTCCAAGCCGCCCTCCTGGCCACGCTCACCCTCACCGGGGTCATCCAGATTTGGCACATCATAGCGCTCGCGTTTCTGCTGGGGACAATCAACGCCCTCGACACCCCCGCCCGCCAAGCCCTCATCCACGAACTCGTCTCCAAGGAAGACCTGATGAATGCTATAGCCCTCAACTCCACGGCGTTCAACGGCACCCGCATCCTCGGCCCAGCCCTCGCGGGAACGCTCTTGGGGGCCCTCAGCGCCTGGATAGGCTCCCAGCTTGCGCTCGACCACGATGCCGCTACTCGCATCGCCGTGGGAGTGTGCTTCGCCCTCAACTCGCTCTCGTACGTGGCCGTGATCGTGGGCCTGTTGCTGATGGAGCGCCACCCCCCCACACAGAATAACAATCATGAATCAGTGTGGAAGAGCCTCTTCTATGGGCTGGAGTACGCCCGTCGCGATAGCCGCGTGCTCGCGCTGCTCTGCCTGATGGGAATCTCGAGCATCTTCGGGTTCTCATATATAACAGTCCTGCCCCTCTATGCCGGGGAGATCCTCAAAGTCGGCCCGCAGGGCTATGGGCTGCTCATGGCTGCGGCGGGGCTGGGAGCGCTCTCTGGAGCTTTAATATTAGCATCGTTAGGGAACTATCAGCGCAAGGGGCTGCTACTCAGCATAGGGAACTTCGTCTTTCCCGTGATGCTCCTTATCTTTGCGCAGTCGAAGATCTTCCTGCTCTCCTTGGGCGCGCTGGTCGGCTTTGGGTGGGGGTTGATCACCCAGAACACCCTGGTGAACACGCTCTTGCAGACGATCGTCCCTGAGGAGCTGCGCGGGCGCATTCTCAGCTTATATACGCTGATGTTCCTAGGGATGCTGCCCTTTGGGAGCTTGCAGGTGGGCGCGATAGCCGAACGCTTTGGAGCCCCCCTTGCGCTCACGGCAGGAGCCATGATCTGTCTGGGCTTTGGGCTCTTTGTCTGGTGGCGCTGGCCGCATGTGCGGGCGCTCCCCTAAAGGGGTGCGCGTCCGTGCCCTTGGGACGAGGACAGAGAGCGTTGACCGCAAGCCCTCGCTTATATATCCTAACACAGAGAGGGAGCTAGAGTGAACATCCTAGAGTTGCTTGGGAGTGATCGGCCAGTCGCCGAGATCATTGAGGGCTTTCAGCGCGAGTTTAACCTCGTGCTGAAGGGCGTGCTGGCGCGCCGCGCCGGGGAATCACAGTACTTGCCTGAGCTGGCCCGACGCGCGCTGGCTGGGGCGGAGGGCTTCAGCTTACAGAGCTTTGCAGCGCGCGGGGGAAAGCGCATCCGCCCCTTGCTCTTCTGTTGCGGATATCTCTGCTTGGGCGGCACCGACTCCCACGCCATCCTCGAAGCTTCGGTCGCGGTAGAGCTGCTACAGACTGGGCTGATTATCCACGACGATGTGGTCGATCGGAGCGCAGAGCGACGCGCCGGCCCCACCATGCACCTCCTGTGGAAGGAGTACTTTCGGGCCGCAGGCTATCAGGCTCGCTACCCTGGCGAGCCCGAGCACTTTGGGCTCTCCATGGCGCTTCTGATGGGCGATATCGCTTCTACCCTGGCGTACGACGTGCTGGTCCGGTCCAACTTCCCCCTGGAGCGCAAGCTCCACGCCGTGCACACTTTCAGCGATGTCATCTACCGCGTCGCCTTTGGTGAGTTGCTTGACGTTGATCTGGGCATGCGAGCGCTTGACACCCTCACAGAAGAAGAGATTTTAAGGGTCTACGAACTGAAGACTGCCGCCTATACGACCGAAGGCCCCTTGCATATGGGGGCAGTCTTGGGCGGGGCGGGAGCTGGGGCGTTGGCCCTGCTGAGCGAGTACGCTGTGCCCCTGGGGATCGCCTTCCAGATCCAGGACGATCTGTTGGGGATGTTTGGGGCCCGCGCCGAGATCGGTAAAGACGAAGGGTCTGATCTCATCGAAGCCAAGCGTACGCCGTTAGTGCTGTGGGCGTGGCACGCTGCCGAGCCCCCCGCGCGCGCCCTCCTCGAGAGGGCCTTGCGGGACCCGCAGCAGGCGCAGCGTGATCTCGAACGCGTTCGCGCGCTCATCCTCTCAACCGGCGCTGCTCGCCATGCCCAGGACCTGATCGCGCGCAACTTCACTAAAGTCTACGCGAGCCTTGAGAAGATCGAGCGCGAGTTGGGGCCCACGGCGGCTCGGGTCCTGCGCCGCGTGGCCCAGTACATCGAGAGCCGGAGGGATTACAAGGGGGCTGTGGATTCCTATGTCAACGCACACGCAGATATCCGCTGAGGAACAGCGACTGCTGGCGCAGCTCAATCGCGAGCGCATGCCCACGCATATCGCGATCATCATGGACGGCAATGGGCGATGGGCTCAAGAACGAGGGCTGAGCGTCCATCAGGGGCACCAAGCAGGCCGCGAGGCCGTCAAACGCACGATCACGGCGTGCTTACAGCTTGGTATCCCCTATCTGACGGTCTATGCCTTCTCCACTGAGAACTGGCGTCGCCCCGCCAGCGAAGTGAATTTTCTCATGAAGCTCCTAGAGCAAGCCCTGGAGGAGGAGCTAGATGAGCTGAAGCGTAGCGGGGTGCGAGTGCGGGTCATCGGGCGTCTCCATGAGAGACTCCCTGAGACGTTGGTGCGCAAGGTCCAGCGCGTCATCGAAGAGACTAAGCACAATAGAAAGCTGACGTTCACGGTGGCGCTCAACTATGGCGGGCGAGCGGAGATCATCGATGCGGCGCGCAAGGTGGCTCTCGAGGCCGCGGCGGGTCGGCTCGACCCGTTCTCGATCACCGAAGAGAATTTTCATGAGTTTCTCTATACAAACGGGACGCCCGACCCCGATCTGGTGATCCGCACCGGCGGTGAGATGCGCTTGAGCAATTTCTTGCTCTGGCAGCTCGCCTATGCTGAATTCATCTCTATACCGACCTACTGGCCAGACTTCGATAAGAACGAACTCTTGCGCGCACTCTTAGAGTACCAGCGACGCGAGCGGCGCTTTGGAGGGCGCAGCGCCAAGGGCCCCTAGATGTCGAGGTTCGTGATCATATCGCTGTTTTCCAAGATGAACTCGCGGCGCGGTTCGACATCGCTGCCCATGAGTACCCGGAAGAGCTCCTCGGCCTGGAGCGCATCGTTGATCGTCACTTGCTTGAGGATGCGCTTTTCGGGGTTCATCGTCGTCTCCCAGAGCTCTTCGGGATTCATCTCGCCGAGGCCCTTATAGCGCTTCACTTCCAGGTGTCCGTCCTTGCCGTCTTGGCCGCGCAGGGCCTTGAGCTCTTCTTCAGAGTAGAGATAGAAGACCTGGCGCCCCTTCTTCACTTGATAGAGCGGGGGCTTGGCAATGTAGACATGGCCGCGCTCGATGAGCTGCCGCACGTTGCGGAACAAGAACGTCAGCAGCAGCGTGCGAATATGTGCCCCGTCGATATCCGCGTCGCACATCAGAATAATCTTATGATAGCGCAATCGTTCGATATCGAACTCTTCGCGGATCCCTGTCCCCAGCGCCGTGATGAGCGCGTTGAGCTCCTTGTTATCTAAGAGTTTATTGAGCGCGGCCTTCTCGACGTTGAGGACCTTGCCGCGCAGGGGGAGGATCGCCTGGAACTCCCGATTGCGGCCTTGCTTGGCGCTGCCACCGGCAGAGTCGCCCTCGACGATGTAGAGTTCGCACTTGGCCGGATCTTTTTCGGCGCAATCGGCGAGCTTGCCCGGCAGCGCCGTGCTGGAGAGCAACCCCTTGCGCCGCACCAGTTGCCTCGCTTTCTTCGCGGCCAAGCGCGCTTCTTGAGCGCGCAAGGCTTTCTCTAATAAGATGCGCGCCACCCCTGGATTGTTGTTGAAATAGAGCTCGAGCTGCTCCCGCACGATATTGGAGACGCGCTCTTGCACCTCAGGGTTGCCGAGCTTTGTCTTCGTTTGGCCTTCAAATTGCGGGTTGCGCAGCTTCACCGAGACGATGGCCGTCAGGCCTTCACGCACATCGCGCCCATCGAGATTTTCAGCGTCTTGCGGGATGATCTTCTTCTCGCGGCCGTATTCGTTGAAGACGCGCGTCAGCGCGGTCTTGAACCCCATTAGGTGTGTGCCGCCTTCCTTGGTATTGATAATATTCGCGAAGCTGTAGATGTTCTCGTCGTACTCATCGGTGAACTGCATCGCGACTTCAAGGACAAATCCTGAAGCCCCATCTTCGTCCTTGAAATAGATGACGTCGTCGTGGAGGGGCTTGCGCCCTTCATTCAGCTCCTTCACATAGGCGGCGATGCCGCCTTCAGACTGAAAGTGTCTCTGAATCCCCGTGATGCGGTTATCGAGATGGATCGAAAGCCCCGGATTGAGATAGGCCAGCTCTTTCAGCCTGTGGGAGAGCCGAGCGAAGTCGTACTTGATCTCGCCGAAGATTTGGCGATCTGGCAAGAACGTCACCGTCGTGCCTGTATCGGACGCTTCGCCGATCACGTGCAGGTCACAGACCTTCTGGCCGCGCTGGAATCTCTGATAGTATCGTTTGCCATTGCGACGGACCTCAACCTCGAGAAATTCTGAAAGCGCGTTGACGACGGAAGCACCGACGCCGTGCAGACCCCCGGAGACTTTATAGCTTCCCGTGTCGAACTTCCCGCCGGCGTGAAGCTTCGTATAGACCAATTCTACAGTATTAATACCGGCTTCGGGATGGATCTCTGTGGGGATGCCGCGCCCGTTGTCTGAAACCGTGACGCGATTGTCTTCGTGGACGGTAACTTTGATCTCGGAGCACGCGCCGGCGAGATGCTCGTCAACGGCGTTATCAACGATCTCCCAGATCAAGTGCATGAGGCCGTCTTGGCCGGTGCCCCCGATGTACATCCCCGGGCGCATCCGCACGGCCTCTAAGTCTTCCAAAACTTTGATCTGTTCGGCTCCGTATTGGCTCACAGTTGCGGTCACTGCGTTGTTGTTTTGGGTTCTCTCTACCACGATCTCTCACCCCTGGTGCACAATTATACCGAATTGGACTGACAAAAGCAAAAGAGATCGGTCTAAACCCAAGGTGACGGCAGCGGGGCAAGTTCTGTTGACGCTCGCTGCCTGAGCATTTATAATTAAATTAGCTATGAAGAATCGAATCATTTGTGGAAGGCCGTTGTCTCCTCGCCAGTTGATTTGGAGTATTGTAACCCTGATTGCGTTTACGGTGGTTTTTGGAGCGCTGATTTGGTATCCAGTCCTTGCTGCAGCAGCGCTTGTGGCCTTAGTCTTTACTGCTGGGCGAGCTGGGGCCTTCAGAAGGCTCAAGCAAGAGTTCCGACGCTTCTTAGACTACCAGCTCTATCACTCCCTAAGCTGATAATACTTTTTCTGACTCTCTAATATAATGATCGTGCGGCTCCTTGATACCGGCATTCACAGTGCCCCAATGAACATGGCCATTGACGAAGCCCTGTTGCTCTTATGCGATGAGCAGCCCAAAGTCACACTGCGCTTCTACGGCTGGGCGCGACCGACGCTCTCGTTAGGCTATTTTCAGAGCGTCAGCGAGATTGATCTAAAAGAATGCGAGCGTCGGGGCTTCGACTGGGTGAGACGGCCCACGGGTGGTCGGGCTGTTCTGCACGATCATGAGCTGACGTACAGCGTGATTGCGCCCATAGAGGTGCTGGGCGCAAGCGTCGCCCAGTCCCATGAGAAGATCAGTCGGGCTCTTGCGGTGGGGTTGGAGAAGCTCGGACTGCACGCAGAATTGGCGCAATCAAGAGCAAGTGGGAAAGAAGCGAGCGCCGCGTGCTTTGCCGCTCCAGCACCAGTCGAGCTGACCATTGAGGGCAAGAAAGTGATCGGCAGCGCTCAAGTGCGCACCAAGAGATCGCTCTTACAGCATGGGTCGATCCCTATCACCATAGATTTTGAGGCTTTAACAGCAGTCTTAAAGATCCCGCGGCCAGAGCTAGTGCGAGAGAAGGCCGCGGGGATCGCAGAGTTTCTGGGCGATATGCCGACACTCGAGCAACTCAAAGACGCCATACGCGAGGGCTTTGTTGAGTTTTTCAAGGCCGAACTGGAGCCCCAAGCCCTCTCCGCATCGGAGCAAGCTCTTGCCCGGCAGCTCTACGCCCACAAATATGGGACGCCAGCGTGGAACTGGGGGAGAGAGGTGCATGCCCAAGCCCTTTGAACCAGGGGAATGGATCGTCCTGATCGCGAGCGATCCGCCGCGGCGCTGGATCGCCCGCATTGGAGAGAAGTTCTCTACGGCTGCTGGGGTCTTTGATCTTCAAGAGCTCGTGGGACAGCTACCTGGAAGCCCTGTAACGTCTCACTTGGGGCACAGATTATTTGCGTTTCGCCCGACTGCGGCTGACTGGGTCATGCACCTAGTGAAGCGCCAGACGCAGATCACCTATCCCAAAGAGATGGGCTATATTCTGGTGCGCGCCGGGGTAGGCCCGGGCGCAAGAGTAATCGAATCGGGCAGCGGCAGCGGCGCGTCAACGCTGCTGTTTGCCCTGGCCGTGGGCGATACGGGCCATGTCTACTCGTATGAGCAGCGTCCGGAGTTCTCTCACCTGGCCCAGCAAAACGTAGCGCAGGCGGGGGTCGCCCATCGCGTGACTTTTAAAGTCAAAGACATCGCCGAGGGCTTCGACGAGCGCGACGCCGATGTGGTCTTTCTCGATGTGCGCGAGCCGTGGCGCTATCTTGAGCAAGCGGTCACGGCCCTCGCCAGCGGCGGGACGCTCGTCGTGCTCGTGCCTACGACCAATCAGGTGAGCGAGACCCTGCGGGCCCTGCCCTCACTCCCCCTGATCGACACGGAAGTCCTCGAACTGCTCTTGCGCCACTACAAGCTCAACCCGGATCGACTGCGCCCGGAAGACCGCATGGTTGCCCATACAGCGTTCTTGCTCTTCGCCCGCAAGTGCGCGCTATGATATACTAAGAGAACCATGGTGCACAAGCGAGCTCGGGTCGTGCTGCTGGCCCTCGACGTCGGCAATACCATGACGAAGCTCGGCCTGTTCTCTGGAGCTACGCTTCTCACAGACTTTCAGCTGGCGTCCAATCGCGACAGAACTGCTGACGAATTGGGGCTCTCTCTCAAGACGCTGCTTGCGGACTGGCCCAAGCCCACGCACGTCATTATTAGTTCAGTTGTGCCCCATCTCAACGCGGTGCTGATGCGCGCGTTCCAACGACATTTTGCGATTGAGCCGGAATTTCTGAGCTGGCGCTGGGGCGTGATCCCGCTCGATGTCGAAGAGCCTTCGAAAGTCGGCACGGATCGTCTTGCGGATGCCCTCGCGGCGTTCCATCTCTACGGCGGCCCAGCGCTTACTATTAATTTCGGCACGGCAACGACGTTCAATCTCATCTCTGAAGAGGGGAGATTCTTAGGCGGGGCTATCGCGCCCCAGATGGAACTTGCCGCGTCAGCATTAGCCCAGCGCGCCGCACAGCTCTACGAAGTCGAACTCCACTGCCCCCAGAGCGTCATCGGCAAGACCACCGACGAGAATATCCGTGTCGGGTTTGTCCTGGGGTTTCTCGACTTGGTTTCAGGATTGATTCGGCGCTTTCGCGCAGAATATAAGAAGGACTTGAAAGTCATAGCCACGGGTGGGCGCGGGGAGTTCTTCGCCAAGCACATCCCAGAGATCTCTGTCTATGATCCCCATCTGACGCTGCAAGGATTGCGTTTGGCGTGGGAGCTATACCATCGCAAGCTTTGACTTATCGTGCACTTTATGCTAGAGTGGGACAGCACGGAGGTGCCCAGTATGTTCAATTTAGGTGCTCCAGAACTCCTCATAATCTTCTTGGTGGTGCTGCTGCTCTTTGGCGGATCGAAGCTTCCGGAGCTCGCTCGTGGCTTAGGCAAAGCGATTCGGAACTTCAAAGAAGAGGCCGAGGGCCTCAAGCGAGAGATCGAGAAGGCTGCTGAGTCTCCCCCACCGGAGACGCCTAAAAAAGCTGAGGAACAGCCTGCTACCAAGCAGAGCTAACCTATGAAGTGGCTTCTCATCATAACGCTGCTCGTGTTGCTCTTTGGGGCGACGCGGCTGCCCCAGGTAGGACGCAGTTTGGGCCAGGCCCTGCGCGCCTTCCGCGAGGAGATCAAGAAAAAATAAATAGCCTATGCGCCTACAGGAGTACCAAGGGAAAGAGTTGTTTCGGCGAGTTGGGATTCCCGTTGCAGATGGCAAGGTTGCGCTCTCGGCTCCAGAGGCGGAGCAAATCGCGCGTGAGTTAGGGGGCCCCGTCGTTGTGAAAGCCCAAGTCTTAGTGGGCGGGCGGGGCAAGGCCGGCGGGATCAAGCTTGCGCGTACCCCCCAAGAAGCCCGTGCCCACGCCGAAGCGATTCTCAGTATGACGATCAAGGGGGAGCGCGTCCGAAAAGTCTTAGTGACCAAAGCTGTCGCGATCGAGCGAGAGTTCTATCTTTCGATCACCATAGATAGAGCTGCGAAAAAGCCCATCGTGATCTTCTCTGCTGAAGGCGGCATGGAGATCGAAGAGCTCGCGAAAACCTATCCAGAAAAGATCATCAAATTTCATATAGATCCGCTCATCGGGCTTCAGTCTTATCAGGTGCGCACGGCGCTCTATCAAGCAGGCATAGCGCCATCGCTGATGAGGTCTCTCAGTGAGATCTTTTTTAAGCTCTATCAAGCGTTTGTGCAGTATCATGCGCAGCTTGTGGAGATCAATCCGTTGGCCCTCGCTGATGGGAAGCTCATTGCCGTAGACTCAAAATTTATCATTGACGACGATGACATCCCTGCAGAGCTGGCGGGCTGGGAGGAAGAAGAGCTAGCCGGCAGCCCTGAGGAGCGCGCAGCCAAGCAAGCCGGGCTGCAGTACGTCAAGCTCGACGGCACGATCGGGATCATCGGCAATGGCGCGGGCTTAGTGATGGCAACTCTCGACGTTGTGGCGCTTAAGGGCGGGCGCCCTGCGAATTTCTTAGACATTGGCGGTGGGGCGAGCGCTGAGATGATGAAGAAGGCTTTACAGATTGTGCTTTCAGACCCAAACGTGCGCGGACTCTTTATTAATATTTTCGGAGGAATCACACGCTGCGATGAAGTGGCGCGCGGCTTAGTCGCGGCTCAGCAAGAGCTAGGAATTCGCGTGCCGATGGTGGTGCGCCTGACAGGGACTAACGAAGCTGAAGGCCGCAAGATCTTAGAAGCGCAGGGCATCACGCCAGTAGCCGACATGGAGGAAGGGGCTGCCGAGATCGTGCGCAAGACAAGTTAAGGCAAGCACACGTCTCCTTCCATCAACCAATTGCGATTGTTGTCGGTAATCTCGACATCCTGGAGTTCGACCTGCACCTCAAGCGGCGCATCCTCTCCGCTAAAGCTACCGCACTTTGCGAGCTCCGCAGCAATACCCCATCCGAAATTCTCTCGTATCGCGCCCCCGTGGACAGAGAGCACAATTTTTGTCTTTGTGCCATCAGATGGGGTCTTTCCATAGAGTACCATCCCCGAACCACGCAGTACATCAAATGGTTCCACGGCTTGACCTGAACCAAGCTTTCCTCTGTAGTAGCTATTACCATTGCGTGTAATGACAGAATCCTCAATACGGAGATGCGCATCACTCGATATACTGATTCCAGCACCCCCTTGCTCCGCAATCACAGATCGCTGAATAAGAATCTCTCCGAAGCCCACGATGCCCAGACCATTGTGTTCCAGCCTCGATCCGATAAGCTCTAAAGAGCCACCGGTGGATATAGCCTTGCAATTCTCAAAGAAAGAACTGTTCACTACTTTGATCATAAACGACGGCTTGGGGTCTCGATAGTAATTGAAGGTCTCGATGGCGCTTTCGAAGTTATAAAAGACGCTATTTTTTATCTCTAGCTCCATATCGTTGATCAGAAGAACGCCCTGTGGTGCGGAGCAATGCTGGATTGTTGGGTCTCCAAGCAGCTCGACGTTTTCGAGCACGATACGTCCGGGTTTATATCCCAGTGTCCGCGAATATTGCGTTAGAATAGCAGCTTGGGCATTGCTCGGAGGAATCATGGTCAGGTGAGAGAACCGGACTTCTCGTATAGATGGCTCACTTCTGCCTCGGAGCTGCTGAGGTCCTGACCAACTAACGGAAAAAGACCCTAGAATAACAGTCTTGCCGGTTCCAGCCCCGCGCACTGTTACCCACGCGTTGTCAATGAAGATGTTCTCGCTGCGCCCGTAGACGCCAGCTTGGAGGCATATCACGCTGCCAGGCGGGGCTATATCAAGAGCTTGTTGGAGGGAATCTAGAGGGCGTAGCGTCATATAGCATCGCTCTTGTGTTGTTGATCCGAGGGCGAGAAGTCCAGGAATGAGCAGGATCAAAGCTATGGCGCCTCGCGGTAGCATGAGTGCTCACCTCAGCTCTCTTAGGGACAATATTATACTAACTGGACGCGTTTGCTCTCTTTCCTTCTAACGCATATAATGCGTTACGATCATGCGATTGATTACAGGAGGAGGAGTCTAGCGTGAGGCTTATTAGTATTGCGATACTCGGGACACTCTTACTTGCTAGCCTTGGTGTCCGCCTTGCTGATGCCCAGAGTCATATCATTCCGTTCAGCGAGATCAAGCCGGGCATGGAAGGCTTCGGGAAGACAGTCATCAAGGGCACTGAGATTCAAACTTTTACAGTCAAGGTCATCAATGTCATCGACAATCCAGGCGTTTTGGACGATCACATCGTGGTGCGGGTCAGTGGGCCAACGATTCGTCAGGCTGGCGGGGTCGCCGCCGGTATGAGTGGCAGCCCCATCTATATAAATAATAGGTTAGCAGGAGCGCTCTGGGGCTCATGGGGGTTCCAAGTCGGGGCCGAACCCATCGCCCTGGTGCGCCCCATCGAGACAATGCTCGCGCTCATTGAACCGCTCAGAGAGAAAGCCCACAAGAGACTGGGCTACGTTCCCGATATTCCCTTAGGAGTCATTGGCTCTGTCGAGATAGATGGCCAACGCAAACAGATCGAAGTCGTCTCGCAGATGCCCTCGCTCAGCGAACGCGCACATCGTCCGGATACGATCTTCATCCAAGCCGCTGCGACGCCTTTATTAGTCTCTGGGCTTGAGGGCCGAGCGCTGAAGTATCTCAAAGATGGGATCAGCGAGCGCGTGATGCGCGCTGCAGGGATGCGCCAAGCGCTCCTACCTTTCGCTCAAGAAGAGTTCGTGCACGAGCTCTCGCAGGGGCTTGAAGAACGCTATAGCGTGCGGATACAGCCGACGGGGCTCTCTGGCGCGGCAGCCCACGCTTCGGCTTACACAAACGAACCTATCGAGCTTCAGGAAGGCAGTCCTTTCGGCGTGATGCTCACTGACGGCGATGTCACCATCGGGGCGTTCGGGACCGTCTCGTACATCGAAGAGAATATTGTATTGGGATTTGGGCACTGGCTCTTGCCCGCGGGTGAGACAGAGTTCTTCTTGACCGACGCATACATTCTCGACACTGTCGAATCGCTTGAGACCCCGTTCAAACTGGGCGTGCCTGGTATAACTCGTGGAGCGATCTTCGAGGATCGCTGGCAAGGGGTAGGAGGAGTCACGACGATAGAGCCGCGTTCACTAGCGGTCTTCTTAACTGTAAAGGACAGAGATCTTGGGGTGACGACCCAAACGCGGTTTCGCATCGCCTACTACGAGAGCTTGATGCCGTTGTTATTGCTGGTTGGCGTTTTAGACGCTGTGGACCGCACGCTCAACAGAATCGGGCCAGGCACGATGATCGCTCGCTATACGCTCGTGGCCGATGAGCTGAACCAGCCCTTCACGCGCACAGACGTCTTCGCGAGCTTGAGTGACATTGCCGTCACCGGGCCGTTGCGCATCGCGCAGACGCTCTTTACCCTGACGCGGAATGAGTTCCGTGATCTGGGCTTTGCACAGATAGATATCGAGATCGATGTGCAGCGCGCGGTGAGAGCTTTACGCGTTAAGTCCATCAAAGCTGATAAAGAGAGCTACGAACCGGGCGAGAGCGTTCACTATACTGTGACGCTTCAAGCCTATCGAGGGAAGGAGCGGACTGTTGCTGGAGAGCTGAAGCTCCCTAAGGAGCTTGATCGTTCGAGCGTGACGCTTGTGGCGTTTGGTGGGCCGCGGCGCAGCGACCGCGAGGAAGCTCCGGAGTTCGACTCGCTTGACGACTTGATCGACTTCTTACAGAAGATCCCCAGTAATAACAGTTTGACCGTAGAGTTCCTAGATATTTCTGATGAGATGCCCAAGTATAAAGAGCAAGAAGATGGTGAGCCAGAGAATCCTTATAAATACACACAAACTCTTGACGAAACAATTGTTTATGGAGAGAAGACATTAGAAATAAAGATTAAAACAGAGAAGCCACAAGAACCAACGCCGGAGAAGCCCGAAGAACCTAAGCCAGAGAAGAAGCCTTGCAAGTTTCCGTTCTATTGCCCGTAAAATATAGCGATTGGAAGCGATCTTCTCGCACCAATCAACCTAAAAGCGTTTTATTGGTCATCAAAAGTAGGGATCTTCTCTAAATAAGATCCCCTGCTCTCTAAGCCAATAGAGGGGCTATAATTTGAAGCTGCGAAGAAAACCCTCATGATTTCAGTATTTCAGCCCTTCTGGCTCTTTTATCGCTATGTCTGCTAACCAAGATTAGCAGACTTTCTAACCAGTTGCGCTTCCTCGTAAGACTCGGTAACGTGATAGCGTGATCACTCTTAAGGGAGGTATCTCACTATGAGCAAGCTGTGGAGGCTTGAGAAGCCGCAAAACGACGTCAATACAATCCCAACGTATGCGCCAGGAACCCCAGAACGTGAGCAGCTTTTGCGTGAGATCGAAGCCCTCAAGCGCACTACTGAAGAGATCCCCTTAATTATCAACGGCGAGCCGGTCAAGACCGGCCAGACTGTGGACGTCGTCTGCCCGCACGATCACAAGAGAGTCTTAGCGCGGGCACACTTAGCGGGCGCTGCCGAGCTCCGTCAGGCTATTGAAGCTGCCCTGGAAGCACATAAGAGCTGGTCGGAACTAGACGGCTACGACCGCGCCGCGATCTTCTCCCGCGCTGCAGATCTCTTGGCCGGGCCGCGACGGATTCAGAATATCGCAGCGATTATGCTCAATCAGTCCAAGACGCCCTTCGAAGCTGAGATAGACTTAGCGGAGCTTGTCGACTTTTGGCGCTTCAACGCGTACTATATGCAGTTTCTCTACGAGCAGCAGCCCGATCAGATCTACGGGGAGATCAATCGCTTTGATTGGAGGCCCTTAGAGGGCTTTATCTTAGCGGTGCCGCCGTTCAACTTTTATTCTATTGGAGGGAACCTCCCCACGGCCCCGGCGCTTGTGGGCAACGTTGCTCTCTGGAAGCCCGCGCGATCTGTTTTGCTCTCGAACTATCGCATCATGCAAATACTGATAGAAGCTGGGCTGCCCAAGGGCGTTATAAACTTTGTGCCCTTCGCTAGCCAATACAGCGACATTGTACTCAAGCACCCGTATTTTGCCGGGCTGCACTTCACCGGCAGCTACGAGACGCTCATTCAGTTATGGAACGAGATCGGCAAGAATCTTCCCAATTATAAGAACTTCCCCAGAATTGTGGGCGAGACTGGCGGCAAAGACTTCGTCTTTGTGCATAGCTCTGCTGATCTCGACGCCGTCGCGGCCAACACGATCCGCGGCGCGTTCGAGTACCAAGGGCAGAAGTGCTCGGCTGCATCAAGAATGTACGTCCCACAGAGTCTGTGGCCCGCGCTCAAGCAGAGATTCTTAACAGAACTCCCCAAGATCAAAGTTGGGCCCACCGAAGATCTCTCGGTGTTTATGGGTGCGATCATCACCAAAGACGCTTTTGACAAGATCGTCTCGTACCTTGAAGAAGCCAAGAAAAACCCCAACACTTATGAGATCATCTTCGGGGGCGAGTACGACAGCTCGAAGGGCTGGTTCGTGCAGCCCACGGTCATTGTTTCCAAAGACCCTAAGAGCAAGCTCATGACTGAAGAGATCTTCGGGCCGGTGCTCACGGTCTATATCTACCCTGACAACGAGTACGAGAAGACACTCAAGCTCTGCGACGAGTCGACACCGTTTGCGCTGACTGGCTCAATCTTCGCCCAGGACCGCTATGCGATCGTGCAGGCTGAGCGAGCTTTGCGCTATACTGCGGGGAATTTCTATATTAACGACAAGCCCACGGGAGCCGTCGTGGGGCGCCAGCCCTTCGGCGGAGCCAGACACTCGGGAACAAACGACAAAGCCGGCTCGTGGCTCAATCTGATTCGCTGGCTTACCCCGCGCACTATTAAAGAGACGCTCGTGCCGCCCAAAGAGTGGCGCCGACCCTATATGGGCTGACTCAACACGGCAGAGAAAGGAGTAAGGGTATGCGTGCAATCTTTATGATAGTGCTTGTCGCTGTTGGGCTTTTGATGAGCAATGGGATCGTTTGGGCCGTAGGCGAGCGGGCGGCCGCGCCGTTGCGCGACGCCGAGGGCAAAGTCATGGGCATGGCGCTCTTCGTGCAAGAGTCTCAAGGCGTTCGCATCTCCGTGACGGTGAAGGGCTTATCGCCGGGCGAGCATGGGATTCACATTCACGCGGTGGGCAAGTGCGAGCCGCCCGATTTTCTCTCCGCAGGGCCGCATTTCAACCCAACTAACAGAAAGCACGGGCTGAACAACCCCGAAGGCCCACACGCCGGGGATCTCTCAAATCTTGTCGTTGGTGAAGACGGCTCAGCAGTCTACGAATACGTGACGGATCGCGTGACGCTCACGCCGGGGGAGCTCTCGCTCTTCGACGAGGACGGCAGTGCTCTTATTATTCACGCTGGCCCAGATGATCAGATCACAGATCCTGCGGGCAACAGCGGCGCGCGGGTGCTGTGTGGGGTCATCACCCCGATGAAGGGAGCTGCTCTGAGAGTTGGAGGCTTGCTCCCAACGCTGCTTCTTGTGACTGCAGTAGCACTCGTCGTCTGGCTGCTACTTTTCAGATGATGCGCAGTCTGCTTGGGTGAGCGTCTGAGCTTTCTTGGACGCCCAGAGCTTTTGGAACTCGCTCTCGAACGCTTGGGCGAGTTCTGGGCTTTGGATCACCAAAAGATTCTCTTCGTTGCGCGTCTGCGCTGCAGTTGTCCAGTTATATGACCCGGTAATGACGAGAACGCCGTCAACGACGGCAAATTTATGGTGCATGATCCCGGAGTCTACGTACTGCTTGACAGGGACACCCGTGCTGAGTAGCAGACAGCCCTTACTGCCCTTGCTCGGCTCGTCGTCTAGGAGAATTTTCAGTTCGATTCTGCGCTCGGCTATCTCGATAAGAACGTCGGCGATCTCCGGGTCGGTGAGCTGGTAGAGCGCGGCGTGCACGGACTGCTGGGCGCTCTGGAGCGTTTGGATAATAGCTTTTTCTGGCTCCGGGGAGGGGGCAAAGTAGGCGCTGATAGGGGCGCTTGGAGCGCTGAAGCCTTGAGGTGTAGGCGCAAGCTGACGCTCTGAATACGAACTGGCGAGCCAGCCGAGCACAAAGCCAAGCGCTAAACCCACTAACAAGACCGTAAGGAGCCTGCTCATAAGCAACTCACACGGTGATCGCGGGGTTCTCTCCCCTCCAGACGTATTGCACAAACGCTTCCCACGTCCAGGGCATCTTCGCTTTGAAAATCTTAGCGATCGCTTCGGCGTACTGGCGGATTTCCCACTGTGCGCCTGCGTCTGCTCGCAAGTTGATAAAGTTCATGAGCGACCGCGCGTTGATCGTCCAATAAAATTGTGTGTAGAGCGAGAGCGGCAGGATCGCCCGCGCCAGCTCCCGCGCTACGCCTGCAGCCAATAATTTTTTGTATCGCTCATAGACGAGATCGTACGTCTCTTGGATCATTTTGATGAGCTCTGGCTCGTTGGGAATCTCGCCGAACTCGCTCGCTTGCTTGTTGGACTTGGCTTGCACGCGCAATCGCTCAGGGAGATAGAACTCGTCTTGGTATTCGACATAGCGTCCTGAACGCTCGTTGTAACTTGCAATTCTGTGCCGAAACCATTGGCGCGCGACAAAGAGCGGGCACGAGATATGAAACTGAAAGACCGAGTGCTCAAACGGCGTCTCATGACGGTGCTTCATCAGATAGTGTATAAGCTTTTTATCTTGCTCTTCGCCCTTGAGCCCTTTGCCTGTAGAAACCCGTGCGGCGAGCACGACCGTCTCGTCCCCGCCCAGAAAATTAATAAGCCGCACAAAGCCCTTGTCTAAAACTTTGATTTCGATGGGCTCCATCGTCATCGCCCTCCT
>JAUQPG010000017.1:0-15605 GCA_030550495.1 Candidatus Bipolaricaulota bacterium | reverse complement strand
ATGCCGCTGAGGAGCCCCATCGAGAGGGCTATGACAAAAACGAGCAATGGGAGAGGGACTTGAGCGAGCCTCACCAAACCTTCCGCGGCCCAGGTGGCCAGCCCCGTCTGCTGAATCCCTTGCGCTAACGCAAAGCCTCCCCCGAAAATGAGCAACACCCCCCACGGGATGCGCCCTGCCCACTCCCACGTCAGCAAAAACTCCCCCGTTCTGAAGTTCGTTGGGATAATAAAAAGGAGTAGTGACGTTGCTAATGCCACGGTCGCGTCGCCCACGGACTCGCTCACTCCAGCGAGCGTGGCCCAGCCGGGAATTCGTAGAGGTCCAAGTTGCATATCAGCGCGGAAGACCCATCCCAAGACAGCGAGGACAAAGATTACCAGGACCCACTTCTCTTCGCGGCTCATCGGCCCAAGCCCCTGCACCTCACGATAGACTTCCGTGGGATCAGCTATCTCAGGGTCTCTCATGGAGACAAATGCCAAGTATACCCACGATATCATGAGAAAGATCACGACAAACGGGACGCCCACAAGCATCCATTGGAAGAAGCCGACCTCGCCTAGCTCGGGAAAGAGCAGCTTAGCTTGGCCGACAAAGATCGCATTTGGCGGCGTCCCGGTGATCGTCCCCACGCCGCCAATGCTCGCCGCGTAGGCGATGCTTAACATGAGAACAGCGCCAAAGCTGCTGTGACGCTGTGTCTTTTTGTCCAGAGCTGACGGATCAAGCTTGCTGATGAGGGCTAAGCCAATAGGGAAGATCATCATCGTTGTCGCAGTGTTGGAGACCCACATAGAGATAAACGCCGTAGCGATCATAAATCCCAACAGAAGCCGGCGTGGGCTCGTCCCGACAATTTTTATAATGTACAAAGCTATACGGTGGTGCAGCCCCCAGCGCTGCATGGCCATGGCTAAGAAGAACCCTCCCATAAAGAGAAAGATCGTCGGCTCGGCGTAGGGCGCTGCAGCTTCTCTGATAGGGAGCACGTTGAGCAGGGGAAAGAGCACTAACGGGAGAAGCGCCGTCGCATAGAGCGAGATAGCTTCGCTCACCCACCAGATGGCCATCAGTACCGCGACGATGGCAACGCGCTGGGCTGCAAGGGAGAGACCACCAAGCGGGGGCAGAAAGACCCCTATAAAAAATATGAGCAATCCGAGCAGCAGTCCGAGCTTCTGACGTAGGGAGTACGGGCCTCCCAGCTGCTCGCCGAGCCATTTGTACGGCGTCATGCACTTAAGTATACTCAATCAAGCCTGTGAAGACTAGCGAGGCATCATATGGAAGTTCGCGAAGTTGAGCTCCCGGGGATTGGCATGAAGTTTTCGTTTGAGACCGCGGAAGGCGAGACGCTCTGCGTCGTGATCCACAAGACGGGCCGCCGTGAGATCTATCGCTTCTTGCCAGGACAAGACACCCCAGACTCAGTCATCGAGCTCAGTGACAAAGAAGCCCGTGAGCTTGGCGCAATTCTGATCGGCACGCACTTCCAGCCTGACGTCCATGACACAGCGCGCTTAGTGATGAAAGAGCTCACGATCGAATGGCTTAAGGTCTCTTCAGAGTCGCCTCTAGCGGGCAAGACTATTCAAGAGAACAGGGTGCGCAAGCTCACCGGCGCGACTATTATAGCTCTCTTTGGACCAACTAAGAAAGTCCTCAACCCAGGGCCAGAGACGCGTATTGAGGCCGGAGACACGGTCGTCGTCATCGGCGAACAGCCCCAGATTGAGCAGTTCAAAGACCGCTTCGCCCTACACTGACGATGCTCTTCCAACTTGGCATTCTGCTTGTTGTGCTCTATCTTGGGGCGCTTGTCGCCCATCGGCTGAAGCAGTCAAGTGTCCCAGTCTTCATCGTTGCGGGGATCTGCTTGAAGTTTCTTGCTCCCAACCCTGAGTGGATGCAGTTTCTCGCTCAAGTGGGCGCAATGCTCTTGCTCTTTACGATCGGGCTGGATTTCTCTCCAGAGCGCCTCCGCCGCAGTGGGCCGCGCGTCCTGGTCGCCACGCTCGTGGATGCCCTGATCAATCTCCCCTTGGGAATTCTCGTTGGGATCGTCTTGGGATTTGATCTCGTAAGCGCCTTGATCATCGGCGGGGTACTCTACAACAACAGTACGTCGATCATAGCGCGCTTAATTATAGACTTTCGGCGCAGCGCCCTGCTGGAGACCGAGTACGCTGTGGGCGTCTCGGTCTTAGAAGATCTCGTGACAGCTCTCTATCTGGCAGTTATCACGGGGGTAGTGCGCGGCGGCGACGTGCAGCCTGGGGAGCTCTTGATCATCATAGGAAAAACCTTAGGGTTTTTCCTGGGCGCTTATGCGGCAGCGGTGCTGCTGCGCCCCGTGCTCCATCGGCTGATGGCCCATGAGTCTTTAGAAGTCTTTCTGTTCTTCGTGATGGCGTTTTTATTGGTGCTTGCGGCGATTGCCGAATGGCTTGGGCTGTCGAGTGCCATCGGGGCATTTTTCGCAGGGTTTATCCTGCCAGAGCGCGAGTTTCGTGAGCGCCTCGAGCGCGTCATCGCTCCCTTCCGCGAGCTCTTCGCGGGGATCTTCTTCGTCTCATTTGGGGTGCTCATGGAGCTCTCTCAGCTGGGCCAAGCTGCCCTGTTCAGCATCGTTACAGTGATCGCGGCGCTGGGAGGCAAGCTCATGACGGGCTGGGCCATTGGGCGCTTGATGCGCCTGAGTCGGAGGGCGTCGCTGCGCTTAGGGGTGGCGCTCGTTCCACGCGGAGAATTTTCGATTCTCTTGGCAAGCTTAGCTCCCGCCCCAGTGCTTGATATAACTATGATTACCGTGCTCGTGCTGGCTCTGCTAGGGCCGCTCCTGATGAAATGGAGCTCCCCATGATGGAGATCGCGCTGCTGTTGACGATTCTAGCCATCGCGTTGGTGCTCTTCATTACGGAGCGCCTGCGCGCGGATCTCGTCTCAATGCTCGTCCTGCTGGCGCTCGTGCTGACGGGCGTGCTCACCACGAGTGAGGCCTTCAGCGGCTTTAGCAACCCCGCGGTCATTACCGTTGGGGCGATGTTCGTGATGAGCGCCGCCGCCATGCGTACCGGCATTGCTGCGTATCTTGGGCGCTTGGTGAGGGCTGTCGCCGGCGGGCGCGAGTGGGCTTTGGTCTGCGTGATTATGCTTGCTGTCGCGACGATCTCGGCATTTGTCAACAACGTTGGTGCCGTCGCTTTGCTCTTGCCGGTGGTGATGGAGCTGTCGCGTCAGAGCCAGCTTAGCCCGTCCAAGCTCTTGATTCCCTTGGCCTATGGCTCGCTGCTTGGTGGGGTCTGCACGCTGATCGGGACGCCGCCCAATATCTTAGTGAGCACGATCGGGGCTCAATATGGGCTGCGCCCGTTTGCGCTCTTTGAGTTTACCCCTATCGGGATCGCCCTTGTGCTAGGAGGGGTGCTGTATATGACGCTGATAGGGCGTCATCTCCTTCCGGTGCGCCGCACTGAGGAGATTGCAGAGTCTATACCCAAGCGCTACCTCACCGAGCTGATCATTCCCAAAGGCTCCAAGCTCATCACCAAGCGTGTACATGAGCTCAACTGGCACGAGCGCGGCATTGAGATTATAGAGATTTGGCGTGGGCCACGACCGATCTTCGACATCTGGGGCTGGGTGAGCTTTCAAGAGGGCGATCTGCTCATCGTTACAGGCAAAGCCGAGGAGATCTTTAAGCTGAAAGAGGAATTCGGCGTCGAGATCCGCCCTGAGATCGAGTTCACCTATCCATGGCATAAGTCCGACGACATCAAGCGCGTGGAGGTCATCCTGGCGCCGCGCTCATCATTCATCGGGCGGACGCTGGCCGAGTTGGATTTTCATAATCGCTATGGGTTGACCGTGTTGGGGATCGCGCGGCATGGGACGCTGCTGCGGGGGCAGCTCGCTCATATCCCCTTGGAATTCGGTGATACGCTGTTACTCCAAGGGCCGCAGCGGCGGCTGGAGCAAGTCGCTCCGGAGAATTTTATCGTGATGCAACCGATGGACTGGCAATCTGTGCGCAAAGAGAAGGCCCCGTTTGTGCTCTTGATCTTCGCGGGAGTGTTGGCGCTGGCGGCTCTCGGAGTCATGCACATCAGCGTGGCTGGGGTGTTGGGAGCGGTGCTGATGGTCCTGACGCGCTGCCTCTCGCTCGAAGAAGCCTACGAATCCATAGACTGGAAGGTGATCTTTCTCTTGGCGGGGATGATCCCTGCAGGGATCGCGTTAGAGAAGACGGGTGCGGCGAAGCTGCTCGCTGAGTTTATCTTGAAGGGGATCGGTGCGCTCGGCCCCATGGTCGTCTTGGGGGCGCTCTTGGCGTTCACGTCTCTCATCACGGAGATTCTCTCCAACGCCGCGGCGGCAGTGCTCGTAGCGCCGATTGCGATCTCGCTGGCAGCGCAGTTAGGGGTGAGCCCCTATCCGTTCTTGATGGGGGTAGCGGTTGCTTCGTCGTCGAGCTTCATGACGCCGATCAGTCATCAGTCGAACACGATCGTCTTTGAGCCGGGGGGATACAGATTCTCTGATTATGTGCGCGTGGGGATAGGGATGAACATCCTGGCGTTTCTCGTAGCCATGCTGCTTATACCCAGGCTATGGCCGTTCTAGGCAGGAGCGAGCTCTTGACAGCTTGGGTAGCCCCTGCTATAATAACCGCCAAATTCAACGAAGGAGTGATGAGCATGGTAGGTGTCCGCCTTTGTTAAGCCCCAGCTAAGGGGTGTTTGCCTTTGTTGAAGCCCTAGTCGAGAGCCTCCCTAATGAGAGTCCTTCCCCTTCCACTGCTTCACACCATAAGGAGGGATAGATAATGTTCCGCAGCGTTGCAGAACACGTCCGTGAGATCTACCCTGTGACAGCTCTTGAGTACGATCAGTTGATTGCATCAGGAAGGATGGGACAGTTTCTCACCTTGATCCATGAGCTGGATCTCAGAGGGCATGAGAGGGTATTAGACGTAGGCTGTGGGCCTGGGGGAGCGACTTTAAAGTTGGCTCAGCTTTTGCCTTGTGGAGAAGTCTGGGGGGTCGACATCACTGATGAGATGCTGGAGATTGCCCAGCAGAGGGCCAGGGCTCAGCGGCTCCAGAACGTACAGTTCCGCAAGGAAGATGCCATGGCGTTGAGCTTCCCTGACGAGACTTTTGATATCGTGTTCAGCAGCTACCTTCTCCCTTGGGTGCCTCAGGTCGACCGTGCCCTGAGGGAGATGCAGAGGGTGCTCAAGCCCGGAGGCAAGCTGGGGATCATCACGTCGGCCCCGGGATCCTATGGGCTATTCTATAAAGCCCTCGCGGCGCTTATAGATCACTATAGAGAGTATTACCGCGGGGTGAGCGCAGAAGAGCTGATTGGCGCCAAGCGCTTCACGGCCTCGGAGATGCAAGGAAAGTTACTGGAGATAGGTCTCTGCCCCGTAAAGCTCTGGTATACGGGCTATGAGGAGCCCACGACACCGGAGCTCTACTTGAAGAAGATAAACACGGTCACGGCAGAGCTCTATCTCGCGCCTCTTCCCCAGCCACTCCGGTCGGAGGCACGTGCTTACCTTCTTAAGAGTTTGGAAGCGCTAGGGGAAAGGGAGCTTTTGGCTCATGAGCGTTCTCTCCTGCTCATTGCCCGCAAGCGCGATCAGCAATAATGGGGTCAGTTATGAAGGGAAAGCTCGTCATCTTAGAGATAGCTCGGCTGAAGGAGCATGAGGCTGTCAACGAACAGCATCTTGAGGAGATGAAGGAATGGCTCATCAGAGATGGCGTGCAAATCGATCCCATCATCGTGGCCAAAGATTATATGGTCATTCTCGACGGCCATCATCGTGCCAAAGCCCTCAAGGAGTTGGGCTACAGCAAGGTGCTCGCCTATGTAGTAGACTACTACGATGAGGAGATCGAGGTCCACAGCTGGCGGGAAGAGGAACGGTTTACTAAAGAAGGGGTGATCGAGGCAGCTCTAACAGGAAAGCAGCTTCCTCCAAAGTCAACCAAGCATATTGTCAAGGATAGGCCCTCGTGTATTAACATCCCCCTGGAGAAACTGAGATGAGCGGGGATTTGCGCAGCCGGACCCGTCTCGCTTATAATGCGATATCAGTATTTGGAGAGGGAGTGATCGCGTATTCGCGGGCCTTTCTTGCTTAATGACCGAACTATAAAGCAAATGGTGCGCTCCGCTCAGCCGGGGGTCTTTCTGCTGCACACTGTGCCTGGGGGACAGCCGCGCTTCCTGGGACGCGACGACTACGATGTGCGCGATAAGCTCCTCAAATGGCTCGGACGCAGCTATAGATACTTTCAATTCGATTACTGCCAGACCCCCGAAGAGGCTTTTCGCCGCCAGTGCGAGCTCTACCACCAACTCAAGCAGTATCTCGACAATACGCGCCACCCCGAGCGCCCCGACGGCACGGAGTGGCGCTGCCCTCTCTGCGATTTCTATAAGTAAGGAGGAGGAACAGATGCGACCGAAGGTCTCCATCATCGGAGCGGGAGCTACCGGGGCAACCATGGCCCATCGTCTTGTCGAGAAGAACCTCTGTGATGTCGTCATGCTCGACGTCCCAGAGCGCCTCAACCCAACCAAGGGGAAAGCCCTCGATATGCTCCAAGCGGGCCCTCTGGTGGGCTTCAGCACCTCGATCATCGGCACAAGCGACTACAAGGACACCGAGAATTCCCAGATCGTCGTGATCACCGCCGGGGTTCCGAGAAAGCCCGGCATGACCCGAGAAGATCTCTTACATATCAACACGCAGATCGTAAGAAGCTGCGCCGAGCAGGCCGCCACATATTCCCCTCATGCCATCTTTATTGTCTTCAGCAACCCACTAGATGCCATGGTCTCCGTCGTCCACAGGGTGACTCAGTTTCCGCGCGAACGCATCCTTGGGCAAGGCGGAGCCCTCGATTCCGCACGCTGGAGGACATTTATAGCTATGGAGCTGGGCGTCTCCGCGGAGGACGTGCAGGGCTTGGTGCTTGGTGGCCATACCGACGTGGGCATGGTCCCCTTACCCCGCTATACGAGTGTGGCTGGGATTCCCTTGACAGATCTTCTCGATGCTGAGCGGATCGCCCAGCTCATTCAGCGAGCGCGCCAAGGCGGTACAGAGATCGTACAGCTCCTTGGTGAGGGCAGCGCCTACTATGCGCCTTCGGCCGCGGTTATCGCGATGATCGAGAGCATTCTCTTGGACAAGAAACGCATCATTCCCAGCTCGGTGCTGCTCCAGGGCGAGTACGGGTTACAAGATATCTTCTTAGGGGTGCCGGTGGTCTTAGGGGCGCGGGGCGCCGAGAAGATCATCGAGCTGCGACTCACCCCAGACGAGCTGGCCCAGCTCCACAAGGCTGCCGCACTCGTGCGTGAGACCATAAGCAAAATAGCGCTTTAGGGCAACACGCCCTCGGTGACGTAGCGCGTCAGCTCACTGACACTGAGGTGCTCGATGCCCAATTTATCTAAGGTGCGTCCGCGCCGCCAATAGTCCGTGCGATGGATGATGCACGCTAAATGAATGACGCTCTCGATGGCGCGGGTCTCCACACCGTAGCGCTTCCCCAAGGCTGCAATGGGCACCAGGCTCATGGGCACATCTTCAAAGATATAGCGATGCTCTAAGCGGTTGGGCGCAGTGATCCCGTAGTAGCCGGGATTGGCATGAATCGCTTCGTAGAGATTTTCACCTGTGGCGTCGTAGGCCATCTTGAGCCATTCCATAGCGGTCATGGCACGAATGCCCAAGGCCGCCGCGATGGTCACGCGCTCGCGGTCTAAGACCTCTAAGACGCGAGCGGTCGAGGGCGTCACCCCGTCAATATAGAACTGGAAATTCCCCTTAGTGGCCTCGATCCAGCCCGTGTTCAGAATGGTCAACGCTGGATGGAAGATCGCGCCCATATTATCTAGGCCCGTTTGCAGGACATTGCCCCCGTCTATGAACTGGGGATAGGCGTCGTTGATAACTTCTAGGACTTTCTGGGTGTGCTTTGCGGGCAGGGCAGCGAGGGGGACGGCGTCTTTGATGCTGAAGATATGGGCTTGCGCTGGGCCGACGGAACGACTTGCGTAGATGAACGTCTCAGCCTCGGCAACGATCACCTCTGCCGAGCAGTGACTATCCCGAAGTACTTTAACGAATTCGATAGCGCCGCAGGTGCGCCCGGGATGGAGAATGACGATCTGCCCGTCTCTAAGATGTGGGGCGCACGCTTGGGCAAGTTCTCTATGAGCCGACGAGGGCACGACGACCATCACGACGTGGGCGTCGGCGAGGGCGTCTTTAAGATCAGACGTACACTTCTTGAGTTTGGCGAACCCGTGCGGGCCGCCGGGAAAGCTTTCGAGCTCGATGCCCTTGCGGGCTTTAATAGTTTTTATGTTTTCAGGCGTGCGATTATACAGCGTGACGGGATACCCCATGAGCGCCAAATGAGCAGCCATCGCCTTCCCGCCATGTCCAGCGCCGATCACGGTGTAATTGATGTTCTTCGGCATAGCGCGATCACCTCGCTTCGGGTCGGGGTGTCCAACTCAGACATTGTGCGACGGAATCGGGAAAGTACCGTCGCCAGATTCTATAATAATACAGCTCTTCTTTGGAGCGCAGCACAAGCCCCGTGGAGAGATGGCGCTCGCGCTCGAACTCGCTATCGGAGATCTCGCGCTCGGCTATGCTTTCAAAGACTCAAGCTGAGCCGGCCCCGCGAGAGAATTTCTCTTTCTCGCGCCAGAGGATCTCGTCGGGGAGCACGTTCGCAAACGCCTTGCGCAGAATATACTTTTCGATCCCGTTGTGACGTTTGAGCGATGGTGGGATCGCGAACGCAAGCTTCACGAGATCTAAATCGAGATACGGCTCACGTCCTTCGATGCCGTGGGCCATCGTCATACGATCAACTCGTTGGAGATTGGAGTTATGGAGTCGGCTCGTGATCGCGATAAGCTCGCGCTGCAGGTGCTCTTCGTCAGCGATCTCTTTGAGGTAGTGATACCCGCCGAAGAGTTCATCGGAGCCTTCGCCCACCAGCACGACCTTCACAAAGTCTTTCGCAAGGCGAGCGACAAAGTAATTGGCGATGGCGCTGCGCACCAACGCAAAATCAAAAGACTCCAAGTGATAGATCACCGTGGGCAAGACTTTCATCATCTCGGCTTCGGTATAGATATATTCGTGGTGCACCGTGCCCAGATACTGAGCGACTTTTCGAGCGTAGAGGGGGTCTTGGCCTTGGGCAGTGCCCACGGAGAACGAGTGCAAGTCGGGAATATGCTCTTTCATCAGGGCTGCAATGAGGCTGCTATCGAGCCCCCCGCTCAAGAAGACCCCCACGGGGACATCAGCGATCAAGCGCTTTGTGACGGCTGTGCTCAGAGCTTCGCGCACGAGTGCGAGCCAATCACGCTGCGCGTGGGCTTCATCTTCGCCAACCCCCCGAAAATATTTCCTCCAGCCGAGCTTGCTGTGAAACCAATGGCCTGGCGGAAATTCGTGAATATCCGTCGTCACGGGCAAGAGCGCCTTGATCTCCGAGGCAAAATAGAGCCATCCATCAGCGAGAGCGTAGTAGAGGGGCTTCACGCCCAAGGGATCGCGCGCTAAGAAGAGCTCGTCGCCGTCTACGAGGGCGAACGCGAACATCCCGTCGAAGAGTTGCACGCACCCCAGGCCGTGCTCCTCGTAGCTGTGCACGACGACTTCGGTGTCGGTGCGCGTGCGCAAGCTGTGTCGGCGTGCGAGAGAAGCCCGCAGCGCGGGGAAGTTATAGATCTCCCCGTTGTAGACAATGTGAATAGAGCGATCTTCGTTGGCGATGGGCTGGTGGCCGCCGGGCACATCAATAATAGAGAGTCGCGTGTGCCCGAGGGCAGCACGCTCGTTCCGCCAAACTCCAGAATCGTCCGGCCCGCGATGGCGCAACCGTTCGAGCATCGCCTCGGCTGAAACCGGGGGCTGAGCTGCTGTCCGTTCGAGCGCGAAGTACCCAGCAATGCCGCACATAGCGCCTCCTTAGATTGAGATGCCCAGCCGCGCCAGACGCTCAGCTTCGCTTAAAGGCTTGCCCGTCTGGGGATCCACTGCTACGCACATACCGTCAATGATTCTCGTGACGATCTGCCCCTTAGCAATGGGGCTGCCCTTCAGATGCGGCGCATCGAGGATTCCCAAAGTAACAGCCCGCGCGAGCGTCGCCGGATCAGTCCAGGGATCAAGTACGTCTGGTCCGGCAAGCTTTTTGATCGCTTCGAGCGTGACTTGCGCTTCACGGATCAGTTCTTTCTTTCGATGCTGCACGACCGGGTCAGCTGTCATATCTGGGGCGCCGCGCAGGGCGTTCTCGATAGCGCGACGAGCGATCTTGACGCTCTCGATGAGTTCTTTTGCTGTCGTCGCATGGTGCGCTTCCGTTGCTCCCACAACGTGCACGATATGGGGCTTGATCGCCATCTGCAGATAGACCGACGCTGCCAGATGCCCCCGCGCCGCGTCAGGATCGACGGGATAGCTCAGCAACCCCGTGCGCGCTTGGCGATAGACCCTGAAATCCTCGTCAGCGAGCGCTTCCGAAAGCTCGATGCACGCTAAGATCTTTGCTAAATCCATGCGATCTGACAGCCCCGCCGGGCTGTTGAACATATATTGGGCGATATAGTCTTGGACGCCCATCGCCTTGGCGTTGTACGCCGAGAGAAAGCTCGTGACAACGTAGATGACATCGGGGGCGTCGCGCATCCCCCAGTGATGCGGCTCGTTCACTTCGACGGGGATCTTGCGCTCGCCGTGCCAGCGCATCAGCTCTTGATGGACGCGAATAGAGTCTTCGAGGCTGAGCGGGCCCCGACGATCAAGCTGATTGAACCAGAAGATGGAAGTCGCGCATCAGGCGTTGTGGATCGTCTCGACGTAGAGCTGGGCGAGCTTGAGCTGATCGTCAGTGCCCGAATACACCCGCATGAGCGGGTAGTTCCCACAACGACTGGCTTGGTACAGGGCACGATACTCTTCAGCCGTGCGCACGGGGACACCGCCGGCGCCCTTGCGCCGTGGGTCTTGGCGCTCCGGGTGAAAGAAATTTTCTTGGGCATCTTGGTCAATGCCTAATGAAATAACATCAAGCACGCGGGCTTGCGCGATCTCGCGAATCCCCGCAATCGTCTCTTCGACCGTTGGGCGCCCGTAATGATGGCGAATCAAGGGGAAGGGCTTCTTCCACATAAGACGTTCTACGAACGTCTGGGGAAAGTCTTTCTCGGTCGTGCCCTGCCATAGCTCGCCTCTCAGATACGCGATGATCTCTTCGACGGGTTCTTCGCCGGAGAAGCAGCGCTCAAAGAACTCCAACTTGCGGGCGCGCTCAGCCAACGGCGGCGTGCCCCCAAAGACGAAACGTCGCTTCTCCAGCCCCGCCCGACGCACAGATTCTATAAACTCTTTGAGCAGCGCTTCGCCCGTCTCCGGGGTGAGCCTGTAGCTGACCGCGACCAGCTCGGGATTATGGTGACGAATACTCTCGACAAAGCGTTCGATGGGGACAGCTGGCCCCAGATAGACCGTGCGCCAGCCGACTTCTTCGGCCAAGCGCAAGAAGCTCCGCGACTCCTGCGACGTGAGCGTCCTCTCCCAAGGCACCAGCGAGTACCGTGCGCATGGACACGCACCTCCTAGCAGAGGAGTTGTTGAGATGACCGTGGTCTGGAGGACCGCCGTCACAGCAGAGAAGACTCCCCCATCGTAGGGGCGGACAGGTTTTGCCTGCACCATTCACCGTGCTGGTCCAGGCGAAGCGTGGTCGGGATGGCGGGATTTGAACCCGCGACCCCACGCACCCCAAGCGTGTGCGCTACCAGGCTGCGCCACATCCCGACTCTGTATGCACTATAGCATATGAAGTGCCCCGATGCAAGAGACAACGGCATATAATGCGCGTTCATGGGATTGGGTTGCCCCCTCTGCGATTTCTACAAGTAGAGCTTATGGCTCCTTGGGCGGCTGGGGCGGCGTGAACGTCACCTTCGGCACGACCTTCGCCTCCGGCGGCACCTCATAATACGCTGCGGTTTCAAAGCCATAAAGCTGTGCCAAGAAATTATTAGGGAATCTGCGAATGTTCGCGTTATAGCTCTGCACGGCTTCGTTATAGCGCTGGCGCTCGACGGCAAGACGATTCTCCGTGCCCGCCAGTTCGTCCATCAGTCTAATAAACGTCTGATCGGATTTAAGCGTCGGGTAGTTCTCGACGATCACTAAGAGTCTCGCGAGGGCGCTGCCGAGCTCGTTTGCTGCCGCGATCTTTTCTGAAATCTGCACCGCGCTGCCGTACTTGGTGCGCGCTGCAGCGATCTCCCGAAAGATCGTGAGCTCTTGGCCGGCAAAGCCTCGTACCGTCTCGACCAGGTTGGGGATTAAGTCATTGCGTCTCTGAAGCTGATTCTCTACTTGTGCCCAACGCTGTCGGATCTCTTCTTGTTGGGTAACGAACTGATTATACGTCCCCACAAAGAGCGAGTACACAACGATACCTAAGAGGACCAACACGCCGAGCGTGATCCATAGACCTTTGCGCATCTGATCTCCTCCTTCTTCATTAAGTTAGAACTTTGAACTGTCCACCTGATCTTACCATCCACGTCCGGCACCACCACCGCCGGTGCGCCCACCGCCAAATCCACCAAATCCACCGCGACTGAACCCTCCGCCAAAGCCACCGAAGCTGCCACGCCCACTGGAACTCCCGCTCCCGGCCAGCCAAACCCACCACGGAATCGTGCTGCGCGACGTGCGCCGCGCCCGCTGCATCATCAAGCTCATGATAAAGAATATCACGATGAGCGCGAGGATCAACGAGATCGGCGAGACGGTATCATCAGGCAGACTTTCTGGGTCAATTGGAGCTTCACCGGTCAATTCGACTCCTGCGTCCTTGGCGATCACGAGCGCCACTGCCCAGACGCCCTTGTAGATCCCCTCGTCGAAACGCCCTTGGCGAAACTCCGGGAGCACAAACTCATCTAAGATCGCGCCGACCTTGCCGTCAGGGAGAATCCCTTCTAGGCCATAGCCCGTCACGATTCTTACGCGACGGTCTTCTGTAGCGACAAGAAAGAGTGCCCCGTTATCTTTTCCCCGCTGCCCGATCTTCCACCTGTCGAAGACTTTCACAGCGTACTGAAAGTCATCGTAGGGCTGCGTCGTCTTCACGGTTAAGAGAGCTATCTGAGCTGTCGTCTTCTGTTCGAGTTGTTGGAGCAGCGCCGTGAGTTTTTCCTGCATCTGCGGGCTGAGAATCCCTGCGTAATCTGAGACGTACCCCCGAGGGGCGGGGATCTCCTGAGCGAGAGCCCCAAGTGAGATCATCCAGAGCAGCGCACAAATTCTCTGAATCATTGGGCTTCTCGAAAGAGCGTATCGGCACAAGCTGCTAACTGCTCGATGTCTGCCACATAGCGCTCAAAGAGCGTCTGGGCATTAGATTTGTCAATGCGGATCATGCCTAAGCGCAAGCTATGTACATCCCGCATAGCGTCTAAAGAGAGTCCGAGCGTTTCTTCAGCTTGGACGAGGATCTCCAAAAGCTCGTGAGCCGGCTGAAGTCCCTTCAAGCGCAGCAGGTGTCGCACTATAGTGAGAAAAGACTTGAGAGAGCGCGTCATAAGCTCTTCGAGGGCTTCGACGCGCCCGCCGGTCTCTAGATAGGCCCGTCGCAGATTGAGCAGCTTCCCCTTGAGTTCTTCTTCGCACTGCAGACGCAGATTCTTTGGGGAAATCTTCAGTTCAAGCAAGATATCCCTCCCAGCGAGTAGTCGATGTTGCTCTTGCATATCTAAAAATTCAATGGGGAAGACATCCAGAGAAGACTGCAAAAACTCTGGATCGACAAAGAGCGGGGTAGCGATCTTCTGACGATGCCACGAGCGCACCAGGGGCATCGCTTTGCGTAAAGATTCTGGCGTGACCCTCTTGAGCACTACCAAAAAGTTTAGATCGGATCTGTCGGGGACAAAGTCCGCCCCCGCTGCGCTGCCGTAGAGAATCAGAGAGATCAAATCGTCCCCATAGAGCGTCTGGATCTCGTGGGTGAATTTTTCGATGGTTTGCTCTGTTTTGGTGTCAAGCTTCCTCATAACATGAAGATATTGTACTGCATAAGGCAGGGGTTTGAAAAATAGAGCAGGAACCCCTTGACAAAAGCAGACTAATCTGGTAGGATTTTTACCAGAACGGAAGGAGCTGAGCTAATGGCAAGCGTTTTAGAGATCAAGGACCTGCATGTGAGTGTCGAGGGCAAGGAGATCCTCAAGGGAGTGACGCTCACGGTCAAGACGGGCGAGGTTCACTCGATCATGGGGCCCAACGGTTCTGGCAAGAGCACGTTGGCATTGGCCTTGATGGGCCATCCCAAGTACGAGGTCACCCACGGAGAGATTCTCTTTAAAGGGCAGAATATTGTGGAGCTGGAGCCGAATGAGCGTGCGCGGCTCGGGCTCTTCTTGGCGTTTCAGTATCCTCTAGAGATTCAAGGTGTCCCGCTGGGGCGCTTCTTGTGGGCAGCTAAGAAAGCCATGATGGAGCAAGGCACGGACGGCCCTACCGACAAGAAAGCCGACGCCAAGGCACTCTCACAATTTCGTAAAGAACTTCAAGAGAAGATGAAGCTCTTGAAGATGGACGAGTCGTTCGCCCAACGCTATCTCAATGTCGGGTTCTCTGGGGGAGAGAAGAAGCGCGCGGAGATCGTCCAGATGCATATCCTAAAGCCTGAAATCGCGATTTTAGACGAGACCGATTCGGGCTTGGATATCGACTCTGTGAAGATCGTCGCTGAAGCTGTAAACCAGTTACGCGGGTCAGACTTTGGGGCATTAGTGATCACACACTACCAACGCATTCTGAATTTCTTAAAGCCCGACTATGTGCACGTCATGATCGACGGGCGCATCGTGCGCAGCGGCGACGAGAGTCTCGTGCACGAGCTTGAAGCCAAGGGGTACGATTGGCTAATGAACAAGACGAATAACAACGCCAAGGTGATGGAACGATGACCAAGAAGATCGAAGAAGTGCGCCATCTGGGGGAGAAGAAGCGTCCGGTTGAGAAGGAGCAAGCTGTCTATGACCGCGATTACTCGCGCTATGCGTTCAGCTACCCCACGGACAAGTATAAGTATGTCTTGAAGCCCGGGCTTTCTCGCGAGGTCATCGAAGAGATCTCGGCGATCAAGAATGAGCCCGTATGGATGCGCGAGTTTCGTCTGCAAGCGTATGAGATCTTTCTGAAGAAGCCCATGCCCACCTGGGGCGGCGATCTCTCGGGGATCAATTTTGACACCATTACGTACTATGCGACTCCATCGGACAAAAGGGCGCGCAGCTGGGATGACGTCCCTGAGGAAGTGAAGAAGACCTTTGATCGCTTGGGGATTCCCGAGGCTGAGAGAAAATTCTTAGCGGGGGTTGGGGCACAATACGACAGCGAGGTGCTCTATCACTCGATTCGCGAAGACTTAGCGAAGAAGGGCGTCATCTTCTTGAGCATGGACGAAGGCCTGCGGGAGTACCCTGAGCTCGTCAGAGAATATTTTGGCACGGTC
>JAUQPG010000056.1 GCA_030550495.1 Candidatus Bipolaricaulota bacterium | reverse complement strand
AAATCCGTCTGGTGGTGGCTGGCCGCGCTTGCGCTCTCACTCTTGCTCGTAGTGTTTATAAAACAGAGCAGCGTCAACGTATCGAACGACGTTGTAGGGATTCGCATTCTGCACACCCAAGAGCATCACGGTCAGGCGCTTCCCGTGCGCGGTGGCAATCCTTCTTTAGATTACGGCGGTCTGGCTACACGGGCAACGCTCATCGCCCAGCAGCGCGCTGATGCCCAGAAGAATCGCCTTGGAGTTCTGCTTGTAGACTCCGGCGATATTCTCGTAGGCACGCCCCTCTCGACGGTCTTTCGTGGCGAGCCTGATATCCTCGCAATGAACGCCATGGGCTATGACTTAATGGTCCCTGGCAATCATGAGTTTGACTTCGAGCCGCGCGAGCAGCGTTATAAAAAGCTTGTCGAGCTGGCCCAGTTTCCCTTTGTTGCAGCGAACATTGAGGGCTTTGAACATCTAGGATTATCACAGCCGCAGCCAGCTTTCCTCATCAAAAAATTCGGGAATATGCGAGTCGGGGTCATCGGCATAGCCAACCCCAATACGCCCAACTCGTCCAGTCCCCCAGAAGGCGTCCTCTTCTCCAATGCTGTCTCCGCTGTGCGAAGGGTGCTAGCCCAGCATCGCGAGGAAGCTGATCTCTGGATCGCCGTCACGCATCAAGAGAATCAGAAAGATCTTGAGCTTTTGCGAGCCATCCCAGAACTCGACGTTATCATCGGAGGCCATACCTACGGATTTCGGGGCATCGTCACTCGCGATTCTCTAGATACTCTCAGTGATGTCGCAGAACTCATCCCCGATCAACCGACGGAGCTCGAGCATCCTAATGGGATCTTTGTGCGTGCTGGCGAAGGCCCGTTCTTGGGGCGCTTGGGGACTGTGCTAGGCCAGCTCGATCTCATGGTGGATCCCACGACTAAGAAGATTACGAAAGCTACCGCGGCGAATCTGCTCATCCTGCCCGCCACAGAGCACAACGTGCAAGCAAATGCCCCTGTCATCGCATCGGACCCTCGAATCGAGGCGCTTCTCCAGCCCTATCTTGATGAACTTGCCGTGAGGGTTAAAGAAGTCATCGCCCGGACTACCGTTGACCTGGAGGGTCGACGCGAGCTCGTCCGTCGCCACGAGACCAATTTAGGCAATTTGATCACGGACATCTATCGTGAGCGCTTTGGCACGGATATCGCGTTTCAAAACGGCGGAGGCATCCGGGCTTCGATTCCTGCCGGCGAGATCACGATAGAACAGATTCTTACGGTGCTCCCCTTTGCTAATACGCTGACGACTTTTCGCTTGAAGGGGTCAGAGCTCTTGCTTGCCCTGGAAAACAGCGTCAGTCAAGTCGAGCAGGGGTCTGGGCGCTTCTTGCAGGTCTCTGGGCTCTGCCTGAGTTTTGATCGCACTAGGCCTGCGGGTGAGCGCGTGCTCAAGGTCTTCGTGGGAAGAGAGCCCCTAGACTTGGAAGCGACTTACTCGATCGCTGCCCCAAGCTTTCTTGCTAACGGCGGCGATGGCTACGTGGTCTTCCGCGAAAGCCGCACGGACTTTCTCGATACCCAGATGATCGATGCTGACCTCGTCATAGAAGGGCTGCGTGCCCGAGAGAGCGTCTCTCCTCAGGTCGAAGGACGCATCACTGAAGGAGGAGCTAAGACCGCCTGCGAGTGACCTATCTTGTCAAGAGTAACCTCTAACGCTATAATTTCGCCATGGCCACAATGCAGCTTGATGGGCTTCTACAGAAGGCCAAGGCCCTGGAGCAACACGCTCTCCAGGAGCTGCAAGCGCTCTCGAGCGTCAAGCTCTGCGAGGAGTTTCGCGTCAAATACTTAGGGCGCAAGGGGCAGCTAGCCCAGCTTCTAGACGCGCTAAAGACCCTTCCCCCTCAGGAACGCGCCGAAGCTGGCCGGGCCCTCAACGCCCTCAAAGAGACATTAACTGTTGAGTTAGAGAGACGCTTGGCAGAGTGTGCTCGCATCGAAAAAGAAGCACGTCTACGTGCTGAAGCGCTGGATGTCACGCTCCCAGGACGCCACTATAAGCTAGGAAGCCTGCACTTGATAACCCAGGTCACCAAGGAGCTCGAAGATATCTTTGTCAGACTGGGCTTTGAGGTCGTCACCGGGCCGGAGATTGAGACGGATTATTATAACTTCGAAGCCCTGAACATGCCCAAAGATCACCCCGCCCGCGACGACTGGGATTCTTTTTATATTGAGGGCTTTGACGATCTGCTCCTGCGCACGCACACGTCGCCTGTGCAGATTCGCGTGATGCAGCACCGTCGCCCGCCGGTGAAGGTCGTCGTTCCAGGGAAGTGCTTCCGACGCGACGCGACCGATGCCACTCATTCCCCAGTCTTTCATCAGATCGAGATGCTCTGGGTGGATAAGGGCATCACCTTAGCTCATCTGAAGGGCACAATTTTAGCGTTTATCGAAGAGTTCTTCGGGAAGAATTTTGAGGCGCGCTTTGTCGGAGACTACTTCCCGTTCACTGAGCCGAGCTTACAAGTGCACGTGCGTCGCAAAGGCACCGAAAGATGGCTCGAGATTCTCGGCGCGGGGATGGTCGACCCAGCAGTCCTTCAAGAAGTCGACTATGATCCCGAAGAGTACACGGGGTTTGCTTTCGGACTTGGCGTGGAGCGCATGGCCATGCTAAAATACGGCGTGGACGACATTCGCACATTCTATCAGAACGATATTCGCTTTATCGAGACGTTCTAAGGGAGGGATTCCACGAAGCTGGGCGAAGATGCATCACGAGCCGGAAGAAGAGATCCCGCCGCAACGTGAGTATTGGATGCCTCAGAACTTCGGAGGGCTGCCTCCGGAGTTCTCTCGTTTTGCGTCAGCACGTGCTGTCGTTCTCCCTGTGCCCTACGATCTTACCACGTCGTATCTAGCAGGCACGCGCCACGGGCCTCAGGCGATCATTGAAGCCTCAACGCACTTGGAGCTGTACGACGAGGAGCTTCAGAGCGAACCCTATCGCGTAGGGATTCACACGCTGCCCCCACTGGAGCCCTCGGCCGCCAGCCCTGAAGAGACGATTCAGCGCGTCGAAGAAGCTATCAGTTGGCTTCTGGAGCGCGACAAATTCCCCGTGATGCTGGGGGGCGAACACTCCCTGACGCTCGCTCCCGTGCGGGCGCTGCGCAAGAGATTGAAGGGCTTTTCGGTCTTGCAGCTCGACGCTCACGCCGATCTGCGCGACAGCTTTCAGGGCACAAAATTCAATCACGCCTGTGTCGGGCGGCGGATGCACGAGTTGGGAATAAATTTAGTGCAGATCGGCATCCGCGCGCTCAGCTCCGAAGAAGCCGAGTTTATCCGTAGGGCGCAGAACCTCCACGTCTGCTTCGACTATGAGCTTCACAGTCAGCCAGCCAAGATCGACGAAGCCTTGAGCAGGTTGCGCGATCCCGTCTACGTCACTGTCGATTTGGACGTCTTCGACCCGGCGCTCATGCCTGCTGTGGGCACTCCAGAGCCCGGCGGGCTCGATTGGTACACAGTGCTCACCATTCTCCGATACGTTGGGAAGCACTATAGGGTGCTGGGCTGTGACGTCGTCGAGCTCTGCCCGATTGCCGGGATGGAGGGCCCGAACTTCCTTGCGGCCAAGCTCGTCTACAAGATGCTCGGATACTTTCTGAAAGGAGGTCAGAGATGAACGGCTTGCCCCTGGTGCCAACGCGGGTCTTCTTCACCAAGGGGGTGGGGACACATCGGGACCAGCTGCGGTCTTTCGAGGCGGCCCTACGGGATGCGGGGATCGAGAAATATAACTTGGTGCATGTGTCGAGCATCTTGCCGCCGCGGTGTAAGATCATTCCCAAATCTGAGGGGCTCAAGGAGCTCAAGCCGGGGCAGATCGTCTTCTGCGTTATGGCGCGCTGCTCCAGCAACGAGCCGCGTCGGCTGATCGCGGCGTCTATCGGGTGCGCCGTGCCCGCGGATCCCGACGCCTACGGGTATCTCAGCGAGCACCATGCCTACGGCCAGAACGAGAAGCAAGCCGGCGACTACGCCGAAGATTTAGCAGCTTCGATGCTCGCTTCTACGTTGGGAATCGAATTTGACGATACGGCCAACTGGGACGAGAAAGAGCAAGTCTGGAAGATGTCGGGGAAGATCGTGCGCACGCGCAACGAGACCCAGACGGCTATCGTCAACGGGGACGGCTGGACCACCGTGGTGGCCGCCGCAGTCTTTCTCTTTTGAGCGCTTGACAGAGCCCGCCGGATTGATTAATATAAGAACGGTTGGGTCGTTAGCTCAATTTGGTAGAGCATCCGGCTCTTAACCGGAGGGTTGTAGGTTCGAGTCCTACACGACCCACCATTTTTGTCCCCATCGACTAGCGGTCTAGGTCACGGCCCTTTCAAGGCCGAAACGGGGGTTCGAATCCCCCTGGGGACGGTTCCCTCTTGACGGGGTCCTCCAGGGACGCTAGAATGAGCCTAGGAAGGCGCGGGCGTAGCTCAGAGGCAGAGCACTGGCCTTCCAAGCCAGGTGTCGCGGGTTCGATTCCCGTCGCCCGCTCCACCAGACTTCGTCTGGACAAGCTTCGCTTAACGTTCATCTTCGCCGGCCAATGGCCGGCGAAGGCGAAGCCCATGCGCAGCGTGCGCCCGTAGCTCAATAGGAAGAGCAGGGCCCTTCTAAGGCTCAGGTTGCAGGTTCGAGTCCTGCCGGGCGCGCCCGAGGGACGTAGCTCAGCCTGGCAGAGCATCGGCCTGTGGAGCCGACCGTCGCGGGTTCAAATCCCGTCGTCCCTCCCACAAAAATATGCGCTCTATATTTTTCATTGGGCTAGTGCTCGTAGGGCTAGTAAATCTGATTGGCTGTGCTCCCGCTGTTGTGAAGGAGGCCCAACTCGATCAACCCTTCACGCTCTTTGTCCGCGAGAGGGCCCAGCTTGGCAATCTCCAGATTCGTTTTATCGGCGTGCCTGAGGACTCGCGGTGCCCTCTGGATGTCGAGTGTGTCTGGGCTGGGAACGCCAAGATCGTCCTGGGCGTCTCGCTTAAAGACAGCGATGAGACTGTGATCACTATCAATTCGACTGTAGACCCTCAAGAAGCTCTCTATGCGGGCTATCGTATTCGCTTTGTCTCCCTCAAGCCGGAGCGCTTCAGCGAGCGCCTCATTAATCCCGCAGAGTATCGCGTCACGCTGATCGTCTCGCGGGCCCCCTAGATCACGATGACGAAGAGCTCTTGTGGCCCGTGCACCCCGATCACGGGGGTGAGCTCAATATCAGCTGTGCGGCTTGGCCCAGTCACAAAGACGAAATCTTGTGGGGCACGCTCGAGTTCTCTCTGACAGAACGCAAACGCCTCGTCGAGCGTCTCGACGATCTGATGGGCGCGGATGAGGGCGATATGCACGGGGGGCAGCGCCGCGACCAACTCTGAGATCCCGTCATGGCTGATGAGCAATGAGCCCGTCTCAGCAATAGCGAGATCCGCCCCAGAGATTCCGATGTCGGCGCGGGCGATCTCGCGCCCGCTGACTAGCTCGTAGCCGCCCTTGCGTACCAAGCTCTCCACGTGTGGCGCAAGGGCGAATGGCGCAAGGGCGAGAGTGCGTGCTTGGCGCGAGCGCAGAATCTCTAAGAGAATCTCCAGAGCGTGCTCTTCTGATCGAGCGCGCTGGGCCTTGCCCGCGACGCGCTCCAGCTCGTCCATAAAGCGTTCGATACGATCGCTCACGCGAAGATCTTCCCTGGGTTAAGAATGCCGTTAGGATCTAAGAGTCTCTTGATCTGTCTCATCAGCTCATAGCTGGCGCCGTGTTCTGCCTGCATAAACTTAATTTTCCCTAGCCCGACGCCGTGCTCGCCCGTCGCTGTCCCTCCAAGCTCAAGGGCCTGAAAGACGATGGCGTCGTTGGCTGCTTGGGCGCGGGCTTTCTCGTCGGGGTCTTCGGGGTTATAGAAGATCCCCACGTGAAAATTGCCGTCGCCGGCGTGGCCGAAGACCGGCCCGTTTAAGCGATATTCCGTGAGCTTCTGTCGGGCAAACTCAATCATTGTCGGGAACTTTGAGATGGGCACAGCAACGTCGACGACGATGGCGCGTTTGCCAGGATTCAAAGCTGCAGCAGCATACGCTAAGTGATGGCGCGCCTCCCAGAGCTTGTTGCGCTCCTCTTGGCCTAGAGCGCTTGAAAAGTGCGTGCAGCCGTTCTGGGCGCAGAGCTCTTGAGCAAACTGTAGATCGTCGCGCACGACTTCGAGAGCATGGCCGCGGAATTCTAGAAAGAGCGTGGGCTGCTCAGCGAGACAGAGATTCTTAAGATAATTGATCGCGCGTATACAGCCGGGATCAAGCAGCTCAAGGGCTGCTGGGTCTAGCCCAGCCTGCACGATCTGCACGACGGCTTGAGCAGCTTGTTCGAGTGTCGGGAAGGCTGCTACCGCTGCCGAGACTTCTTTGGGGATGCCTGCCAGACGCAGCGTGATCTCTGTAAAGATCCCCAGCGTCCCTTCAGAGCCGACGAAAAGCCCAACTAAGTTATATCCTGACGACGTGCGCATGGCGCGATTGCCTACTTTGAGAATCTCTCCGTTAGCGAGCACGACTTCGAGAGCTAAGACATAATCTTTCGTCGCGCCGTATTTGATCGCTTGGATGCCGGCAGCGTTGTTGGCGACCATGCCCCCGATGGTTGC
>JAUQPG010000016.1:4089-35521 GCA_030550495.1 Candidatus Bipolaricaulota bacterium | reverse complement strand
CACGATCGCTCATGGCACCATTATACGAGAACTGTGACTCTATTGTCGGTGACGTATGTCACAATCTGTTCGGGACCTCTCCCCCTAGCCCCCTCCCCTAAAGCGTGAGGGGGGAAACTCCGAAGCGTTTGGTGCGACCGTATCTTATACAAAGGCTGCACCAAACCGCTTCGCCCCTTCCTGGGTCGGCAAAGGCCGGGGGTTAGGTCTATACAACTCCGGGAGCCCCGCGCCCGCAAGACCCCCGGCTCATCTTCATCTGATCGGCAAGCGCCGACGGCGAATCCGGCGACGATCTACCACAATCACAGAGCGCGGCAGCTCCTCCACTGGCGCTGCTTAAGCCAACCGACCAGGTCTGGGGAGAGGGGCATGTCGATCAAAAACTTCATGCAGTGAATTCGAGCACTTCGTCTTCAGCGAGTGCTGCAGCATAGCGCAGGGCTTCATCAATGTCTTCGGGTTCCAAATATGGGTAAGCTCGTAGAATGGTCTCCTTGGTCTCGCCTGCAGCAAGGAGTCCCAAGAGGCGCGAGACGGGGAAACGCAGCCCGCGAATACAAGGCTTGCCGTTGCAAACCTTTGGGTCAACGGTGATGCGTGGGAACCCCTGCATGGGAATCACCACGGAGAGATTATATAGCTTGGTCGTACAGCTTGCCACCTTTCAGAGAAACCAACAGCCCCCGCGGGGTTTCTGTCCCGCAGGGGGGCTGGGATCAGGTCTATAGAACCATTCCGGGGGCCCCGCGCGGGCGAGACCCCCAGCTCTTCCTGGTCTTCTGTGATTTTACCTCACTATCAGCTTTCTCACCTCGCTGCGCCAGACCTGCCCATCCGGGCTGCGTACCGTCATGATATAGAGATAGACCCCTGGAGCTAAACGCTGTCCAGAACGGTCTTGAGCCTTCAGCATCACGACAGGCCCATCAGCATCTGCTTGACCAACCACACGCCCCATTAAGTCAAAGAGCTGCACAGAAATCCCAGAGATAGAGTGCCCCTGCACCGAAAAACGGAGAGTTTCTCCTACAGCTTCAGCAATGACTTTGCGGACCTCTAGGGCTTGTGACGCTCTAGACGCTGGGCGCGTGTCGCTGGTTCCATCAGCACAGGTGAAGGTGATGTCAAAATACGGGCGCCAGAACGTAGCTGGCACTTCTTCAGGACCCTCCACAGTCACTCGGAGGATCTGGCGCCTTCGGTTATTGACCGTCACGGGAAGATCAGGAGCCGTCGAGACAATCAGCAACTCATCATACAGTTCCACGACATCGTCAATACTAATAGTCTGCCCGCTGTTATTGTAGATGACTACGCGGATCGTCCGTTGTTGCGATGGCTGCGTGAAGCGAACCCGTGAAGGCGTCGCTGGCACGATTCTGACTTGTGATAAATCGCAACTTGGTCCAGCTTGGATAGTCGACGCGAGATCGTCAGTCACCGGCCCATGCGTCAGTGTCACACTGCCCTCCGTGACATTCGCCGTGAGCACAAATTGAATTGTTCGTCCAACGGTAGCCCCAGTGGGGACATCTACAACGACAGCGAAGGTATCGCTACCGTTATCGGGAATAAGCGCTGATGAGAGGGGGATTGTCACGGGGAAGCTAGTGACCGTGACCGATCCGACGCGCTGGGAAGCGTTGATGTCTCCTGATGTGCACGTCCCTGCGCATTGATAGATGGCAATGCGACTGATGTCACTGCCCGCTTGCGCCGTCGCCCCTGAGGCTTGAGTGATCGTGACGCTATTGATCGTGACGGAGCTGGTATCAGGATCGGTATCCACGCACCGGAACTCCATGACACGCCCGTTGAGATTACTAGCATCAAAGCCGACAGTCCCTCGCAAGATAGTGCTTGGGCCGATGCCCGTGAGGGCGGAAAATGTCTCACAGCCTGCGGAAGCTGTGCCGGAGATAGTCCTCACCGTCCCTGCAGGTGCTCCCCCAGGGGGCACGTCAGTAAATGACCCTGAGGGGCCCTCGACCCCGGAGACCCCTGTTGTGGTCTTGAAGTTTCTCCCATTAACGCCCAAGAGATCAGCTACAACGTACAAGCACCCCATGTTGTTACCCACAGCTTCATCATTGACAAAAATTGCTAGGCCACTGAAGGTCACGCCTGTCGTCGCAAAGTTTGCTAAGGCTCCCCCGCTGAGCGAAGCAATCTGAACGGCTGCTGCTGGAGGATTCCCGTTCGATTGAGGGGCTGGGCAAGTGCTCCCTCCGCTGGTAGGTATGTAAAAGAGTTTCAAAGCTATGATATCGCTGCTATCGGCCTTCGGAGCAGGAGCATCGGCATTGTGCACCACTACCGAATGTCAGTACAGCAGAGTTCCCATCCGGGTCGAGATTGCCATTCGTAGAGCCATTTGTTCCACGCTCAGAGTCTCCAAGCTGTAAGATTTGCAAGACCTGGTTGGTCGCTCCAGCGTTAACTGTGCTGAAGCTTGATCCTAACGCTTGATCCGTGACCGAAGGCCCCTCCTTGATGACGTTCTCAAAAGCGTTCAGTGTGGTCGGTGCGGTCAGATTATTATCGCCCTTGCGCGCTGCCACTTGTAAACGGAACTTGCGTCCAGCAGTAGCTGTATTACTAAGCTGAATGACGATGGCAAAACATCGTGTAGTGTTATCGGGGAATGGGATGAAAGTGCTGATTTCGACGCCACCGCCAGAGCCGATTGCTATATTAAAATTCCCTGATAGAGGGCCAGACACGCCCGAAACGAGCGACCAGTTGGCAGACACAAGCCCATTAGAGCCAGAGCTAGTGTTGAAATCGCTCACACTACAAGAAAAAGAGCTAGTATCACGAATATAGAGACTCACCGAAGCCACATCAGCGCCTTGGGCTTGCGGAGCTGAAGCAGGGCTATTGGAGATCACGATCCCCTTAAGTGTATCACCACTTTGACCGCCAGATGGCTCTGTTATCAAAAAGACTGCCGCGACGAACGAAGTCCCTTTCGATGGCGAGCCGCCATCAATCGTAAAGTTGGGAGTTTGAGGAGCATTGAGCTGCGCCAGACATATCAGTCCATTCAAGATAACAACAAATAAACACACCCCCATAACAAGACCTTGGACTGCCACCCTCTTCATAGGCAAGACCTCCTTTTTCCCCCGTAACTCCCAAGTCTGCCACCCTTTTTATCGGAAAGCATTGTAGCACAGAGCACATTCAAAAGTCAAGAGCTGTTTTTAAAAAAACAAGCCCCCTAGGAGACCCCAGGGGGCCCTTGCTCGCTCGCTCTTTTTTAGCTTTCTCTCTGCTACAACAACAGCGTTTTTACCGCACGATGAACTTTCGCACCTCGCTGCGCCAGACTGAGCCGTCGCGCCCGTAGAGCGTCACGATGTACAGATAGACGCCTCTGGCCAAGCGACTGCCCCGATTCGAGATGCCCTCGAAGCGCAGCACGCCCGTGGTCGTCTCGGCACTGAAGACCAAGCTGCCCGACAGAGCGAAGACCTGCACGCCCATTCGCTCAGCGTTCAACGCGCGGAACTCCACCCCGCCCGACGGCAGCGCCAAGACCGTCAGCCCGCGACTAAGCGTCTGTAAGTTCGCACTCGAGCTGAGAGTGCGCAAGCCTGCTGCAGCTTCACGGATCCAACGCACGTCGGTCTCATTGACACAGTCGCCCGGCGCCAGTGTCTCCCAATTCGTGCTGGCTGGACACGAGTGATCCACATCGGCAGCCTTCTTCTGGATCGCTGTGAGCACCGCGCGGCCCAAGATCCAGCGTGCTAGTAGCCGTGCATCGCGGCGGGTGACGACGCCGTCGCCGTCCACATCGCCCATGATAATCCGGATGCGCGCGATGCCGCTCACCGGGTCGAAGATCAAGTCGTTCCCGTTGGTATCCAACGCTTGGTCGATCTCGATATCCAAGGGCGACTCATCGCCGGGGTTGACATTTGGAGCTGACTCGAACTCGATCTCCATGATGTCGCCACTGCCCGTCAAGGGCCTGCGGCCAGGCTTCAGACTCACGAGGAACTCGATCGTACCACCGTTGTTATCTACGATGACATCTTCTACAAGATAGTTCCCCAACCCGCGCACTCGATAGGGGCCCTGAGCCGTAGCGACAACCTGAATGATATCGGGATCGAAGGAGATGACCCCGCTGATCACATCCAGCCCCGGCGAGGGCACGTTCTGCACCGTGACCTTCACCTTGGTCTTGCTGCTTAAGAGCGCCGGGGTTGGGCTGAAGCCGATCGTCGCTGCCGGGGCTTCGATCTCCCAGCTTCCTCCCGCCACGGTGATCTTCGGCGGGGCAGGCATCGCGCCAGAGCTAGCGGAGACCTCGACCGCCCCCTGGATGACGTCGCCATCGTTCATCCCCGCAGCCAGATCAACGACGATATAGAATCGCTGCACCGAGTTGGGCTGAATGGTGATGAGCGTGCGGCGATTGCCGCCGAAGCGCGCCCCGCTCACCAAGTCCGGGCGCGTGACGGTGCCGAGTAACTCATCGCCCTCTTGCCAGCCCGGGCCGGTGCTGCCGCTCTCGCGGAAGAGCCGCACGCGCGTGATGCCCGCAAGCACGCTGTCGTTGGGCTGGCCGTTGCGGAAGCCGTCCGCAAAAGCCGTGATGCGCTCGATAGGCACAAGATTGTTCGTTCTGTTCTCGATGGAGAACTGCTGGAGAACGATCTTCGTGCCCGGCGCGGCCGACCCGACCAGGCTCGCCGTCTCGTCAATGACGAAGACGTCCCCCAAAGCCGGACCGCCGATGATAGTCACGTTGGGGCTTGTCTTCGTCAGAGACCCGTCACCGGCGCCGTTGATGAACGCCGAGCTGGTGCCGCCGCCAAGGAGATCATCAGCAGCGAACATCTTGACGATGAGTTGCAGGTGATCCCCGCGCTGCGCTGCCGGGGAGAACGTGCCGACGATGTACAGCCTTTGGGTGGTGTTTGGCACGCTGAAGAGCAAGACGCCGATGTCACCGAATTGCACGCCGTTCGCGCAGATTTCATCTCCGGCAGCGACGGTCAAGTCCGGGTTGGGCACGATGTCCAACAGATCATCGCCGTTAGGACCGAAACCTTGGAACCCTGGAGCTTTGTTGTTCTCTCTATAGAGTCGCAGCTCGAGGAGATCGCTATCGCGGACGGTGCTGCCGTCGGTCTTGGCCACGCAGACGCGATCCACGTTCAGCGGCGCGTTAATAGTCCCGCCAGCGCCGTCGGTGACGATGATATCGCTGAGGACGGCGAAGTCACCAGGGTTGACATAGGTAGGGGTAATAAAGAGAAGCCTTAAATCCCCAGCCGATACATTACCGCTGGAATCCACATCGCGGTAGATAGGTTCGCCAGGAGTGTAGTTACCTGACGCATCTTGGTCGACATACATATCTGTTGGTGGAAAAGCTGTTGTCACTAACCCAACATCAGGATCGCCTAATGCAACTACGCTCCCTGCTGGAAAGCCATTAAAGCTTGTTAAACGGGTATTCCCAGCTGCTACAGGGCCAGCAACTGCCTGACTATATATAGGCTCACCAGGAGTGTAGTTGCCAGAAGCGTCGAAATCAACAAACCGTTCAATTGGTACTGGTGCTACGGAATCAAACGCTGTTAACGGCGCAAGGATATCTGGATCGGTTGGCCCTACAGTCGTTGTACCAGGAGCCACAAAGTTAAAATCCGCCTCTGCATTGCCCGAGGGAGGGGTCGCCAGCGCCGTGAAGACCCCGATAGCCCCCACCAGCAGCACAGCCACTCCACCCCATACTGCCCATAACTTCCTGCCACGCATAGAGAAACCTCCTTTTTGTGTGTGGATCAGATCGCTCCGAAGAACCATAGCCGAGAGATTTTCCGTCTGCTCGCGCACCTCCTTCTTGCGATAAGCGCATTTTTCCCAAGACATGCGCCAACCTTCCTATGGAGCTATGATACCCCCTCAGGGGCCAGGTGTCAGTAATTTACACTACAGTAGGGGGGAATTGAATCGCGGAAAGCACAGAGAAGCACAGAAAGCACGGCAGGATGCTCACTTCTGTACCTCCCGCAGTTTGCCCCAGACTTGCACATGCTTCTACCCGTGTGCTATACTGACGTACACATGAAAACGTACATCTTCAAAGTCGTCATCGAGGAGGATCCTTTTGAAGATGGGCGCATGGCCTATTTCGCCTCTGTGCCCGCTCTGCCCGGCTGCCACACCTGGGCCTATACCAAAGAGGAGCTGCTGAAAAATATCCAAGAGGCCGTTCAGGTCTACGTCGAATCCCTTCTAGCTCACGGAGAGCCGGTGCCGACAGAGGGTATCGTCCAAGTCTCCCCAGAGCCCTTGGTGGCTGTAACAGTATAATGGCCCTGCCACTCGCCCTAAAGAATCTCACGGCTCGTAAGATAGTCCGTGCTCTAGAAAAAGGGGGCTTTCTCCTGGATCGTCAACAAGGCAGTCACCGCATATATCGCCATCCCGATGGCCGACGCGTTGAAGTCGTCTTCCACAAGGAGAGCGATGCTTTTTCGCCCAAGGCCCGCAAGGCGATGATCGAAGCTGCCGGCTGGGGTCTCACTGATCTCAAGCGTCTGAAGCTCATCCCGAAGTACGATCCTTAGCGCTCATCCGTGCTTTCCGTGATTCAAACGCTATGGCTCAAAACCCCAGCTGCACCAGCTGCTTGCTCTCCTCGTCGCTGGCCCACAAGAACTGCCCGTCCCACGTCAAATCAGCGAGCTGCTCCCGCGGAGATTCGTATTCAGCGAGCACCGTTCCGCCGTTGGGATCGAGCTTATAGATGCTCATGGTGTCTAGGTGCCATAAGTACTGGCCGTCCCAGGCCAGCCCCGTGGGGAAGAACCCTGGCGCATCAAAAGAGTCTATGACCTTGCCCGTGATAGGGTTAATTTTGTAAATCTTGAGATCATCGGCATCGGCAACCCACAGCGCGCTGCCGTCCCAGGCGATCCCTGTGGGGTACGTCCCCGGCGCAGCCAGCGATTTCAAGACTTTTCCATTAGACGGGTCAATCTGCAGCAGTTTCGACTCGACGCCATCGACGAGCCAGAGCCGGCTGCCATCCCATGTTAATGCATCAGGGATGATCGTCGGGACTTCAAACGAACTCAAGACGCTCCCGCTCTGCGGGTCAACTCTGTAGAGCTTGTACGTCTCGAAGTCTTGAGTGTCTACGACCCAGAGAGCTGAACCGTCCCAAGCGATCCCCGAGGGGCCTTGCCCCGGCGCTGTGAGAGATTTTTTCACAGCACTTACGGCGCTCTGCACAACCGTCAAAGTCTTCTCTGCGCTACTTGATAGCCCTTGATCATCGGTGACCGTGAGTTTTACAGTATATTGGCCCACGGCGTCGTAGACGTGGATGACGACTGGGCCACTCTCAGCGGGAGAACCGTCGCCGAAGTCCCAGAGATATTCTGTGATCTGCCCATCGGGGTCTTTGGATTCCGAAGCGTCGAAGACGACTTCTTCCCCCACTTTGGGGGTAACGGGCGTGACTGAAAAAGCAGCGTGTGGAGGCTGCGGGCCGGGCTTCTGCCCTGGCAGACAACCACCAAGCAAGCCAACGAGAACCAAGACAACACCGATACGAACACGCTGCATCTGCACCACCTCGGATCACCTCGTTGTCAATGCTACAAAAAATAGAGCGATCCCGCACGAGCGCAGTCTCTGACGTCGTCGTGGGGATCGCCGCGTGGGTATTAGCGTACAAGCACGAACTTGCGCACGTCGCTCTGCCAGACCCCATCAGGGCCAAGCACCGTCACAGTGTAGAGATAGACGCCGTTGGGCAGCCCCGCGAGATCACCCTCGCTTAGGCGCACTACCGGCCCGGAGGCCTGCACCGTCGTCACGGATTTGCCCGTGAGCGTGAAGAGGCGCACAGTCGTCTGGGCGATGCCTTGCCCAGAGACGCGCACCTCGAGTGTCCCAGCGCGCAGCCTTGCCGTCAGAGTGCGCGCGGACTTATTTGTGGCTAACGGGGCGAGCGCAGCGTTGGACTGTTCGAGCTTGCGCAACCCTGAGGCAGCTTGAGCGATCCAGCGCACATCAGTCGCGTCGATGACGCCCATGGGCGGCGCGACGTCCGCAGCTTCTTCTTGCTCTGGGGTCAGGGTCTCCAGCCCCAAGATGAAGCGAGCAGCCAAGCGCGCATCACTGATGGTGACGACGCCGTCCCCGTCCACGTCGCCCTTGATGAGCTTGATCGTGATCGTGCCCGGGACGATATCGGGCAGCAGATCCCGCCCGGCAGCATCACGGAAGACGTCTACTACTTCGATGCCTTCGATGTCTTCGATGTCTATTCGCACAGACTCGCCCACAGGGGCATCGGGAGCTTTGTCAATCTCGATCTCGGCGATGACGCCCTCGTTGAGCGGGGTGCGCCCGGGCTTGAGCGTCAGCGTGAACTGCGCCCGCCCCTCCGTCGAATCGATGTTCACCGAGTCAACGATATACGGCCCCACACCCTTGATAGTCAGCACCTGCACGACATTCGGATCGAACGTCAGCGCGCCATCGGGGCCGATCTGCAATTCGCCCAGCCCCGGTGCAGGCACGAAGCGAATCATAATGGGAATTCTCGTTTTCCCCGTGATCGAAGCCGACCCAATGATCAGCGTCGGCGGTGGAACTTCGACGATGAGCTGATTCGACGCGACAACGGGCATGGGCGTCTCGATCGCTGACGAGAGCTCCCCTGGATCGGTCTTGTCATCACGAGCGACGATCTCGACACTCGTGCGCAGCGTATCGCCGTTGACAAAGCCCACCGGTGCCAAGTCAGCGACGACATAGAAGCGCTCTTCAGCATTGTCGTTGACGCGCATGAGGCGCCGTCCGCCGTCGCCGAAGACGACCCCGCGCTCCAGATCGGGAGAATTCACGACTGCTAAAAGCTCGTCTTTCTCATCCCAGCCAGGTGGGGTGCGCGGGCTGGCCCGGAAGAGTCTTAATCTTAAGATCTTATCGCTGGAGATCGTGCCGCCGACCTTGCGCACCGTGACCGAACGTATCAAGGTGCCATAGCCGTCGGGCACAGCGTCACCGGAGACGCCCGGATCGGAGACCAAGAACTCTTGCAAGACGACAGAGTCACCCGGACGAGCCGTGCGCGCTGGGGTCTCGTCAATGACGTCGGTTTCAGCGTCTCCCGTCGCTGCGGTGATGCGAATGAATCCCGTGGGAACGGGAAGCCCCGCGTCAAAGTTCAAGATGGGCAGCGACGTGGCGCTGTCTATCCTCGACGTCGTCGTCGGGCCGCCGATCAAGCTATCCCCGACAGTCAAGTCAAAGCTGGTGCGCAAGGTCGCGCCGTCGGGCGCGTCGTTGGCGAAGTCAGCTACAACGAAGAACTCTGCCGAGCCGTTGTTGGGCACCAAGACCAACAGCTCTCCCTGACGCCCAAAGACCACACCATCGCTGAGTCTCGGCGCGTTCACTGCTCCCAAAAGCCGATCTACTGTCGGATCGAAGAGACCATCGCCGTCATCAAGATAGAGTCTCAGAGCGATCACAAAGTGATCTTCCAACGTCCCACCGATCTTACGGATCGTCACTGTCTCGATGGCCGTGGGAAAACTGTCTGGGGTCGTATCGCCGAACGGCCCAGGATCGGAGACGATCACGTCTTGGATGACGACGAAGTTCTCACCGGGGTTGGGGTTAGGCTCAGTATTCCCTGCGTTGGCGTTGAAGACGTCCGTCTCGTCGTCAGCCCACGCGCCTGCTGACCAGCCCAACACCAAGATCGGCACCAGCACGAACAACCACAACTTCTGCTTCATACCCACGCTTGAAAACCTCCCTTCACCAGTGCGCTGCGCTGCTCGCTGTATCAATCTTCTTAGCATGGTCGATGACCTGCCTTATGAGTTCTTTTCACCATGGCCATTGTAACTCATCTTGTGCAGTTTGTATGTAACTGTTGTTACGGCGCCAAAGTAGCATATGTCACCGTTGCACGACGAGCTTGCGCACCTGCACTGTGCGCTCCGTCCCGTCCCACAGCTCCAGCACCGCAAGATAGATGCCGTTGGCAACGGTTTGACCTGCTTGGTTTTCCAAGGCCCAGCGCAGCGTCCCTGAAGACGACTCAGCGTAATAGATTGGACGTCCGAGCATGTCGAAGATCCTCACTGAGATCTGTGTGCCCATCGGGGCGGAGAACTCGATCATTCTGTGTAAGGAGCGCACGCGCAACGGCGCCAGCGTCTTCACTGCTGCCATGGGCAAGGGCACTTCATAGCAGAACATCTCCGTGCGCACACCGATAGCGAACTCCGCGATCCAGCGCACGTCCGTGACGTCGATGTTCTCGGCGCTCCCTGGAGCGGGCTGACACGGGGCGCGCACGTCAGCAGCCCACCGTGACGGCCCGTCTAAGTCGCGCAAGCCCACGATAAACTCTGCAGCGAGCTTCGCGTCGATAATATCGACGTCGCCGTCGTTGTCCACGTCGCCCTTCAAACGAGCTGGTGCCTTGGCTGTGACCTTCACGGTATCAGAACTTACAGCTCCATCGGAGTCAGTTACGATTAATTCAATAATGTAGTCACCTGCGACATCGGGGGTGAACTTGGCCTTAGGGGTATCGGCATCTGTGAGGGTCGCAGTGCTCCCTTCAGGCTGGGAGACAAAGCTCCACGTGAACGTGATCGGGTCGCCATCGGGGTCTTGGGACTGGCTCCCATCAAGCGTAACGAGTGTCCCAACAGTGACAGTCTGGTCAGGGCCAGCTTTCGCCACCGGCGCGCGATTCGCGACGGCTCTCACAAGCACTAGATCGCTCCCAGTCTGCCGACGGTTGTCCGTGACGACCAATTCAATCACGTAGTCACCAACGACGTCAGGCACAAACGTTGGGCTTTCGGTGTCGGCATCGGTCAGAGCGGCAGTGCTCCCCGATGGCGCAGAGACGATTCTCCATTGGAAGCGTAAGGGGCTGCCCTCCGGATCAAACGACGCCGAACCATCCAGCGTCACTGTACGGCCCACCTTGACTGTCTGGTCGGGACCAGCATTGGCAATGGGGGGCTGATTGGGCGGCCCAAACCGACTCCCAAAGAAGATATACGCTTCGCCTGAATCGGGCTTCAAGTTCTCTTCTCCGTCGGCGTTCAGCGCCCCTAAGATCACCTCAGCAAAGCCATCGCCGTCCAAGTCGCCAGCAATGACGGCACTGCCCAGCCGGTCATCAGCTTCAGCGCCCATAAAGACCGCGGTCACAGGCGCGTCCCTCGCCGCTAGATCAATAACTTTGGGCAGAGGGCTCTGCCCTAAGATCAGATATGCTTCACCAGCATTGCGTCGTCGGTTCTCTAGGCCGTCGGCCGAATCTGCGCCGAGCACCAGATCCCAGTAAGGATCATCAAATGTTGCTCCACCGATCAACCCTGAAGCCACGGCACGCCCTAGACGATCCCCGGCTTCAGCGCCATAGACGACCATATCGTACTGCCCTCGGGCAAAGTCATAAACATCTTGCAGGAGCGCGCCGCCTAAGAACACGTAGACTTCTCCAGCTCCAGGGCGCTTATTCTGCGGCCCGCTCGCCCCCGGCGCACCCATGAGAATATCTTTGACGCCGTCGCCGTTAAGATCACCAACAGCTACAGAGACACCGAGCGTATCTCCCGCGTCGGCTCCGTAAATCAATACATTAGGGCGATCCTTGGCCAAGTCAACTCGTGTCGGCAGCGTCGTCGTCCCGAAGAAGATATAGACTTCGCCGGCGTTGTTGCGCCCGTTACCGGGGCCATCGGCCTGGTGGGCAGCGATAATCAGATCGTCGAAGCCGTCGCCGTTGACCTCGCCACTGACAATGACGTTGCCCAATTGATCTGTCGAGTTTCTCCCGAAGATCGTTATGTCAGCATCGCGACGAGCAAGGTCGATCGTGCGTGGGAAGCTCGTGCTCCCCAAAAAAACATAGACTTGGCCGGCATTGGCGCGCTCCTTGCGCGGGCCGTCAGCGTCGGTCGCCCCGACAATTAAATCAGCGATCCCGTCGCCGTTGAGGTCACCCGTCGCCACGGAAGCCCCAAAGCGATCCCCCGGCGCCTCACCATGAATCGTAATATCTTGATCGCCATCGAAGATATCTATGAGCTTATAAGGGGCCGGACGGCCGAAGATCACATAGACAGCGCCAGCGTCACGACGCCGTTCAGGCAGCCCATCGGGGCCATCAGCACCTGCCGCGCCGATAATTAAATCTAAACGGCCATCGCCGTTAATATCACCAACGGCGACGGACGTGCCCAGCATATCCCCTGGTCGCGCCCCTGTCACGACGATATCCGCGTGCGATTTCGCGAGATCGTAAACGCTCTCCAAGCTGGAGCGCCCATAGATTACGTAAACTTTCCCAGCGTCGCGCCGGTCACCCTCTTCGACGTCAGCAGCGGGAGCGCCTAGGATCAAATCGTTGAACCCGTCACCGTTGACGTCTCCGACAGCAATCGAATTGAAGTCCGTCAGAAAGTCTTTGGCGTTGGCACCGAAGATCGTCACGTCTTGGTTAGCATCGGCGATATCCAGCACAGTTGTGCTGGCTGTGCCGATCAGGCCACCTCCTACCCCCACCAGCACGGCGAGAAAAAAAACCTGTACCGCGCGTCGGATCCCTTTAGGCTTCACGGTAAACCTCCTTCACAATCAGCATCGTCTTCAGAGTCGAACAAGTCACAGACTTCCCTTATGCTTTGGGCTCCATTATACCGAGCGCGGCACGGCTATGTATGTGATCTAGATTACTAGTCGATCCCCTGGGCCTTCTGCAAGCGCCCTGAGAAATCTATATAGATCGTCTTCCATTCGGTGTACTCATCGATAGCTGTCCAGCCCGACTCGCGCCCGCCATTGCCCGTGTTCTTTATCCCGCCAAAGGGCAGATGGACTTCAGCACCAATCGTCCCACTGTTAATATACGTGATGCCTGCCTCGATCTCGTCCATCGCGCGATGGGCCTTGAAGACGTCTCTTGTGTAAATAGACGATGAGAGCCCGTACGAAGTATTGTTCGCCAGCGCGATAGCGTCTTCGAAATCTTTGGCTTTCGTAACCGCAAGCACTGGCCCGAAGATCTCTTCTTGGAAGATGCGCATAGTGGGGGTGACGTCGGCAAAGATCGTGGGCTGGAAGAAGAAGCCCTTGGCTAAGTCGCCATCTTTGGCGATCTGGCCGCCGCATAAGAGTTTTGCGCCCTCTTTCACACCGAGCTCGACATAGCGCGCGATCTTCTCCAGCGCCGCACGATTGACCACCGGGCCGACGTCGACGGTGGGGTCTAAGCCGTTCCCCAAGCGCAGCTTCTTCGTGCGCTCGACGAGCTTCTCTAAGAGCTTGTCATAGACGCCGTCTTCAATAATCAATCTCGAGCATGCGGTACAGCGCTGGCCCGTCGTGCCGAAGGCGCTCCAGAGAATCCCGTCTATGGCAAGATCGAGATCGGCGTCTTCGAGCACAATAATAGGGTTCTTGCCGCCCATCTCCAAGTGAACTTTCGCGAGCTTCTCGGCTCCGTACTTATAAATCTCTCGGCCGGTCTCCGTCGAGCCCGTGAAGGAGATCCGTGCGACTTTGGGGTGCTTGGCTAAGGGGATGCCGACGTCATTGCCGCCGCCAAAGACGAGATTGACGACCCCCTTGGGCAACCCGGCGTCTTCTAAGATTTTGACGAACTCATAGGCGCAGCGCGGAGTGTCGGTCGCGGGCTTCCAGACGACGGTGTTGCCCGCCACAAGAGCTGGAAAGATCTTCCACCCTGGGATGGCGATGGGGAAGTTCCACGGCGTGATAACCCCGACGACCCCCACAGGGCGACGAAAGCTAATACAGTGTTTGAGGGGTAGCTCGGAGGGGGTTGTATAGCCGAAGAGGCGTCGACCTTCAGCAGCGATATAGTACGCCATATCAATCGCTTCTTGGACGTCGCCGCGGGCTTCTTTGAGGACCTTGCCCATCTCGCGGGTCATGATCTGCGCCAAATCTTCTTTGTGGCGCTTGAGGCGCTCGCCGATCTCAAACAAGAGTTCGCCGCGCTTGGGCGCGGGGATCTTGCTCCATTCGCGAAATGCTCGCTCTGCGGCTTGGACGGCACGCTCGACGTCCTGAGCATTCGACGCAGGGAATTCTCCCAGCTCGTCGCTGGTGTCTGCAGGATTGAGCGATTTGAACGTCTTGCCCGTTGCCGTGTCGACCCATTGGCCGTCAATAAAGTTTTTGTAGAGCATAGTCACGCCCCCTTGTTCTTCATCGTTGGGTACATTATACCGAACCCCGGTGGTGACCGCTGCTATCACTTTCCCAAGGGACACAGTCCTGTGGAAAACCTGTGGAAAAAGCTGTGGAAAACCTGTGGATAACCTGTGGAAAACTTCCCCCGGCCGACTTTTCCACAGGGGTTTTCCACAGGATTTCCACAAGTTTTCCACAGGATTTCCACAGCCCGACATTTGTATAGTATCTTCTCTTTTTTATCTTCTTACAAAGAAAAATCGTCGACTGACCAGTCGGTCGAAAAGTTTTCCACAGGTTTTTGGCCCCTCTACTACTACTAGAGTAATATATAACTATATACAGTAGTAGTAGAGAGTCGTCAGCAGCAAAAAAACAAGCGAGGGTGTGAAGTCACCTTCACACCCTCGCACCAACGTGCTCTTTATTTAAACTTTACCCACCGCGGCAGCGCCCGCCCTTGCAGAACAAGAAGAGCTGATTCCCCAACGGCGCACGCGCGTGATTGCGGATCGTGTCCGTGCGGAAGGCCGCCAAGGCATTGCCCACCGAGATCGAGATGTACATCTGGGCATCGGTGAAGACGATCTGCGCCTCATCCCAGATCTCGCGGAGCTTGGCCTCGTCGGTCTCGGCTAGGCCGCGCTTGTACAGCTCATCGAGCTTCTTCTCGTCCTCCGTGGCGCCCTCGCAGTTGGGCCCAGCATTGACGTTCCAGAAGTGGAGGTTCCCACCGCAGGTGTAGACGTTGGCGCCACCTTGCGGCTGGATACCGCCAGTCAGGCCGATCAAGATCGCCTCGTAGTCACCAACGGTCAGTTGGTCCACCAACGCCGCGAAGTCCTTCGGCACAGCCGTGACCTCGACACCGATCTTCTTCAGGTCCGAGGCGATGAGCTTGATCATCTCCTCGCGCAGGGTGTTGCCAACGTTGGTGTTGAGCTCGAACTTGAACGGCCCTGCAGGGTTGTTCTGCGGTCCGAAGTCGTTCTTGAAGTTCGCGGGGATATCGCGGATGCCATCACCGTTTACATCCTTGATCCCCAGGCTGTCCAAGATCTCCGCAGCCTTCTTCAGATCGAAGCGCCTCTTGACCTTCTCCCACCGGTCGAGGACCTCCTTCTTCTGGCCTGGCCGCTCGATGAAGTACGGGCTGGTCGGGTTGAAGTGGCCATAGAGCTCTTGGCCCAGGCCCAGCCGGATGTTCTTCACGACCGAGGCGCGATCCGTCGCGTGCGAGAAGGCCTGGCGGACCTGCTTGTTGGCGAAGGCCGCTCGGAGCGTGGGGTTCTTGGCGGTCCAGCTCACGACCCAGAACTCCGTCCCACCGGCAGACTGCCCAGAGTCGATATCGTCATTGATGGGCAGCTTCCCCGCGGCCTTGTCCGACTGCAGGATCGCAATATCAGCCGGGCGCGGATTGAGGAAGTCCGTCTGGCCGTTGCGGAACAGCTGGAGCGCGAGCTCCTGGCCCTGGGTTGGGGCGATCAGGATGCGGATGCCGCCAATATACGGCAGCTGATTGCCCTTCTCGTCGACGCGGAAGGTGTAGGGGTTGCGCACAAACTCCACGACCGTGTTCGGGTCGATCTTGGAGAGCTTGAACGGCCCAGCCCCAACGATATCTTCAGGCTTGGTGTTGACCCCGTAGACGTTGTTGAAGTCCTTGGGGCTCTTCTCCACGTTGGGGGCGAGCTTTAGAATGTTCTTCTTCGAGAGGATCTCGACGAACCCGGTGTAGGGGAACGGCACCAAGTTCGACGGTCGGTCGCAGGTGAAGCTGATCTTGCGCTCATCGATCACCTTCACCTTGGGGAGATCCTTCCCGCCGGCGCAGTAGAGGATATCGCGAGTGCTGGTCGCGATCTCCGTGGGGTAGATCAAGTTCTCGAACGTGAAGCGCACATCCTCGGAGGTAATAGGCGTGCCGTCAGAGAACTTGACGCCCTTGCGCAGCGTATAGGTGACGGTCTTGCGATCCGGGGTCACCTCAAACGAGGCCGCAATGGCCCCGGTCTCCGCACCCAGCGGGCCATCCAAGAGCGTGTCATGGAGCCGGTCGGTGATCAGTGTGCTCGCCGTATCGGTCGCGGTGATGGGGTTGAGGGTGCGCGGCCGGGAGATCGAGGTCGTCGCGTAGATCCCCTTATACAGCTCAGCCGGTTGCGGGATCTGCTCGAAGAAGATCTTGATATCGACCGTGGCATCGCCCTTGGTGCTAATCTGCAGGATGCGATTTGGCCCAAGGCTCTCTTCTATTCCTACGACGGCCTTCTCCCCGGCCTTGACCGTGCCCTTCACATCCTTGCCTGCGTTCTTGACGGTGCGGTTGAGCGCGTCCTTCACTTCATAGTTCACTTCGGCGGGACCGTTATTGGCGATCTCTAGCTCGACAGCGACGCGCGGCAGCACCGTCTCGTTAGCAGGAGCACCCTGGAAGGTCAGGGTCACGGACGTCTTCTTCGTCCCAGCGGTGACCGAGATCTCAATCGACTCTTGCTTGGCGCGGTCGAACGCCGGAACATTGACTGTCACGGTCTGCTTGGCCGCGACTACGCCAGAGGTGATCTCAGTGCGGGTAGCGCGAGCGCCTATACCGACGACCTTGGTCAGGCGGTAGGTGAGATCGCCATCACCGGCGGTGATCACGACGGTCTTGGTGCCCTGGGGGAGCCCAAAGATGACTTCCTGGTTTGGCTCCAGCTCGATGGGCTTTAAGCCCCCGGCCTGAATCTGGCCGCCCTTAAACTCCGCTGAAGCCTCGATGGGCTCGCGCGGCATCTCCTTTGGCTCTTCCGAGCACTGGGGGACGCACTTGGGCTGGGCTACCCCGAGAAACGCCACCGTGGGAACCAATACGGCAACCGCAAGCAACAGCACGAATACTTTCTTCATGGCTCTCTCTACGTCGCCTCCTTCTTTAAATTAAGCTAATTGGGTTCGTGCGAGACTAGCCAGACGAGTACGTGCGGTGTACGTCGATTCTCCGAAGCTTTCCCCCCGAGATTCCTCCTTTCTAAAAGATAATTATACACGCCCTCCGCACTAGAATGACACTTCGTGCGGGTTTTTGTCAAGATTTTCGCTTCATATCGGGCTTTTCCGGCCTTGCCTTATGATAATTTTATCATGGGCGGTGACTTCTCTCAAGCGCCAGCAGTATAATATGACGATGAACTTAGACGGGTTGACCCTAGCAGCTCTCACGGCCGAATTGAACCAGAGCATCGGAGGCAGCCGCATCCAGGGGATCTATCACCCTCGACCTTCGGTGATTACCCTGGAGCTGTGGGCAGGCCGGGAACAGAGATTGCTCATAGAAGCAGAAGAGAACCCCCGTGTCCATCTGACCTCCATGCGCTTGGTCAACCCGTTGCAGCCGTCGGCGTTCTGTATGTTGCTGCGCAAATACTTACGCAATGGGGTTGTCATGGGGGTCAGCCAACCCGCTCTTGAGCGCATCATTGATCTTCGCGTTCGTCGCGGCGAAGAGTACGTTTTGCGAGCTGAGCTACTGGGGAAGCAAGCGAACGTTGTTCTGTTGCGCGCGGGCCTAGTGCTAGGGGCGCTCAAATCTGAAATAGGGCAGCGCTCGTTCCGCCCCGGGGAGATCTATCAAGCTCCGCCGAGTCAGGGCAAACTCGATCCCCGAGCTATGATACAAGAAGAGTTTGTCAGGAGATTGAGTGTTGCACCCTCACCCCTGACCCCTCTCCCCTCCGAGGGAGAGGGGAACACAGGGGTGAGGGGCCCAGGGCTCGCTCAGGCACTCTTGCAAATCTTCGATGGGATCGGGCCGCGCCTAGCTAAAGAGATCGCCCTGCGGGCTGGACTCGATCCAGCTCAGCCCGTCGCTGCGCTGACGGCAGAGCAGCACCTAGCGATCTGGAGCGCAACGCGTCAGCTCTTTGAAAATGCTCTCCAGCACCCGTCCCCGTGTCTGTATTTTGACGGTGACAAGCCCGTCGATATCGCCCCTCTGCCCTTGAAGCTCTACGAGCACTTGCGCTATGAGAGCCGGCCTTCGTTCTCCCAAGCGCTCGATGAGCTCTGCCCCTTGCAGGAGCACAGCGTTATACAGGAGAAGCTCGAGCTCCAACGGCTTGTGCGCCAACACCTTGCGAAGAGGCGCGCGGCTCTGGAACGGGTCGCCCAAGACTTGGAAAACTCCAAGGACTTTGAGCGCCTCAGGCGCGAGGGCGAGTTGCTTTTAGCCCATCTCCCAGAGCTCCACAAGGGCATGAGCGCGATCGAGCTGGAGGACTTCGACGGAACGAGAAGGCACATCCAGCTCGACCCGGCGCTCGATCCCGTGGAGAACGCTCAACGAAAGTTCGAGCGCTACAAGAAACTCAAGCGTGCCCAAGAGAAATTGGCGGAGCGCCTGGAAGAGCTACGCCAAGAGCTTGAGTATCTTGAAAGCATTGAAAGCCATCTCGAGCACGTTGAAAGCGAAGCTGATCTTCGTGAAGTTCGAGAGGACTTGCGCGCTGGGGGGTATCTGCCGCGCGAGCCAGCTCGCACGGAACCTTCGCAGGCGCTTGGCCCGCGGGAATTTCTCATCCGGGGCTATCGGGTCTTGGTAGGGCGTTCCAGTAGACAGAACGACGAGCTGGTGCGTCGCGCTGCCAGGGAAGACTATTGGCTTCATGCGCGGGATCGCCCTGGTGCGCATGTGATCGTTAAAAACCCGAGCCAGCGCGAGATCCCTCGCGAAGTCTTGGAGCAAGCGGCACAACTGGCTGCGTATTATTCGAAGGGCCGGGATGCAAAGAAGGTCTCGGTCAGCTATACTCGTGTGAAGTACTTGCGCAAGGGCGGGCGTCCCGGCCTTGTGTTTGTGACTCAAGAGGAGGGCACGTTGCTCGTGACCCCCAAAGGAGAAGTCTAATGTCATTAGCTATGGCCCTCGAATTTGTGATGGCGCTGGGAGCGTTCTTTTTGGCGGTAGTCTTTCACGAGTATGCCCATGGGCGTGTGGCGTATGCGCTGGGAGACCCTACGGCACGCGATGCCCGACGCCTGACGCTCAACCCCTTAGCTCATATAGATCCCGTCGGCACAGTGATCTTGCCGTTGCTCTTAGCTGTCTTGCGCTTTGTCTTCTCTATGAACCTCCCGATCTTGGGCTATGCCAAGCCCGTCCCCATCAATCCCATCTACTTCCGGCATCCGTATCAAGGGATGATGCTGGTCGCTCTAGCTGGGCCGTCTATCAATCTGCTCTTGGCTAGTATTGGTGTGGGGCTATGGCATCTTGTCAATCTTCCAGAGTTGTTATCGGACTTCGTCTTCTATTTTGTCGTGATTAATATTATCTTAGCTGTGTTTAATCTAATTCCCGTGCCGCCGCTGGACGGCTCCCGGGTCTTACTCTATCTCTTGCCGGAGGGGGGCAAGCGCCTCTTGCTGATAATCGAGCCCTTTGGCTTCGTCATTATCTTTCTCTTGCTCTATGCAGGGGTGCTCGAGCATCTGCTGCTTCCTATCGTCTCTTGGGTCGGGGAGGTGCTCTTGGGAGGACGGTTCAGTTGAAGAATTTCCCCGCTAATGATACAATACACCCTATACCCAAGGAGCGAGGTCGAGCATATGGAGATACTCAGAGCGCTGGAAATCCCCCTGAAGATAGTCTTTGTGTTGGTCAGTGTGGCGTTGATCGGAATTATTCTTCTGCAGATGAGCAAGCATTCGGGGTTGGGCGGAGCCTTTGGCGCGGGGTCGACCTATACGGTCTTTGGTCGAGAGGAAGAAGCCGACCCCAAGCGCACAGCGACCGTGTGGTTGGCTTTCGCGTTCATCGCGCTTGCGTTCGTTCTCACGTACTTTGCTTCGCGCTAGGGAGCGCCCCTATGGCCAACAATACCAGCAAGCTCATCGAGCTGCGGGATCTCAAGACATACTTCTATACTGAAGATGGGGTCGTCAAGGCCGTCGATGGCGTCAGCTTCTCGATAGAGAAGCAAAAGACCCTCGGAGTTGTAGGTGAGTCTGGCTGTGGGAAATCCGTGACGGCTCTCTCGATCATGGGCTTGATCCCCATGCCGCCAGGAAAGATCTTAGGGGGCTCAATCATCTACCATCGCAACGGTCAGGAGATCGATCTCACGAAGCTCGATCCCAAGGGCAAACAATACCGTGAGATCCGGGGCAACGAGATCGCCATGATCTTCCAGGAGCCGATGACCTCGCTCAACCCAGTCTATACGATTGGGAACCAAATCATGGAGGCGATCATACTCCATCAGAAAGTGGGCAAGCGCGAGGCCCGCGCGCGCGCCATCGAGATGCTTAAAGCCGTGGGCATCCCCTCCCCAGAGCAGCGCATCGACGAGTATCCCCATCAATTGTCGGGGGGAATGCGCCAACGCGCCATGATCGCCATGGCCCTCAGCTGTAACCCAAGTCTCTTGATCGCTGATGAGCCCACGACTGCCCTCGACGTCACCATCCAGGCGCAAATTCTCGACCTCATAAGAAAGCTCCAGAGCGAGTTCCATATGGCACTCATGATGATCACCCACAACTTAGGGGTGATCGCGGAGATGGCCGATGACGTCGTGATCATGTACATGGGCAAGGTGGTCGAAGAGGCCCCGGTCCGGGATATCTATCACAATCCGACACATCCGTACACGATCGGATTGATGGAATCGATCCCGGCGTTGACGCGCAAGAAGGAGAGACTCAAGCCCATTAAGGGGATGGTGCCCGACCCGTATAATCTGCCTAAGGGGTGTCCCTTCGAGCCGCGCTGCCCTGAAGCCATGGAGATCTGCCGGGAGCAGATGCCCGAGCTCAAAGAAGTCCGCCCCAAGCACCGCGTCGCGTGCTGGGCTCGCTTCTGAGGTGACCTATGGCCACATCACAGACTGGCAAGATGCTGCTCGAAGTCAAGGATCTCAAAAAGTATTTCCCTGTGCGGCGGGGGGTCTTTCGCCGGGTCGTCGCCCACGTGAAGGCCGTCGACGGCGTGAGCTTCTTCATCCGCGAGGGGGAGACGCTCGGCCTGGTCGGCGAATCCGGCTGCGGCAAGACCACCGTGGGGAGGACCATCCTGCGCTTGCTCGATCCCACCTCAGGGAGCATTCTCTTCTATAACAACGGTACTCCCATAGACATCGCCAAGCTCTCCCAGAGGGCTATGAAGCCCTTGCGCCGCCAGATGCAGATTATCTTTCAAGACCCATACAGCTCGCTCAACCCAAGAATGACCATCGGGGATATCATTGGGGAGCCATTGGTGGTCCATCGTATCGGCACGCCGGCGGAGCGTGAGGCTCGTGTCAAAGAGCTCCTAGAAGCCGTGGGGCTGAACCCCCAATATATGAAGCGCTATCCCCATGAGTTCTCGGGCGGACAGCGCCAGCGCATCGGGATCGCCCGGGCGCTCGCGCTTGGGCCGAAGCTTATCATCTGTGACGAGCCCGTATCGGCTCTCGACGTCTCCATTCAGGCGCAAGTGCTCAATCTTTTGGAAGACTTACAGAAGGAGTTTGGCTTGACGTATCTGTTCATCGCGCATGATCTTTCCGTCGTTCGCCATATCAGCGACCGCGTCGCCGTGATGTATCTGGGCAAGATCGTGGAGATGGCTGAGACCGAAGAGCTCTTCCAGAACCCCAAGCACCCCTACACCGAAGCGTTGCTCTCGGCAGTGCCCGTGCCCGATCCCGATTACCAGCGCGAGCGAATTATCTTGAAGGGCGACGTGCCCAGCCCGGTCAACCCGCCTTCGGGCTGCTATTTCCACCCTCGATGTCCCTATATGCAGCCCATCTGTAAAGAGCAAGAGCCGGCGTTCGTGGACATCGGTGGGGAGCACTTCGTGAGCTGTCACTTCGCTCAAACCCTCAAGTTACGGGGCGTGGCCGAGATCGCGGAACGACGGTGAATGCGCCTGCTGCTTGGCACGAAAAACTCAAATAAGATTCGAGAGATCAAAGCGATCTGCACCGAGTTTTTAGATCTAGAACTGCTCACGTTCTCTGAGTGCCCGTTCTCGGACGTTCTCGAGGACGGAGAGACTTTTGAAGAGAACGCGCGCAAGAAAGCTCAGCAGATCTGCGTTCAGACGGGCCTACCTGTGCTCGCTGAAGATTCGGGTCTCGAAGTCTACGCTCTCGGTGGAGCCCCAGGGGTGCACTCCGCACGCTTTGCTGGGGAGCGCAAGGACGACCACGCGAATATAGAGAAGCTCTTAGCGTTACTTAAGGACAGCCCAGATAGACGGGCGCGCTTTCGTTGCGTTGCCGTGCTCGTTTGGCCCAATGGGGACGAGCTTATAAGTGAGGGAGTTTTATCGGGGCAGATCGCGCTTGCTCCGCGGGGCACAGCGGGCTTCGGCTACGATCCCATCTTTATCCCCGATGGCTACACGCAGACACTCGCCGAGCTTGGTTCACAAGTCAAGAATCAGATCAGCCATCGTCGCCGCGCCCTCGAGGGGCTTATGCGCCAACTTCAGCAACGGCTTTCTGCTGGGCACCTCCATCGGGAGAAGGGGACGGAGGGGCAGGGCGCTTAAAGCCCGTCCCTGCGGGGATGCGCTTGCTCACGATCACTGCGGGCTTGAGGCTCTCTAATCTGTCTATGGCTCCCTTGAGGGCCGCTTCAGCTAGCACTGTCGTCGTGCGCATGAACGACGCCGCTGAGAGCCAGGACTTCGTCTCCAGCGCTGCCTTGGAGATGCGCAAGAGCACGCGTTCGCCATTGGGCAGGCGCTTCTCCGCAATGCGCTGCGTTACTTTCTCCTTACCGCGCTCCAGGAGAAGCTCAGTCACGCCGGCGCGCAGGGCACTTTCAATCAGCTCTCGCGTCACAGTGCTGCCCTTCTCGGCAATGACAGCCCCGGTCTTGTCTGTCACCGGCGCAGCGAGCGTGAGCCCAATGATCTCTTCACGCTGCTGCCGAATCTGACGGTTCTCCTCAAGCAGACGCTTGTTCTCCGCTTGGAACTCTTCTAATAATACAAGCTCATTGGGCAGGAACTGTGAATCCCCAGGGTCGACGATGCGCACATTATTCAGCATCTGGCGGATGACCAGCTCGATGTGCTTATCGTTGATGTCGACCCCTTGGCTCTTGTAGACCTTGTGGATCTCTTCTAGGAGATAGATTCTCGTCTTATCCGGGCCGGCGATGCTAAGTAGTCTATGGGGCGAGATCACGCCCTTGGAGAGCAGCTCGCCTTTCTGGACTTTGTCGCCGGGCTTGATGATAGGCGGGTTCATCAGCTCGACGATTGCTTCTTGGTGATAAGTGACTTCGATGAGATCCGTATCGAGAGACTTGATCGCGTCGACCTTGACGAGTTCATCGCTGATGGCTAGACCAACGAGCGGCTCTCCGGCTTCGACCACATCGCCATCGCTCTTGAAGACAGTGATATCTTCGGTGAGTGTGAAGGCCTTGCCCTCCTGGGGGTGATAGACAATGATTTGATTCGTGGTGACGATGGCGATGCCGTCGCAAGGGGCGCGCAGCTCGATCGGCTTAGAGGCGCTCGAGAGCTGCTCCCCTTTGACGACCTTATCGCCGACGTTGACCGAGCGCCGCGCGCCGTAGGGGAGCTTATAGCGCACGCGATTCCCCGTATCTTTTTCTTTGATGATGAGCGCGCGCTCCCCGTTCTCGATGATCTCTTCGACCGTGCCGTCTACGGTTGAGACCACCGGGGGCTCATGGAAGGGTTCAGCCAAGAGCTCGTCTTTGGCGACTTTCTGGCCATCGCGCACGAGCGGCTTGACCCCCTCAGGGAGCGTATAGATGGCATCGTTCTCATCGAGAATATAGAGCTTACGGGATTTTTCCGTCTCGATGATGTGTACGGTGCCGCGGCGTGGGCTGCGCCCGTTGAGCAGAGCACTCAATAGCACAAAATCGTTCTTTCCTTGCGGGACGAAGAGGGCTTTGGGCAGCCGCAGATGCTTCTCATCACCATGGAGTACAGCTTGTTGGCGCCCGGTCTCTTCAGATTGCTTGATGTCTACCACGATTCCGCTAATAGGAGCGATCTCGCCTTGGGAGCTGCGCACGGCCTTGCGCGCCTCAAAGAGCTCTTCGGCGCGGGGCAGACCCTGGGTGATGTCGATCCCCGCCACACCGCCGGTGTGGAACGTCTTCATCGTTAATTGTGTGCCGGGCTCGCCGATCGATTGGGCCGCGATCACGCCAACGGCCGTGCCCAGCTCGACTAATTTATGGGTGCTCAGATCATAGCCGTAGCAGAGACGGCAGACGCCACGGCGTACCGTGCACCGCATCGGGGATCTAATCACAATTCTTGGGCGGACACGAACCGTCTCGATATTGAGGGCGCGGAGCTTCTCTGCCAGCGCACGGGTGATGAGCTCATCTTGGGCGACGATCACGTGATGTGTCTTGGGGTCGCGAATATCTTGTACAGCTTTGGTTCCCACAACCTTGTCATAGAAGTCAGGAGCGCTTGGGGAGAGCTCAGCCGTGAGATTCCCGAAGCGTTGAGTCTTCTCGCGGTCGAAGATCTCGCCGCGCTTCATGAGCGTCTCGCCTAAGAAGACGAGATCCTGGGCGAGCACCCGCCCGTAGATGCGCTCTGGGATCGTCTCCATGACTTCGTCTGGTTTATTGAAGTAGAGGGGATCGATCTCAATGCCCTCGGAAGTGCCGCAGTCTTCTTCTTTCACGATGAGCTCTTCGGTGGCATCCACCAACCGTCGGGTGAGGTACCCGGAGTCGGCGGTCTTCAGCGCCGTATCGGCGGTACCTTTGCGCCCGCCGTGCGTGCTAATAAAGTACTCGATGACGTTGAGCCCCTCTCGGAAGTTGGAGATGACCGGCATCTCGATGATCCTTCCGGAGGGGTCGCTCATGGGGCCGCGCATCCCGGAGAGCTGCTTGACTTGGGTGGCGCTGCCACGCGCCCCAGAATTGACGATCATATAGATGGGGTTGAACGGGTGCTTGGCGAGATTCTGCATGGTCGCATCGGCGACCTTGTCGACCGTTTCCATCCAGATTTCTATGACTTTGGTCTTGCGCTCTTCATCGGTGACGAGGCCGCGCTCATAGCGCTCGTTGATCTTCGCGACGCGCTCGCGGGCCGCTTGGAGAATGCCATCTTTCTCTTGGGGGATGAGACAATCCCGCACAGAGATCGTTAACCCCGATCGTGTTGCCCACGAGAACCCGATCTCCTTCAAGTCGTCTAAAAGTTGGACAGTGCGGTCTAAGCCATGCCGGAAGTAACACTCCATGATGAGATCATTGATCGCGTCGGAGTCGAAGACTTTATTATAGTCGCGCAAGTCAGGGGGGAAGATATTGTTGAGCAAGGCGCGCCCTAGGGTCGTCTCGATGATCTTCCCGTCGATGCGGATCTTAATAGGCGCATGCAGGGAGATAATCTTTTCATAATAGGCGCGCTCGGCCTCCGCGATACTAGCGAAGGCTTTGCCATTGCCCAGGCCGTTCTCGTCGACGATAGAGAGATAATAATACGCGAAGATCGCGTCTTGGGTGGGGACGCTCAAAGGGCGACCGTTGGCTGGGGAGAGGATATTTTTCGTGGAGAGCATGATCTCGCGTGTCTCTTGGATGGCTTCTTTGCTGAGGGGCAGGTGCACGGCCATCATGTCGCCGTCGAAGTCGGCGTTATAGGGGCGGCAGACGAAGGGATGGATCTGGATCGCCTCGCCGTCGACCAGGACGGGCTCGAACCCTTGGATGCCCAATCTGTGTAACGTCGGGGCACGGTTGAGCAAGACCGGATGCTCCTTGACGAGTTGCTCCAAGATATCCCAGACCTCGGGCATCTCTCCGGAGAGGGCTTTGTTCTTGACATCGTCGTAGTTGGAGATGGCCGTGACGCCAAGCCGTGCTAAAACAAAGGGCTTAAAGAGCTCCAAGGCGATCTTCTTGGGCAAGCCGCACTGATGGAGCTTGAGCGTCGGGTTGACGACGATGACCGCGCGGCCGGAGTAGTCGACACGCTTGCCCAGGAGGTTTCTGCGGAGTCGTCCGTGCTTGCCCGCGATGCGCTCGCTGAGAGATTTTAGCGGTCGGTTATCGCGCCCCAGGATGGGATTATCTTTTTTCTCATTATGGATGAGGGCGTCCACAGCTTCTTGGAGCATTCGGCGCTCGTTGCGCAAGATGATCTCCGGCGCGCCCATCTCCATGAGCTTCTTCAGTCTGTTATTGCGATTGATGATGCGCCGGTAGAGATCGTTGAGATCGGTCGTAGCAAACTTGCCACCCTCAAGCTGCACAATAGGGCGCAGATCCGGGGGCAGGATGGGGATGACATCGAGGACCATATTTTGGGGCTGATTGCCGCTGCGGCGCACTTGCTGGACGATCTCTAAGCGCTTGAGGAGTCTTTTGCGGCGGCCCTCGGTGGGCTCTTGAGCGATCTGCTGATGCAGCTCGGCTTCGAGGGCAGCGAGATCTAAGTTGGCTAAGACGCCCTTGATCCCGGCAGCGCCGGTCTCGGCCTCAAATTGCCCTGGGTACAGCTTCTCGTAAGCTTTCTTCTCAAGCTCCCACAGCCGATCCCCGACTTTTAACGGGACGGTTGGGTTCTTCACGCTTGTGACGAGATAGATTAAGCTGTCAACAGCTTCGGTGACTTTCTTTCCCTTCAAGTCAGGGTAGACGCTCTTGAGGAAGTTGAACATCGTCTCGGTAAGGTACTCCTCCTTGGGGAGGCGCGCTAGGGACTGGCCCACTTCGACTTTGGTGCCCGATTGTACGAGCAGCTCTGCGCTGAGAGGCACGGGAAAGGCTTTAGTCGCGTTGGAGAGCTTGATGAGCTTGATCTCTTCCCCGTTGTCGAGCTTGATCTTCTCAAACGAGACCTTGCCATCGCCCTCGGCGCTGATCTCGAAGTCGTTCTCTAGTGCATAGAGGCGCTCGGCCGTGAATTTCTTCTTCTCCCCTAAGATTCGGAGTTGCGTCCCGTAGATGATATCGCCCTTGGAGAAATCCGGGGAGCTCGATTGCGTGACGATATACATCTCTTCTTCCAGAGGGGTTGTCTCGTAGTACGCGATCTTTTTGAGGGTAGCGCGCTTGATTCCCAAGAGCGTGCTCAAGGGCGACGCGATGCCCTTCAGATACCAGAAATGGACGACGGGGCTGGCCAGCTCCACATGGGCCATGGTGGAGCGGCGTACCTCAGAGCTGGTAACGAGCACCCCACATTTTTCGCAGGTGATCCCTTCGTACTTACGCCCACGGTATTTCTGACAGGCGCACTCGTAGTCGTTTTCCGGCCCGAAGATCTCTTCAGCGAAGAGGCCGCCGCGCTCAGGCTTATGAGTTCTGTAATTGATCGTCTCCGATTCGGTGACCTCGCCATGAGACCAGCTCTTGATCTCTTCAGGCGAGGCCAAGCCAATGCGAATCTTGGCAATATCGTCGCCGCTATACACAGTGACCCCCCTTACGTGCTGCTGTGCAATAGTGCCGCTGTGCTGTAGTGCTCACGAGGTCTTTGAACTCGTAGACGTCTGTTGCGTTGTGCCGTTTGGTGACGGGGAATGCTCGCGTTTGCGTCCGTAGTTGGTGGTATAGAAGCCTGAGCCTTTGTACTGAATCCCGACGCGCGAGGGGAGGCGGCGTGCCCGTAGGGCTCCGCACTCCTCGCACTCACGCTGATCTGGGCTGTTGAACGAATCTAAAACGCTGAAACTATGACCACATGATTCACAGAGATAGCGATACAGCGGCATAGGAGTCCTCCATGAGAGCAAACACCTAGAGTTCTGGGAAAGAATAGAGTTCTCACTGGGTCAAATCCACAGACTGCCATCGGTCCGATAAGTATAGCAGAAACCCTTCCGTCGTGCAAATGGCGCTTCTATTCGATCTCTTCGGGGAAGAACAGGGCCAGTTCGCGCTGAGCCGACTGAGGGGAGTCAGAACCGTGAATTAAGTTCTGGGTCAGATCGAGTCCGAAATCCCCTCGGATGGTGCCCGGCGCGGCGTTGAAGGGATTGGTCGCGCCCATCATGGCGCGTATCACACTGATCGCGTTTGGGCCTTCGACGATCATCGTGACAACGGGACCGCTAGTGATGAACTCTACTAAGTCTTTAAAGAACGGCTTTTCGCGATGTTCGCTGTAGTGTGTCTCTGCGAGCTTTCGGTCAATGTGCATCATTTTCATCGCGACGATATTGAGGTTCTTCGCTTCGATTCTCTTGATGATTTCGCCGATGAGCCGTCGTTTGACGGCATCGGGCTTGAGCATGACGAATGTGCGTTCCATCGGGTGCTCCTTTCAAAGAAATCTCTGCTGTTGCGCTCGATTGTATAAGAATTGGCGTGAGGGGTCAAAATCATGGAAGTTTGACATAGTGTTTACCCTCCAGCTCTTGCACCAGGCCCTGGAGGGAGAGCGTCAGCAAGCCCTCGGAGACCTCACTGACGGAAAGCCCTGTTTTAGAGACGATCTCATCGAAGTGCATCGGCTCAAATTCTAAGGCCGAAAAGATTTTTTCTTCGAGGGGCGAGAGCGTGGGCTTCTGCGCTGGGGCGGGGCGTTCGCGGCGCACGGTGAAGAGCGCTCGCAGATCTTTGAACTCTTCTAAGATATCTGTGACACTCTCCACGAGCTTAGCCCCTTGTTTGATGAGCTTGTGGCAGCCACGGTGCGACTCGCCCAGAATAGATCCCGGTACAGCGAAGACTTCTCTATTGTGCTCGAGCGCCCAGTGTGCGGTGATGAGCGCGCCGCTGTCCTCAGGGGCTTCGACGACGAGCACGCCGCGGCTCAACCCGCTGATGATTCTGTTGCGCTGAGGGAAGGTCCAGCGTTCGGGAGCGACCTCTGGGGCGAATTCTGTCATGGCACAGCCGCATGCAACGATCTCTTCTAAGAGTTTTCGATTGCTTTGGGGGTAGAGCCGAGCAAAGCCACTCCCGATGACAGCAATGGTGCGGGCATTAGCTTTGAGCGCACCGCGATGCGCAGCGGTATCGATGCCCTCAGCCAGCCCGCTTACGATCGTAAACCCCAAGCGCCCAAGCTCTTGCGCAAACTGTTGAGCGATGCGCCGCCCGTACGAAGTCGCCCGGCGCGTGCCCACGATGGCGACAGCTAATTTGTCTTTCTCAATATACTCCCCGCGGAGATAAAGCACCGGCGGGGGATCGGGGATCGCACGTAGGGGCTCCGGGTACTGCGCGTCGTCGAGCGTCAGCACCGTGAGGCCCAGCTGGGCGATCTGTTCTAGAGCTCTATCTATGTTGGCTCTCTCGCGGTGGGCGCAAAAAGTCTGGGCAGATTCGGCGAAGCCGGGGATCGCTTTTAGTCTTTCTAAGGGGGCCTCCCAGATCTCTTGGGTGCTCGAAAAATTCTCAAGCAGAATGTGAAACTTTCTGGGGCTCAAGTTGGGGATGAGCGTGAGCGCGATCCAGTAGCGTTTGGCTTCGAGAGCGTTCATAGTGAAATGTTTTAGGGGTTGACGATCTCGCCGCGGCCGGGCTTCTCTTTCCCCCACGCTTTCAGCCTGAGCTGATAGAGCTTCTTGGTGTCGTGGTCGGCTATTAATAAGCGCCCATAGCCCTGGCTGCCCGAATCCCACGCCAACGCGATGGGGTACTGCCCGCCTTCGGGTGCGGCCATCGTCCCCAGGACGCGCCCGTTCTCTGGGTCAATCCGTCGAATGCCGTAATGCATATCCGCGACCCACAGGGCGATGCCGTCCCACGCTAATCCTACGGGTCTGGGGAGGATTTCAGAATCAAGCTTGATCTCGCGCACCGTGCGGCCATCAATGGGGTCAAGCGCGTAGAGTACAGAATCTATCTCATCAATAGCCCAGAGGAGTCTCCCATCCCAAGCCAAGTCAGCGGGAATAGTGCCGGGGTATGCCCACTGCGAGAGAATCTTGAAGTCTTCCCCCTCGCCCCTGCTCCCCTCTCCCTCGGAGGGGAGAGGGGCCGGGGGTGAGGGAGAAAGCCTATAGATCGTCATCGTCGCGCCATCGGCGAGCCAAAAACTTTGTCCGTCCCATTCGATCCCCGAAGGCCATCGGATCTCCTTGGGCAGAACATACTGCGTCCAGCTCGTCCCAGCCCCCGAAAGCTCCGTAGAGTAGAGCACTCTGTTCTTGGAGTCAACGATCCATAACCGAGAGCCGTCCCAGGTCATTCCAGAGATATCTTGCCCAGGGAGCGCCATCACGTTCTCCAAACCCGATTCGCCTTGAACGGTGATAAACAGACTGTACGCGGTGCTGACCTCCCCGCGGTCGTCGGTGACGCGCAGCATCACTTCGTACTGTCCGGGTTCATAGTAGACGTGCGTGACTTTTGCGCCATGGGGGGCAGGGGCTTCGTGCCAGATGCCGTCGCCGAAGTCCCAGTCGTAGCTCACGATCTCGCCCTGGCGAGCTTTGGAAGCGCTTGCGTCGAAGTCTATGGGCTCGCCGACCTTGGTCGTTTGCGACGAGACGACGAACTCCGCAATCGGGGGATTGATGCTGACGGGGCGCTGCGCCCAGCCGAGAGAGAAGAGCCAAGCCCCGGCTATCAAGGTGCACGCGATAGCGCTCAAGGCGCTGTACCGAAAAGCTTTCCCGGTGAGCAACGCGCGAATCTGCGGGCTTTGGGGCCATAGAAAAAGTGTGCCCACGGCCAGCCCCGCCGCCCCAAGCAGATACACGGTCGCGCCGGGATTGATGGGCAGAATATAAAAATACCCGAAGATCAGACTGAGCACCCCCGCGGCGCTGTAGAAGAGCGGGGCGAACGCTTCTGCTAGAGTCACAGCGCGCTCGCGCACCGCGCGGATGAGGAAGTATCCCGACAGTTCAAGAGCAAGCAGCGCCAAAACGAAAAAGACGCCCGTCAATATTTTGTGCTTGAGCACGAGCTGAACAAAATTGATCCATGGGAAGAGCAAGCTCCCCCCAAGAGCCAGCCCGCTCAGCACAGCCAAGCCGTGTAAGCGCAGTCGTCCAAGATCGAGTGCTTGCTGTGTGCTTGTTGTGTGCATCTATGCTCTCCAGGCTTCGCCTGGCACGCTGCGCGTGGGCTTCACCCGCCGCAGGCGGGCGAAGGCAAATGGCAAAGCCTGCTGGTGCGCCCGGTGCGATTCGAACGCACGACCTGCGGTTTAGGAAACCGCTGCTCTGTCCAACTGAGCTACGGGCGCACGCGGTGCGCGAGCTGCGCTTTTATTTAAAACAAAAAGAGA
>JAUQPG010000016.1:0-3989 GCA_030550495.1 Candidatus Bipolaricaulota bacterium | reverse complement strand
AAGCCTGCTGGTGCGCCCGGTGCGATTCGAACGCACGACCTGCGGTTTAGGAAACCGCTGCTCTGTCCAACTGAGCTACGGGCGCACGCGGTGCGCGAGCTGCGCTTTTATTTAAAACAAAAAGAGAGTGCCCCGTCAAGGACAGGGGTCCCCCAGAATCTGGGCGTAGAGCTGGCGTGCCGCGGCTTGCTCGGCAGCTTTCTTGCTGCGCCCTCTCCCCAACGCTGAAAGACCGTTCACTTCAACTCGGACTGTAAACTCTTTGCAGTGGTCCTCTCCTTCGCTGGCGACGAGCGTGTAGACGGGCTTCTGATGCTGCTCTTGGGCCCACTCCTGCAGGAGCGTCTTATAATCTTGGCGATGGCGTCCTTCGGCGACGCGCTCGATCTCCGGGTGCAAGAGCTCCAGCACCAATGCGGCTGCGCGCTCGTAGCCGTAGTGCGCAAAGATAAGCCCCATCAGGGCCTCAAAGGCATTGCCTAAGAGTTTAGCGTTAGAGCGCCCGCCGGATTCTTCCTCCCCACGCCCTAAGAGCAGACACTGATCCAAGCGCAATTCGCGCGCTTTTTCCGCTAAGACGGAGCCGCTCACCACGACTGATTTTATTTTTGTCAGCTCGCCCTCGGTGCGGTCGGGATAGTTCTCAAAGAGATATTCCGCGACGGCCAGCTCGATGACCGCGTCGCCTAAGAATTCTAAGCGCTCATTCGATTCCAGCCCTGGAGGCTGCTCATTCACATAAGAGCTATGGCGGAAGGGTCGCTCGAGCTCTTCTAGCGTGATCTCTTCTAAGCCGAGGCGTTCTCGCAGTCGTTCAAGTTCCGTCACGCTGGCGTGCGGATGTGCGGAAGCTCTGTAGGAAAGCTACAGAACTTGCGCCCAGCAGCACGGCTTCACCTCGATCTGCTGGGGCGGGAGGATTCGAACCTCCATTTACGGCTCCAAAGGCCGGCGTGCTACCGTTGCACCACACCCCAAAGGCGATATATAATCATACAGTTCAGCGCTTCGCGTTGCAAGTCCCATCTTCGGGCTTGCAACTGTCGTGTGGGTTGCTATAATCAGTCCCACAGAGGTGATTCGATGTTCTATATTGACCCCTATCTCCTGGTTTTGATCGTGCCTGCGTTAGCGTTCTCGCTCTACGCGCAATATCGTGTCTGGTCGACTTATAGTAAATACGCTCAGGAGCGCTCGGCATCGGGGCTGACGGCCGCTCAAGCCGCGCGGCGGCTCCTCGATCGCGCTGGACTCTATGACGTCAAGATCGAGGCTGTCCCCGGGCAGTTAACCGATCATTACGATCCGCGCACGAAGACTCTGCGGCTGTCGGCGCCGGAGAGCCGTTCTGTAGCGGCTATTGGCGTGGCGGCGCACGAGGCCGGCCACGCCTTGCAAGATGCCCAAGGGTATGCCCCGCTAGTGCTGCGCAATGCGGTGGTGCCGGTGGCCAGCTTTGGGAGCTGGCTGGCTCTCCCGCTCTTCTTCCTAGGGTGGATAGCCTCCTTCCAGCCTCTGATGTTGGCAGGGATCTTGTTCTTTGCCGGCGTGGTCTTCTTCACGCTCATCACGCTGCCGGTGGAGTTCGATGCCAGCCGGCGAGCGGTGCAAATCTTACAAGAGAGCGGGACGATCGTCGAGCGCTCTGAGCTTAGGGCCGTGCAAAAAGTCCTGAGTGCTGCTGCGCTCACCTATGTTGCTGCCGCAGCGATGGCCGTGTTGCAGCTCATCCGATTGCTCTTGATCGCGCGGGATTCGCAGCGATAGATGAGACTCGCCCCCTCTCTCTTAGCTGCAGATTTTGGGAGGCTGCTTGAGCAGGCTCAAGCAGTCTCCGATCTTTCTGATTATCTCCATTGGGACGTGATGGATGGGCACTTCGTGCCCAATTTAACGTTTGGGCCTGTCGTGGTCAACGCGCTGCGCGACAAGATTTCTATTCCCTTCGATATTCACTTGATGATCGCCGACCCGCAAAGATACGCGCCGCACTTTAAAGTTCGCTCTGACGATCTCGTCTCATTTCACGTAGAAGCCGTGTCTGACCCCATTCCCGTGATCGAGACGATTCAGAAGGCGGGAGCAAAAGCGGGGATCGCGCTGCGGCCCAAGACGCCTCTGAGTGCCGTCGAGAGATTTTTAGACCAGATAGATTTTCTGTTGATCATGAGCGTGGAGCCGGGGTTTGCCGGCCAGAGCTTTATTGCTGAGACGCTCGAAAAGATCCGCCAAGCGAAAGAGCTGATTAGCAAGAAGAATCTGAGCGTCGCCATCGAAGTGGACGGGGGCGTGAACGCACAGAATATCAGGGAGATCGCGCGGGCTGGAGCTGACATTATCGTCGCGGCCAGCGCGATCTTCGGGCAGAGCGATCCGCGCGCGGCGCTGGAGCAGCTGCGCTCTCTCATCATCTCTTAAAGCCTGCAGGCCACGGGAAGCCAGCCGGACACAGATCTCCCCCGGCATTGGCGCTCATCGCGTTATTGCTTCCTGACACCTGCGCGTCCACGGCCCAGCCTTGCGCTTTAGAGACGGCCCACACGCCGCAGCCGCGATTGTTCGTAATAGTGTTATTGCTGATCTCGGCCCTGTCGAGCACGGCGATCCCGACCCCGTTAGCAGAGATCGTGCTGTTCTGAATAATAACTTTCCCATCGGCGACGAGAACCCCGCCCCAGACGTTCTCTTTCACTATCACTTGGTCGAGCACGACCTCAGCACTCTTGCCGATGGTGATGACGCCCCGATCGCCGCCAGTGATCGTCAAAGGTTTGCCTGGTTCACCGAGCAAGAGCACTTTCCCGTTGGTGACAGCGACAACGGGAAGATAGGGAGTCACCGGGCTGAGCGTAGCGCCCTCTTTCGGATCTGCGCGTAATGTGAGGCTCTTCTCAATATATAAGTTCTCCTTGCACGTCCCCTTGATCGTGATCTCTGTATTGGGCGCGGCTCCGTCAATCGCTTTTTGCAAGCTCTGTGTGGGACAAGTTACTGTAATGGGTTGCGCTTGCTGCGCCCCGCCAAGCCCCCAGCCTCCTACAACGGCCAACCCCACTGCTCCGACCGCCAACAGACTACACCGACGCATACGATCCTCCTCCTTTCTCTTCTGAGTGTGCGTATTGTGTAGCGATCTCTCTGCGTAAGAAGCCCAGCAGCCCCCAGCTCGCCAAGGGCGCGAGCCAGTCCCCACTGGCAATGAGCATATACGCCCAGTGCATGGCAAAGCTGATCTCCCCACTTCTGAACATGGCATCCCAGATCGCGATCAGTCCCCACAGGGCTATCAAATGAAATCCGAGCAGCACTAACGTTCCTAAGCCCAAGCGCGCGAGCCGCCGTCGCCACGGAAGGGGCGTCGCCAGAAAGAGCGCGATCATCAAGCCCAGCCCGCTGAAGCTCGTCGCGTCGCGCTCGACCGCGGGCTTGGAATAGTTTTTATAGTAGACATAAATGCTGCCGTCGGGTTGCAGACGCAGCGCAAAGTCAGAACTGACAAAGGGCCGAACAAAGCCGATCTGCACCCGCTGTAGAAGGGCAAGGTCACCGGAGCGACAAGCGCAAAGATGAGCACGAGCGTTAGAACTTTAGCGGCGAAGGGGAGCCAACTGCGCATCGGGCCTCCTCCTCTCAATCTTTTTATAATAAGTGTGTAAGGCTAGGCCAAGGCACCACAAAGCTGGCACGAGCATATCGCCCAGGGCAGTTATCAAAAAGAGCCGTTGCGCGACGAGCTTCCAGAACCAATGATGAGCTAATAAGACTTCGGCTTGACAGAGCAAATTAAGCCAATGGACGACGGCTATGCTGCCTAAGCCCAGCAGGCTCAATCGGGTGCGCGTATTCCGAGAGAGCATTGGCGCAGCCCACACAAGAGCGAGCAGAAGGGGGATTCCGTACAGCGACGTGATCTCCGTAGAGACCTGTGTGTTGTGCGAGAGCACCGTGAGCACGATCTCGCGGTCGTGCAGGGAGAGCATGGGGGGATA
>JAUQPG010000015.1 GCA_030550495.1 Candidatus Bipolaricaulota bacterium | reverse complement strand
GGGGCTGTGCAGGTGGGGATCAATGGCGGGCAGGGGAGCGTGACGTCTCCTCCCCTTGTGGGTGTGGCGCATAAGGTCGAGATTGATCCGGCAGTATTGAACTTCCGCCTCATTTTCACCGGTCGCGCAGGAACTTTGCCATTCACAGTGAAGAACCAAGGCGTGACCTCAGTCGCACTGACTGCGAGCACCGACGGCCCATTTAGTATCATTGGTGGCAACTCCTTTGCTCTAGCTCCTAGTGAGAGTCGCCAGATAACAGTACAGTTTAGTCCAACAAGGTCAGGGGATTTCACGGGGAGCCTTCGGCTGTCAGTTGGGGCAGCGACCACGGTAGTACCAATTGCAGCAACGTCGCGCACTGTTGCAGAGTTTCTGCAGATGCTCTCGAATCTGAACGATCCCATGTCGTCCGTCGGCAATTACTATTCCATGCTCTATGTGGAGAATGCAGGGTATCAACTAGATATGATCTTGGCTGGGTTTGCCCGGCTCACGGAGGAGGATCTTAATAATTGGCTGAACTCAGCTCCTAGCCTTGCAGATTCAGGAGCAATGCCGGATCCGCAACTCGTGGAAGCCTTACTTGTACTTGATTCTATCGGGGCTGAAACGATCGTAGGATGGTTGAGCCAGTTAGCCCAAGCAGTTCAAGAGAATCATTTCGATGAAGTGTATGACAATCTGCTCACACAGGGCTTCAGCCAAGTTGAGCAAGCATTCATGGTATTGTTAGGAACCAGCAATGGAAGTGAGGTGCGAGGCTTTTTCCTTCAGCTAGTTCAAAGTGAACAGCAACAGCCAGGAGGTGGCTGGAGAGACCTATTGAAGGCTCTCGTAAGCATATATGTCAATGGAGAATCTTGGATGGGAGAGCTCGATAACGCTTTGTCATTCTGGTCCCCCCTACTTCCCACATTATGTAATGGTGCAACTTGTGCCGCCCCAGAAGCTAATCCTATAGACAATGCTTATAAGCAAATTTACGAACTCATGCACAATATTATAATGAATCCGAGGGTGGGGAATAAGCAGCTAATACTTAAACGCTTTCAGGCTTTCTTTAGCTGGGTCCCGGGAAACGGTGATCCTGCTGAAGTCAGTTTTGGAACGCTCCAAGTGGCGATCAATGCTGGTGCGGCGGGATGGATTGTTTTAGGCCCTGTCAATAACGAGGGAAGGCTACTACGCCCTGGAAATGCAAATGCGTTTCTGTTAATTCGAAGCCCTGAACCAGTTGAAACCGAACGCGGGGTACAGAAAAACATCTTAGCAATTGTGCGAGGGGACGCCTGCACTCGCTGCGATACAGAGCAAAATCGACAAGATATAATGTCTTGGCTCGTAGATGTCGTTAACTTTCTCATAAATACAACCCCTGAGAGTGTCGGTGCCCAAATGGGTGATCAAAGAGTGGTTGTGCTAGCGTTCACACGAAGCACAAACAATGTGGAAAGATTGCTGGAATCGCTAGTGCAATCGACTTATTATAACTCTCTTTTGAAGGTCATTTCGGATCAGGTATTAGCCCTAACTGGCCTACCCATATTCTTCATATGGAGGAGTTGTACTACAAGCGAATGCGCGGTTTACTATGATTGCACTAACGACTGCAAAGATCAAAACGGTAACCCGGTCTCCTCTAAGCTCCTTATAGCACTATCGTGTTCTATCATAGGCCGCGAATGTGTTCCACCAACCCGTAAGCCGAAAGGGCTTCCGTAATGAGTGGACCTGATGACCGGGATGTCGTTATACTTGTGTGACAAGGAGGCTCTATGAGAGTTTTTGCAAAATTGTTAGGAGTAACAACAGCAGTTGGGCTTATGGCAACAACAACCATCACAGGGACAAATCAACTGATGGAGGAGCAACTCATCACTGTCTGCCTCCAAGGACCACCAACTTGTCAGTTTAGCAAGATTCGAGAAGCGATCAACACTGCTGCCGATGGAGCGACTATATTGATCTGGCCTGGCCTGTATATAGAGCCAGAGGAATTGGTAATCTCAAAAAGCATAAACCTGCTTGGCTCCGAGCCGCGATCCGTCCGATTGATCACAGGCCGAGTCAATGTCACAGGGTATGCTCAAGTCGTAATAAGTGGCTTAGCTATCCAAGGCTTGATCCCCTACGGAACCCTCAGAGTATACGAGGCCAAAGTCACTCTTGCAAATGTCGACATCACGGGCAGCATTGGCATAAATGTTATCGAAACAGAAACAGAACATCCAAAACCTAGTCAACTTACTCTAATAAACGTTCATCTTCTTGGCAATCGGACGAATGCAGCCCTGATTATTGGCCCGGCTGCTGAGGCCATAGTCAGCAACAGTGAACTTGCCAGCTCCGAGAGCGGTGTTGTCCTCGTCATGGAGAATGCTCAACTGACAATCTCCCGCTCCTTGATTAAGCGGCAAGGTTTCTTTCTCGGAGATGGGCTTTGGGTTGCTCCTAGGGCTAGAGTATGGTTGTCAGATACTCAAATCGAGATTTCTACGCCGCCTGGCAGCCGCGAAGGTCCGGCAGGTATAGTAGTAGCGCATGGGGAGAGTGATCTCATCTTACAGCGCGTCACTGTCTTTAGCACCAATCATGGGATACTCATCGGGAGTAAGGCTCGTTTGCGTATGGAAGCCAGTCACGTAGCAGCTATTGCTGGTTGGGGTGTTAGTCTGGTAATCGAACCTTGCGGTGTTAGGCTACCGCCAACCGCCGATCCTTCTCCTCAAACATTTGAAGGATTTGTCACTGGAAGGCAGAACGAGATCACTGGCGCAAAGGAGTTAGGCGATGTCTGCCCGTCAGCCTTGGAGTTCCTCAAGACTCCTGAAGGTGGGCAGTACCCATAGTATACCCTGGCCGCCGGGGTTCAGGAAGTAGCTGTCTAGTGCGTCCCGCGCAGGCGCGGGTCGAGAATATCTCGCACTGCGTCGCCTAAGAGATTCCAGGCGAGCACAAAGAGCGTGATGGTCATCCCCGGAAAGACCCAGGTGTACCAATACTGCATCACGTCGCCACCAGCGACCCCGACAATTCTGTTTCGCGCAAACGCGATCATCTGCCCCCAGTCGGCGTAGTCTTCCCCTTGCCCGAGCCCCAGAAAACTCAGCCCCGAAAGCCCCAACACAATCGAGCCAATATCGAGCGACGCTAAGATCAAGACAGGGTAGATCGAGTTGGGCAGGACGTGCCGAAAGATTATATGCCAATGGCTGGCTCCTAAGGCTTTCGCCCCGGAGACGAACTCGCGCTCGCGCACTGAGAGAATAATCCCACGCACAAAGCGCGCATAGCCCGCCCACCCGAAGAGAATATCGACTAAGACGATCTTGTCCAGCCCACGACCCCAAATCGAGAGAATCACTAACGTCATCAAAAAAGTTGGGAGGGCCAAGACGAAATCTACCCCGCGCATCAACACAGAGTCGACCCAGCCGCCAAAGTACCCCGAGATTGAACCGAGAATAATCCCAATGAGTAGCGTGCACCCGACGATCAAGATTCCCGCAATGAGCGCGGTGCGCGTCCCCCAGACAAGCCCGTACCAAATATCGTAGCGGTTCTCCGTTGTCCCCAGCGGGTGGAGCATCTTGCCCGATTCGTCTTTGAGTCTAGGTGGGAAGGTCGTCCAAGCCTGAAGGTCTGGGGGCAGGGGCGTCGCGCGGAAGCCGTCGCGCGGGATTCTGAAGGGCTCGCAGGGCAGCTCTTTCATAAATGGGCGCAAGATCCAGTCTGGGACAATATAGTAGACAAACGACGGACAAGGCTTGGCGGGCGGAGCCAGCCACGGCGCGGCCAGCGCCACAAAGAAGAAGATCGCTAATAAGACGATACCCGTCAGCGAGAGCGGGTTTTTCAGTAAACGCTTCAGCATAGCTAATCGTACCGCACCCGTGGGTCAATGAAGACGTACAGAATATCTACTAAGAGATTCGTTAGGACGATCAGCGACGTCCCTATCAGCGTGAACCCCAGCACCATCGGGACGTCGAATTGTAGCGTCGCGTCTACTGAGAGCAAGCCCAAGCCCTTGTAGTTAAAGACCGTCTCGGTGATCACAACACCCGAAAGCATCAATCCGATCACCGTGGGCACGGCGATCGTCGTAACGGGGATGAGCGCGTTGCGCAGGCCATGCTTTAAAATAACGACTCTCTCTGTCAGGCCCTTGGCGCGTGCCGTCGTGATATAGTCTTGTCTGAGCGTCTCGAGCATACTCGAGCGCGTTACTCTCTGCAGCCCGGCCCAGCTCAGATACGAGAGCGTCAAGACAGGCAAGACTAAGTGACGCAACGCATCGACGAAGATATCCCAGCGATGGTTCAGGAGAGCGTCGATTGTATTGAGCCCGGTGTAGCGTGTGAACTGCGTTGGATCGTAGACGATGCGCTCGGCCCAAAAACTCAGCCGCCCCGGCGGGAACCATCCTAATATTCCGTAAAAGATCATGAGCGCAAAAATCCCAAAGACGAACGTGGGCAGCGAATACCCTGTAATCGAGAAAAATCGCAGAGAGTGATCGATGGGCTTGTTATGATGAACAGCGGAGAGCACCCCAAGCCAAATAGCTATAAGCACGACAGGGAGCACAGCATAGAGTCCTAGTTCGAACGTCGCGGGCAAGCGCTCGCGAATCGCTTCAAAGACGGGCTTCTGCGCGACCTTGGACCAACCGAAGTTTCCCTGAAAGACTTGTTTGATCCAACGAATGTACTGAGTGATCGCGGGCTGGTCGAGCCCGTATTTCTCAATCAATCGCTGAAGCTGCTCTTTTGTGAGTTTACCCCCAAAGGCTTGTTCGGGGTTGACGTTCATGAAGAGCGCCACGCGCTGGTATGGCCCCAAAGGCTCTAACAACAAGAACGTCAAGAACGTAATCGCAAACCACAAGAAGGGCAGAAAGAGCAGCCTCCTGACGATAAAGCCGAGCATTGATTATGCTATTCCTTCCATAAGTACCAATAGTACGTGCCGACGTAGGCCATGTTCCAGAAGAATCCCTTGACCCAACTGCGCGTAAAGCGCTTAAAGACCCCTTGCTCGATGGGGATGAGCAGCGCGTGATCGTAGTTGATCTGTTCGATCTGATAATAGAGTGCTTTGCGCTTTTCGGGATCGAGCTCGCGACGGGCTTGTAATATCAAATCGTCGAGCTGTTTTTGGAGCTCCGGCTCGATATCCAAGAAGCGCCCAAAGTACCCAGTACTCCCCAGTAACGGGTACGCCCAGTTGTGCGGGTCGTGATAGTCCTGGCACCAGCCGCTGCTGTCGAACGGGATTTTATCGTTATTAAAATCTTGAGTGATCTGCGTCCCTTGGAACTCGAGGGCTTCGAGCTTGAACTTGGGGTTGATCTTCTCTAGATTCGCTTTGAGAATATCGAGGGCGACGCGGCTCCCGCCAGGGACGTGGGGCATAAACAACTTAAAGCCCTTCTCCCAGACTTGGCCACCCCATGCTCTCTTGAAGTGCTCCGTCGCTTTCTCTAGGTCAAGAGAGTAATAGGGCACGTCGGGATTGTAGCCGAAGACTTCTTTGATCATAATGGTCTTGGCTTGGACAGAGTCGCCTTCAAGGGCTTCGGTGATATACGTGTCCCAATCGAACGCATAGGCAAACCCCTTGCGCACGTCTTCATCGCTGAAGAAGTCTGGGGGAATGCCGTCGCCATCGAGTTTGCCCGAACCAATATATGGGTTATTCTCCGGATTGACTTTTTGATTGGGCATCCAGAACGACATGCACTGATCGGGGAGATCTTTGTACATCGTCACTAGCCCTTGCTCTACTAACGGATAGACTTGATCGCGGTTGCGGGGTAAGATTGAGACGGCATCGGCGTCGCCGTTTTGGAGCATGAGCAATCGCGTAGCCCATTCACGATTGAATTTGATATTGACGTTGAGATACGCAGGGCGCTCGCGCCAGTAGTCTTTATAGATCTTCAGAGAGATCTCTTCTTCGCGGCGCCAGCGCTCTAGGATATACGGCCCGGTGCCGTTGGTGATATTAAAGAGCTCGCTCTCTTCAGTCGGAGGGTCATAGAACTTTCGCCAAGTATCGCAGCTACCGTCCCAGCCCGCTTTTTTGTTGATCTCTTTGATCTCGGTCATGACCCACTCTTTGTCTACGATCGAGCCCCACGTGCCCACGAGGATCTGCAAGAACGGCGCGAACGGCTCCTTCAAGTGAAAGACGGCGCTGCCGTCCTCGACCTCGACGGTCGCCTTCACGCGACGGCAGACTTCTTGAAGTCCTTCGGGGCTGACATCGTCTATAGATTTGATTTGACTGGGGTCTGTGCCGTGGAGCTCGCTCTCGACTTGTTTTGCTAAATCCAAGATCGACGAGACGCCCAGTAAGGGTTCGAGCAGGAGCCACTGGGGGCCGCCGGCGCGGTCTTGGAGCATCCCGCGCTCGAATGAGTACTCGACGTCTTCGGGGGTGAGAACCCCGCTGCCAGGGATCTCGTTGCCGTTGGCGTCTTTGACCGGGCCGTAGTGGAATTTCACGCCTTGACGGATGGGGAAGACATACGTGCGCCCATCGTCTCTGATGAGTCCGTTCTCTAAGCTGGGCACAGCCGTAGCCAGCCAGGGGACGAACTTATCCGGGTGCGGACCGTCAAAGAAGATCAGCGTCTCGTAGATATTGAAGATAATGCTTCCCGATCCCGTATCGTAGGCTGCTGCGGGGTCGAGCGTGTCGATAAAATCCCCAATGCCTACGACCACGTACGTGTCGGGGTTTTTGACTTCGGGCCTAGGCTTCGGTGGCACGGGGGGAGGTTGAGGCTCCTCAGGGTGAGTGACTGCTGGGGGAATAGTCTCCGGAGGCTGTTGTGGCTCTTGTGGTTTTGGAGCTGTTTCTGGAAGCTGCGTAGCCGTCTCTGGCGGTGGAGGTGGAGACGATTTCTGTCCACAGCTGGTCATGAGCAACGTGAGCGTAGCAAGGGTGAGCATCACCCCTAGTATTGGCCATGATCTTTTCATAAAGTTCCTCCCTAGCTAGTCAGCCTAGTCGCCCGATATTGTACTGCATAGAATGAGCTCTTGCATTTCACTGTATTGGCTCGGCGAGCTGTGCTGCCGCGCCGATGACCGCTTGGGCGATGCGCTTGGCGTAGGAGAGATTGAGCATTCGCAGCACGTCGCAGAGCGTGTGATAACACGGATTGAAATCTTCTGTCTCGCCGAATTCTGTATCTTCGATAATCATTAGAGCTGGATAGCCTCGGCGCCAGAAGGATTCGTGATCTCCTCCTCTGCGAGGGTCAGCAAGCACGTCCGGAGCTAGAGCTATACCGTGCGTCTCGATTGTCCTAATAATGAGATCAGCAAGCTTCTCTGACTCCCCAGGCCTGACCCACATCTCGAAAAGCCCATTGCCATCGCCGTCATAACCGATCATGTCCATATTGAAGACGCCGAGAACCTGAGCGCCTTCACTGGCGAGCTTCTTCGCATATGCTGAGCTTCCTACCATCCATTGCTCCTCCCCAGTGAAGAGCACGAAGCGCACGGTGTGCTTGAATTTATACTGACTGAAAATTCTTGCGGCTTCGAAGACCGCGGCACTGCCGCTGGCGTCGTCGTCAGCGCCGGGAGCGGGACTTGCTGTGCTCACCCCTGTTACATAGCTGTCTAAGTGGGCTACGAGCAGAACGAGCTGGGAGCTCGCGGTTCCAGGAAGCTCAGCTTCGATATTGTGCGATAACCCCGGTCGGCAGCCCAAGGAGTAGGGATCGAGTCGGGTCTTCAAGCCCAGAGCTTCAAAGTATTGTCGCGCGTACTCGAGAGCGCGGTCGATCGCTAGGCCATCACAAGACCACCGCGAGCCCTGCTCGTTGCAGTACTCGCCGCCCTCGCGAGATTGGAGCTGACAGATGTGTTCACGCAGATGCTCCTCCTGCACTTGCCCGATGATCTCCGCGATGACATCGCCCACAGTCCCCCAAGAGACTGCCTGAAATCCCCACGACGGAAGACCGCCAAGCAACAGCGCAGCAACAATGAACCGTTTCATAAAGCAGCTCCTCTGCTATTCAGTTGGCTCATTTTAGACGAAAGCCTCCTTACTTTTCAAAGTGCCCTGTCTTCGCTTATACTATCGAAGGTGATATCTATGCGCCGACTCGTTACGTTCATCGCGATAGCGCTCATGAGCTTCGGAGGAGTGGCCCAGCAGTCAGAGCAGCCGATCCCTGAGGGGATCATCGTTCAGCCCGCTCAGACCCCATTAGCAGTCCAGCTCGGACTAGAGAAAGCCCTCTACGCTCCTGGCGAAAAACTACGCTTGAGTATCGCCCTCAATCAGGACGCTTATGTTTATATCTATAACATCACGCCGGATCGTCGAGTTAATCTGCTCTTTCCCAATGCGTATCAGCCCATCAATCTCCTAAAAGCTGGCGTACACACGATCCCGAATCAGCGCTATAGTCTGGTGATCTCGCCGCCCACGGGCTTTGAGTGCATTCAAGTCCTAGCCCTAGCTGCGCCCTTGCCCCTAGAACAGCTCATCCCTGGGGGGAAGTTCTCCCCGCAAAACCCGTTTCCCTTGCTCAGCCAAAAGCCTCAGGAGTTCAAAGCTTTCATGCAGAGCTTGATCGTCGGGGCGGTGAGCACGACGGGCTGGGCTGCGGCCTGGACGTGCTTTCAAGTCGCTGCGCCTCAGGCGCGCTTGAGAGTCGTCTCCAATCCATCTGGAGCGTTGGTCTCCATCAACGGCATCGTGATGGGCCAGACCCCCCTGGAACTTACCCTTGCTCCAGGACGCTATCGCGTGGTGCTCTCGCGCTTTGGCTACGACGAATGGGCTCAGACCGTCGAGCTGAAGCAGGGCTCCGAGATCACCTTAGAAGCTCAGTTAGCGCTGAGCCCATTTTTTAGACCATTGGGGCGCACGGCGCGCCTGCGCATCGTCTCTGACCCTGAAGACGCCGATGTCTTCATCAACAACGCTTATGCGGGGAGAACCCCGCTGAGTATAGAGATTGCTCCGGGACGCTACCGCGTCGTCGTCACTAAAACAAATTATGAGAGCTGGGTTCAAACGCTTGAGCTTAAGAGTGATTCGGATATCACGCTCGAAGCAGTCCTACGGCCGTTAGTCACGACGCCAACGCCACCGACGCCCGCGCCTCCGACTCCGCCGTCAATTCCTCGTGAGCCCATCGTCGTAGCGCCGCCGCGCCCAACAGTGTTGATAGGTTTTAACGGGGGGCTGAGCGCGGCGCAGATCCCCAGCGTGGGGTTTGAGTTCGGGTTCATGATCTCTCGAATAGCCAACCTAGTGGGCTTGGGCTTCTCGTTCGCGATGACGGGCGAAGACGTCCCAGACTACGAAGACGTCGGAAGCCCTATAGATCTTGGCCCAACGATGACGTATCGTGAGGGCCCGGAGACAGAATTTTACGGAAAGCTCTCTCTGGCGTTGCTTGGTGGGCTTGGGGTTGATCTTGCGGGCGGGCTTGCGATCCAGAAAGAAGCGCACATTGCGCTGCCCTTGGTGCCGATGCGCGCTCTTGACGTGATCGTCAAGCCCAACGGCTATCAGACTGAGAGATACTATCTGACGTGGCTGGTCGGGCTCAGCCTGCGCTCGGAGAATCTTGTGCTCAGTGTGGGGATGCATAATCGCCGCGGCTGGGTGATCGGCGTGGGGGTTGTCTTCTGATGAAGAAAAAGCTTCAGAACGTCTATGCGTTCTTAGGCGACGCGTACCTGCGCGAGCGTGCCGCCAAGAGCCTGATCGCGCAGCTCCAGCAGGATCAAAAGCGTGCTCTGATTCCCCTAGAGGGGCGCGAGCTGACGAGCTCTCAAATAGTGGAGCACTTCAGGGGGATATCGCTCTTTGATGACGCGAAGATTCTCTATGTCCGCCGCGCCGATGAACTGCCCGAGCCAGAAGAGCTCGCCGACCGTATTACACGAGGGATCCCCGCTCACCTCGTGCTTATCCTAGACGCGGAGAAGCTCGACAAACGCTCGAAGCTCTATAAAGCTCTGGAGCAGCACGGCTTCATCGAAGAGCTCCCCACCCCAGATCGACGAAGCTTGCCAACTCTTGTGCGAGAGCTGCTGGCCGAGCACAAGGTCCAGTTGACCTCTGAGGCCGTGAAGTATCTTCTAGCAACGGTGGAGCCGGAGCCGGCACGGATCGCCAAGGAGATCGAGAAGCTCGCGTGCTACAGCACAGAAAAAGAGCTCGACGTCGCAGAGCTACGCGAATTGCTCTTTGGCGATCACAGCGAAAGTGTCTTGAAATTCTTAGATCTTCTTGGTGAGCGCAGCCCCCAGAGCCTCAAATACTTACGGGAGCTTCTGCGTAGCGGAGAGGACCCCAATAAGATCTTCTTCATGCTGGCGATGCAGATCCGTGGCCTCCTTGCCGTGAAATCTTTAGCAGCTCAAAAAAAATCTAGCGAAGAGATCGCCAAAGAGCTTGGGAAGCCCTCATGGCTAGTAGGCAAACACAAAGCGATGGCGCAGCACTTCTCTGAGCAAGAGCTCATCGGGTTTTTACACCGGCTTCATGAAGAGGACGTCACCATCAAGACGGGAGAACGTACCCCCGAAGAGGCGCTCTTTGATCTCACTCTAGAAATAGCTCAGCCCTTGACTTGAGCGGTCAGCCCGCGCCGCCGCCATATTAACAGAATAGGGCTGGCGATGAAGATCGACGAATAAGTGCCGATGATCACTCCGATAATCAGCACTAGCGCGAAGTCGCGCAGCACCGGCCCGCCCAGCAGATACAAGACGAGCACGGCTAATAAGGTCGTCAACGACGTCAAGATCGTCCGGCTCAACACTTGGTTGAGCGCGTCGTTAATAATCTTGATGAGCGGGTCACGCTGATGCTTTCTCAGATTCTCGCGAATCCGGTCGAAGACGACGACCGTGTCTGTCAGCGAATACCCGGCGATGGTCAGAAGCGCAGTGATGATGAGCAGCGTGAACTCCATCCCCAAAGCCCATGACAACCCCAGCACAGAGAAGACGTCATGGAACGTCGCGATCGCCGCGGCGACCCCAAATTTAAAGTCGAAGCGAAACGCGATGTAGACTAAGAACCCGAGCGTCGAGAAGATCACAGCCCAGATGGCTTTATCGCGTAGCTCTCGCCCGATAATGGGGCCGATGTACTCTGTGCTGACGATTGTGGGCTTGCTGTCCGAAAAAGACTGGGCAAGGAGGGCTTGCACACGAGCAGCAACTTGCTCACCCTCTTCAGAAAGCTTCATACGGATATAGAGCTGATTGGTGCCCTTGATATCTTGAATTTGGGCATCGGGGAAGCCGTTTTGCGCCAAGAGCGCGCGGGCTTGATCGATGGGAACGGCTCGTTCAAAATCTATCGTCAATGCTGTGCCCCCGGTAAATTCAAGCCCCATCTTAGCCTTTCCTGTCCAGATCTGGACAAACGCGAAGATTCCCAGAAGCACGAGCACCGTGGAGAGCACGAACGCTATGTAGCGCTTGCCCATAAAATCAACATGGGTCTCCTGGGGCAGTACAGAGAAGAATCGCACAGCCGGCTGTGCCAACGATGCAGAAACGCTCTTGGCGTTGTTTTTCATAGAAGATCTCTCCTAGATGCTGAGTCGTTCGACCTTGCGCAGTTTGACGAACTCGAAGACCAGGCGAGTTCCAACGAGCACCGTAAAGAGATTGATGATGATGCCCAAGCTGAGGGTCGTAGCGAACCCACGGATTGGGCCGGTCCCGAAGATGAAGAGAAAGAGCGCGGTGATCAGCGTGGTGACGTGCGAGTCCCAAATAGTCGCCAACGCTCGATGGTATCCAGCGTCAATAGCGGCGCGAGCGACCTTGCCAAGACGCAGCTCTTCGCGCATGCGCTCGAATATTAAGACATTCGAGTCGACGCCAACGCCAATTAATAGAATCAAGCCGGCGATGCCTGGCAGGGTCAGCGTCGCTTTCAGGCCCGCCAATGCCCCAATCACTACCAACAAATTGAGCAGTTGCGTGAAGACCGCGATGAACCCACTGAGGCGATAATAGAGCACCATGAAGACCAAGACGACGATCCCCGCAATCCAGCTCGCGGTGATGCCCTTCTCGATGGAGTCACGTCCTAGCGACGGCCCCACGATACTCTCTTGGATAATTTTCAGTTCTGTAGGTAGAGCACCGGCGCTCAAGATCGCTGCAAGCAGCCGAGCTTCGTCAGCAGTAAAGCTTCCTGTGATTACGGACTGATCGACTTTGGGTTGGCGCCGCGCCGTTTCGTAAAGACTTTTGGCAATAGTCGGGGCGCTATAGACGACGCGATCAAGCACCGCCGCGATGCGATCCGATTCGGGCTTGAGCTGCAAGATGACGTCACGCCATTGATGGGCGCCGGCGTCATTGAACGTGAGTCCAATATAAATCGGGGTGAGCCCGCTTCCCGGTTGAGGGTTGAAACGCACCTCGGCTTTGCTGAGCACTGACCCAGTCATCAACGGCTCTTTCTTGACGACATACGCTTGGCACTTTTCTTTGAGCTCAGGCTTGGCGCACTCATAGCCCATCAAGACCTCTTCGTCGATCTCCTCGGTGAACGTTTCTCCCGGCGGGCCGGATTTGACAACCTTGCGAAACTCTAGCAGTGCTGTGCTGCCCACGAGCTGGCGCGCTTGATCTGGATCGGTCGTGCCTGGAAGCTGGACGACGATGCGGGTATCCCCGGCTTGGGTGATGATCGGCTCGGTCACGCCCAGCACGTTGACGCGCGTCTCCAAGACGCTGATAGACCGATCCATGATCTTCTGGCGATCATCGAGGGAAGTCCCTTCGGGGATTTGGGCTTCGAGCGTCAAGGTGACGCCCCCGCACAGATCCAACCCAAGACGGATCTCCCTGACTGTGCAGGGGCGCTCCTGCGGAGGCTGCCACGGGGCAAATATCAATAATAACGACACGACAATAGCACCGATGACGAGCGCGAATCGTCCCCAGTTGAGCAGCGCTTCGGGTCTCATGCGGATTTCTCCTTCTGCGTGATGCTCTCTTTCAGCACGCGCACGGTTGTTCCTTCGTCGTTGACTTGTAGGGTGACGTAGTCTTTCTCAATCTTGACGATCTTGCCATAGATCCCTCCGATGGTGATGACCTCATCCCCGCGGCGCAGGCTCTCCAGAAGCGCTTGATGTTCTTGCTGGCGCTTGCGGTGTGGGCGCACCAAAAAGAAATAAAAGAAGACCATCATGAGCGCCAGCATGATGATCAAGGTGATCCAGCTCTCGCCGGCGGAAGGCTGTGGTTGCGCTTGTGCCCACAAAATGCTCATACGAGATAACAAATCCATAGCTTGGATTTCCATTATTATATCATAGACGAGCTGTCGATGCTACTGCACCTTAGAAGTGACGATCCCTATTTGCTTTTGGTACTTGCCCTTCCGGTCAGCGTAGGAGATCTCGCAGACTTCGTCTGCTTCGAGGAAGATCATTTGTGCGATGCCCTCGTTGGCGTAGATCTTGGCTGGCAGGGGGGAAGTATTCGAGATCTCGATGACGAGCTGCCCTTCCCATTCGGGCTCGGCAGGGGTTATGTTCACGATAATGCCGCAGCGTGCGTAGGTGCTCTTCCCCAGACACAGAGCTAAGATATTCCGTGGGATGCGGAAGTATTCTACAGAGCGCCCCAGCGCAAACGAATTGGGCGGAATGACACAAACTTCCCCACGGTAGTCGACAAAGGAGTGCTCATTAAAATTCTTTGGATCGACGATGACGGGTTGACCCGTGGCGAAGAGCTCGGGGTTGACGCTCGTGAAGATCTTGAATTCGTCAGCAATACGAATATCGTAGCCATAGCTCGAAAGCCCATAGGAGATCACGCCCTTGCTCATCTGGCGCTCGACGAAGGGCTCGATCATCTTGTGTTTAGTGGCCATCTCGCGAATCCATCGGTCGTTCTTCACCATAGGAGAACCATCACACTCCTCCAGAGAATATCAAAATTATCGCATCTTGCTTGTGGGCTTGCAAATTCCAGATAAATTAGCTACAGTAAATCGAAGCTGAACACAGGAGGTGATACTCCCGTGGCTGGACATTCCAAGTGGGCGAATATCAAATATCGCAAGGAGAAGCAGGACGCACTTAAGATGAAGATCTTCTCCAAGCTCTCCAAGGAGATCACGCTGGCAGCCAAGGCCGGTGGGCCGGATCCTCAGAAGAATATAGCCTTGGCCAATGCGATTGAGCGCGCCCGGGAGGCCAACGTCCCTAAAGAGAACATTGAGCGAGCGATCAAACGCGCCACCGGAGAGCTGCCCGGCATGCAGTATGAAGAGGTCTTTTATGAAGGCTATGGCCCTCACGGGGTCGCGGTGCTCGTGCGCGTGGTCACGGACAATAAGAACCGTGCCGTCTCGGAGATCCGACGGATCTTTGAAGAATACGGCGGGAACTTAGGGGGCTCGGTCGCATGGATCTTTGATCGTCGCGGGATCATTGCTCTGGACAAGTCCAAGATCCCCTGCGATAAAGATGAGCTGTTAATGAACGTGATTGATCTAGGGGCTGAAGATATCCAGGAGAAAGATAACGAGATTGAGATCTATTGTGACCCCTCGGCGTTGAAAGCCGTGCGGGAGGGCTTACAGAAGCTCGGGGTGCCGGTGGAGCGGGCAGAAGTCTCGCTCGTGCCTAAGAACACGGTGCATCTGGAGGGTCGTGAGGCAGAGAAGGTGCTCAAATTTATGGAAGCGCTCGACGAGCAAGAGGACGTGCAAGAGGCCTACGCGAATTTTGATATTCCCGACGCGATTTTAGAGAGTGTCAGCTCGTGATTTCACGCACCCTAGAGGGGCGCTCTATAATATGCTATCTCTTTGGGAATAGGGGGAACGATGGTGATGCGGCGCTTGGTTTGGGTGGTAGCTGTGGGGCTCGTTCTTGGGGTGGCCTGGGGGACTCAAGCGCAGACGGTGGGCGTGGGCGTGAAGATCCCCGTGGAGGTAGCCTCTTTCACGGCAGCGAGTGTGACTGATAACTGGGAGGTCTTTGGCCGGCTCGGTGTAGGGGCATTCGCGCTGGAGATTGGGGTCTTCTTTCCCACCGTGCCGTTGGTCGTGAGCGCCCATGCCACGTGGGTCGTCTCTGACGTGACGGATCAATCTCTCTTTTTTATTGGGGTTGGGGGGTATCGGATCTTCATTGGCTCGGAGACGTTCACGGGGTTTGACGCCAAAGTTGGTTTAGAGTGGGCTTTTTCTGATATCCCCGTGCGAGCTGTTCTGGAAGCGGGCTGGCAGTCATCGGTAGAGATTCCGTTAGCGGGGGTGGGAGGAGCGTTTGTGAGCGTTGGGGTGCGGTGGGACTGGCCCCGCTTATCGCCGTAAGAGAGCTCTATGAAAAATCTTTTGATCGTGTTAGCTGCGCTGGCGCTGCTAGCCAAGCCAAGCCTGGCACAGCCCTTAGGGGTGGGCATCAAAGTCCCATTGCAAGCGTTTGTCTTTGTGGGGCTGACAGAGCGCTTTGCTATAGAAGTCGGCCTGCCCATCGGGTTAAGCGTAGGAGGATTAGCTGCCGTCGCCGACCTCAAGCTCTTCTTGAGCGCGTATGAGATTATCGATCTTGTATGGAAGCCGTTTGTAGGGGCGGGGGCGTCCGCTGGGGTGCGCTCTCAGGGGAGTTGCTCATTATCGAAGCGACATTTCAAGGGATTGTGGGGGTAGAAGTTCCCGTCGCGCAGACCAATCTCTTTGCCTGTGCCAAAGTATGGTTACTAGCGGGGCGTCCCCTGCCCGGTGTCTTCGTTCTGGGAGTCCGCTATGAGTTCTAAGAGTCTGAGCACCTTCTCTTCGATCATATCGCGAACTCTTCTGTAAAATTCTAAGCCACGCCCGATGGGATCAGGGATTCCCCAGTTCTCGCTTACCCCGCGAAAGCCTGCGGGACAGATATCTGAGTCGAGACATCCCATAGCGATCACGTAATCATAGTTTTTGAGTTCTTTGGGATCAAAGCCTTTGGAATACTGTTTAGAGATGTCAATGCCCTTCTCGCGCATCACTGCAATAGCGTCGGCGTGCACGTAGCCTGCTGGCTGCGTCCCTGCACTGCGAATCTCGATATCTATCCCCATCTGTTGGGCGTAGTGACGGGCGAAGCCCTCGGCCATCTGGCTCCGACACGAGTTGCCTACACAGATAAAGATAATCTTCTTACTCATGCTTCATCGGGGAGACTGCGCTTCTTGCGCTCCTTCCGCCCCGTGACCATATAGATGGTGCGCTCAGAGATATTTACAGCGTGATCGCCCACACGCTCTAAGTCCCGAATAGACCATAAGACGGGGATGATGTCGTCAACGAACTCTTTCGCTTCGTGGGGGGAATGGGCTTCACGTGCCAGCTCCAAGAGCTTTGCCAAGACCTTGCGGCGCAGCTCCCAGCACCGGGCGTCCATCTGCTCGTCGCGCTGGATGATCTCTTCGGCGCGCTTGGTGTCCCGACTGACAAAAGCGTCCACGGCATCGCGCAGCATCTCCCGCGCAAACTCCCCCAGCGCGGTCAGCTCTTCTTTCGGCAGGAGCATGAAGACCCCGACGTCCATGCCGTACTGCCCCACGTTGACCGCCAAATCTGCGGCGCGTTCCAAGTCCGTGATGATCTTGAAGACGCTCGTGATAAGCCGTAGGTCTATAGCTACAGGCTGTTGCAGGGCCAATAGATCGAGACACTCTCTCTCAATAGCGAGATTCAGCTCGTCGACTTGGTCATCCCAGGCATCCAAGCTTTCTGCCAGGGCGCGATCGTGCTCGCGCAGGGCTTTGAGGCCCAGATCGAGCCCCTCGAGCACTTTAGCTCCCATCTCGCGCACCGAGTGCGTGAGACGCTCTAACTGTTGTTTGTAGCTTTCGCGCACCATAGTTGAGAGATATTTTACCCAAATTTCCCCGTGATGTAATCTTCGGTCTCTTTCTTGTCGGGGTTCTCGAAGATCTTTTTCGTTGGCCCGTACTCGATCAAGCGCCCTAGATAGAGAAACGCTGTGAAATCCGAGACGCGCGCCGCTTGCTGCATATTGTGCGTGACGATCACGACCGTGTAGTCCTTCTTGAGTTCCAGCATTAAGTCCTCGATCTTCGCTGTGGCGATGGGATCGAGAGCAGAGCACGGCTCGTCCATGAGGATCACTTCGGGTTCGATAGCTAAGGTGCGTGCGATGCACAATCGTTGCTGTTGGCCCCCGGAGAGATCATACCCGCTCTTTTTATGGAGATAGTCTTTCACTTCGTCCCAGAGGGCGGCGCGGCGCAGCGCGCGCTCCACAAGCTCGTCCAAGTTCCCTGTAAAACCGTTGATGCGCAATCCAAACGCCACATTCTCATAGATAGATTTGGGGAAGGGGTTGGGCTTTTGGAAGACCATCCCGATCCTCCTGCGGACTGCGACGGGATCGACGTCGGGGTCGTAGATGTTCTTGCCATGATAGAGGATCTCTCCGCTGAGGCGCACGCCAGGGATGAGATCGTTCATGCGATTGAAACACCGAATGAGCGTGCTCTTGCCGCAGCCCGACGGCCCGATGATCGCCGTAATTTTATTCTTGGGGATATCAATAGTGATATTGTCCAGCGCTTGCTGTTTGCCATACCATAAGCTGAGTCCGCGTGTCTGCAAGATGGGTTCCCCTAAAGGGGCGAAGTTGTCCTGAGGGAGGCGGACTGCAGGGCGAGCTTGTATGACAGTTGTCTCCATAGGGGTCTACCACCTCCTCTGGAATTTCATGCGCAAGAAGATCGCGAGGGCGTTCATCGCTAAGAGGATCGTCAGGAGCACTATGATTGCTGCGGCAGCAATGTTAGCAAAGCCATCCTTTGCTTCTCCGATCCACGTAAAAATCTGAATGGGAACGACTGTGAAGTAGCTGCCCAAGGTGGGCAGAAACGTCAGATACTGAAAGGCCCCCAGTAAGATAAGCAAGGCTGCCTCGCCCATCGCCCGCGAAAGCGAGATGATCAAGCCCGTCAAGATCCCCGGCAGGGCATAGGGCAGCACGTGGGAGCGCACCACCTGCCAGCGCGTCGCCCCCACAGCATAAGCAGCGTGTCGGATCGAATCGGGAATAGTGCGCAGCGCTTCGCGAGCAGCAATGATCACCATGGGCAAGATCAAGAGCGTCATCGTCAGTGATCCCGTAATGAGCACGCGGTCCATCTTGAGCGCCCGCGCCAAGATCTCTAACCCGATAATCCCGTAAATGACGGAGGGGACTCCGGCAAGATTGGCGATCAAGAGCTGAATCAGCTCGGTGAGCCAATTTCTTCGAGCGTACTCTTCTAAGTATATAGCGGCGCCAACTCCCAAAGGCAGCGCGAAGAGCGCCGTCAGGCCGACTAAATAGAGCGAGCCGACGATGGCGCTCGCTAGGCCAGCTTTCTCTGGGGAATTGGAGTCATAGCTCGTCAGGAAGTCCCAGATGGCGCGCCACCAACTGCGCTGGATGGGGATTTGTGCTGTCTGCTCTGCAGGAAGCGCGATAGTGAAAAGCTCCCCGTCGCGCTCGATCTGCACTGTGAGCGGGCCAGGCTGCGCTCTTCTCTGCGCGGCGACGATGAGCGCTTCCCACGCTTGGCGCGCCCCTGTAACGGGGATATCTTCGATGTGCGTTACAATATCGCCGGGGCGCAGCCCAGCTTGAAAACCAAGACTCTCTTCAGGCAGATAGTCTATGACGACGCGCAGCGCGCCCGTCTGCGGGTCCATCTGGGGAAGAAGATCGCCGAATATTTTTGAGGGATCACCGGAGATCCAGCCGATGGGCAGTGCATCGCTGGGCAATCTTGCTATAGCCTCCCAGACCTGCGCCGAGCGGTAGACGCTCTCAGGGCCAATGTGAATGATCGCATCGAATTCGCTAATGCCTGCACGGGCCGCGGCGCTCTCGGGGATAAAATCCGTGATGATGACATAGGGAAGGTTCTTGGCATCCCATTGGATGACCATCGTTGAGAGCACTAAGCCCGCTCGAGAAGCCGCGCGCATCGCCATCAGCGGGCGCGCATTGATGAGAATATAGACGATCAGGGCGACCAACAGGGCTAGGCTGATGAGGATCGTGCTAAAAGTGATCGAGCCGAAAAACGTGCTCTTCGTCTTACGCCACACTAATTGACGTCGTTCTATGTGGAGAGTCTGAGCGCTCATTCGTATTGCTCCCGGAAGCGACGCACGATCCAATAACTGAGAATATTTAAGAGCAGGGTGATCGCGAAGAGCAGCGCGCCGATGGCGAAGATCGTGGCCCAGATGAACGCACCGGCTTCAGCGTCTCCTGTGGCGACGTTGACGATGTGCACGGTGAGAGTCTCTAAGGGCTTGAGCAGATCTGGGGGCCAGGTCGGCACGCGCCCAGCGGCAATAGCGACGATCATCGTCTCGCCGATGGCCCGCGACATGGCTAAGATGAACGCTGCAGCGATGCCCGACAGCGCCGCGGGCAGCACCACGTGACGGATCGTCTCGTATTGCGTCGCTCCGAGGGCATAGGCGCCCTCGCGCAACGACCGAGGCACCGCGTAGATCACATCCTCACTCAACGACGAGACCAAGGGGATGATCGCGATCCCCAAGACAATCCCCGCGCTGAGCGCGTTCCAGAACTGAATATCGGGGAGCACCGAGCGCAACAGCGGCGTCACAAAGAGCAGCGCGAAATACCCGTAGACGACCGTGGGAATCCCTGCGAGAATCTCCAAGATGGGTTTCGCTATCTTGCGCACGCGCTCCGACGCAAATTCACTCAGATAGATCGCGCTGAGCAGCCCGATGGGCAGGGCGACCAAGAGAGCGATCCCGGTGATGATCAACGTGCCCATGATTAAGGGCAAAGCGCCGTAGGATGGGGTCGAGATATCAGTTGGTGCCCAGCGTGTACCTCCCAAAAACTCCCACAGCGAGACTTTAGCAAAGAAGATTCCGGAGCCAGAGAGAAAGATCCAAATAGTGATTGCCGTGACGACAACGGCGAGAAACGCACAGGCGAAGAGCACACCTTGAATGAGCCGTTCCTTGAGATACCGTCCCGGGGGGGCGTGTAAGGCGGGCTGGGATGCCGTCGACTTCTTCATGGTTCTAATCATTTCTATATAGTTTTTCGCATGAAATTATAGCACCATGGGGCACGGGAAGTCAAATGAGTCCAGGGAGGGGCCCCGAGCCTCCCAGGGTCGGGGTTCCCCTGAGAGGCTCGGTGGGAGGGGCTGGCTCACTTGCAGTGTTCGCCGTACTTCTTGCGGATATCTTGGAGCGACAGCCCGGAGTAGTTGCCGCCGAAAGCCGTGCCGGTGATGCGCTTCTTCCAACAAGTGCGCGCTTCTTCGCGCACCTCGCGGGGAGCGGGCAGATACCCAGCTTTATTGAGCATAAACTGCTGATTGCCTAGGCGGCTCTCGTCGAGATAGAAGTTGATGAACTCTTCAACGGCGGGGCGCTCGCCGCTCTTCTTATTGACGTAGATAAAAAGCGGGCGGCTCAAGGGCTGATAGACGAACCCCAAGATCGTATCGACAGTGGGCAGGATGCCCTTGCATTCGCCGCCCTTGTTCTCCAAGGGCTTCTTGCCGCTCTTGGCACGCCGCGCGTTGATCTCTTTCAGCACGTCTTCAGGGGCGCTGATCAGCTCGCGGCGCGGGTCAATCGCGACGGCCTGCACGAATTGCGTATTATGCACGAAGAAGTTATACCCAAAGTACGTCAGTGCGAAGGGATCGGCGCCCGTCTGTTGCGCTAAGAGCTGATCTTCCTCGGTGCCGAAATAATCTTGTCGGGAGTCGCCCTCTTTCCCATTGATCGCTGACGTGAAGAAGTCAAATGTCCCCGAAGTTTCGGCCGCACCGGAGAGCGTGATATTGGCATTGGGGAAGGTGCTGCGGACTTGATTCCACTTCGTGATGAATTTTTCGGCTTCTTTAGCCCACAGCAGCTCTAGCTCCCCGACGGTCAAGCATACTGGCGCAGTGCCGAAGATCTGGGTCTTATTACTGACGGCGACGGTCAGGCCGTCCAGGGCGATTAATAGCTCAATATATTCGACGCCGTTTTTGGGCGCGGCCTCGATCTCGGATTGTTTGATAGCGCGCGAGGCGTTGCTGATGTCGGTCTCGCCGGTGACGAAGCGCCGAAAGCCTCCAGAGGTGCCGCTCACCGCGACGGTCACGTTGACGTCAGGGCGGACCTTCTTAAACTCCTCAGCCATCGCCTTGGTGATAGGGGCGACGGTGCTGGAGCCGTCTGCCAAGATATTCTTAGAGTCCTTCGGAGCCCCTGGTTGAGCGAACGACGACAAGACGACCGACCCGACGGCCAGCAGAGCGACGAACGCGACGCGTCTTAGAAGAGACGCACTAAAATTCATACTATTCCTCCTCTCAGTATAGTTTGATCACGATCTATATAGATCGCACCATAAGTATACAGATCCGGGGAAGGTTTGTCAAGTCGGGGGCCTTGGGAGTGAAAATTACTCGATCAGTTCAGTAAGTTCGTGCAGATCTCTCACCCGCGCGCACGGGCGTTCTTTCGGAGGCGCGTCTTGAGGGGCTCCAACCCCAAGTCGTCCGGGAAAGAGCCGATCTTGTAGTTGTGGGCGCTCGATCCAGACCGCGTGCAACCCCGCGCGCCGCGCTCCGCGAATGTCCGTCTCAAAATCATCGCCGACGTGCAGCGCTTCGTGAGGGGACACGCCCGCTTGCTTTAGCAGAGAAGCCCAAAAAGCTCGGTCAAGCTTCCCATGCGCGATCCCCGTCGAGTCTGGGCTGGCAAGCCAACGAAAGAATTTTTTTAGTCTGTGTTTTTCTAACGAGCGCTCGATCCCCACAAGGGGGCGATGCGAAACGATCCCCAGTTCGATCCCGCGCCGACGCAGCTTTTCTAGCACTTCCGGCACATCAGGGAAGAGCTCATCTGTAGGAGTCTCCCAATAACTTTGGATCTCCGCAGCGAGCTGGGTGAGCTCGCCGTTGAGCCCCAGCTCCGTCAATATCAGCTTGTTCCATTCTACAAACGATTCGGTGCTGAATCCCAAGCGCGGACGGATCTCGCGCTGCCAGCGCTCTTGAGCTGTCTGGTACGCCTGGGGAAGCCGCTCGCGATCTATGGCCAGCCCGAGCTGTTCGAGGCGCTGCGCAAACCAATCAGCTTGGCTGCCCCCAGGCACCCATACCAGCGTGCCATCCATATCGAAAAAGATCACTCTCACGCGCACAGGGTGTATCGTACGCAATAGAACACCTCCCGTCAAGAGCTTGCACGCTCTAGAGCCCTGGGCTAAGATAAGCCCACTATGGAGGTACATCAGATTGCCATCCCGAATCCGTATTTTGAGAGCCCAACCAATGCGTTCCTCATCCATGGCTCGCACAGCCCCCCTCTACTGATCGACACGGGGATCGGCACCGCTGAGGCTCTCAGTCTCTTGCAGCGCACATTGAATCAGTACGGCTGCTCCCTCCAAGATATCGCTGGCGTGCTATTGACTCATAAGCATGTCGATCATAGTGGGCTGGCGCGCGCTATCCAGGAGGAGTCTGGAGCAAGAGTCTATGTGCACAGCGACGATTGGGTAGACGTCGCTCTCTTTGAAGAGCGTCACGAGGAAGTCTCCGAGCTCTATCTAGATGCGATGCGCCGCTGGGGCATCCCGGAAGAAGTTATCTTACAAGTAGGACACTTTCGCGCGCAGTTTGCTGGGCTGGGGCGTTCCGTCCCCACTGCTAAGAAGCTCAGTGACGGCCAGGTGTTGCGCTTTGGCGACTTGGAGGTTCGCGTCCTACACACCCCTGGCCATACCCAAGGGTCCGCCTGTTTTCTGGTGGGGCAGAGGCTCTTCACAGGGGATCATCTCTTGCCGACGTACACCTCGAACGTCGGGGCCACCGACGTCACGACTGGCGGCCATCTCGAAAAATTTCTCACTTCGCTCCAAAAGATTCTTGAGCTGCCCAACGCCGAACGCTTAGAGATCTATCCGGGGCATGGTCAGCCCTGGACCGATCCGCGTGCGCGCATCACCAAGATCCTTAAGCACCATCGCGAGCGGGCTGAGCGGATCCTCAAGATCTTGAGCGATGGCCAGGCGCTTACGGCGTTTGAGATCGCTCAAAAGCTCTTTGGCAGGCTGAAAGACTATCATGTGCTGCTGGGAGCCGGCGAAGTGTATGCCCATCTTGAAGTTCTGGAGAGCCAAGGGCACGTCCGCCAAGTCGAGCCGTATCGCTTCCAGATCGTCGATGAAAACTGTATGACATCCCCGTCGTAGTGCTCGATGGGGTCAAACTCTGGCGTCATCGCGTGGACCTTGCTCAAGCCAGGGGTCTTTGCAAAATCTCTACGAGCCAGCTCGCTAGGGCATAGGAACGGCGGTGTTGAGGGCCGTCTCGGCGATGTTGATCGAATAGTCTTTCACGCGCCCGATGCTATCAAACGCAATGCCGATGAGCTGAGCTTCTTGCGGGGCAAGATCCCACAAGAGTTTGACGGCCTTCATGAGGCGTGCCTCCACCCCTAAGGCCTTGTCGATCACCTGGCTGGCGAGATCTGGGTCGGGCAAGCGGAACGCATCCATAGACTCTTGGAGCAAATTTGCCACGTGTTCCCCGCCCTTATGCAGGGCATCGACGACCTTAGAGGGAGCAGGGACTTTGATCACCGTAGTCACATAAGCAATCTTGACCGCATGGTCCGCGATACGCTCTAGCTGCCGCGCCACGGTGTGGGTATCGAAGAGCTTGACGCGGCTGATGCCCAAGGCCTCTTCGGCCAAGGGATCACGCAGTGCGATGCGGAACTGCCTGTAGAGCATCAAATAGAGGCGATCGACGTCCTCGTCGCGCGCGGCGATATCGTTGGCAAGTTCAGCGTCGTGGTCAACGAGGGCGCGGACGGCATCGGTGAACATGTCGTGCACCATCAAGAAGATGCGTTGGAGCGTTTTGGGGGCGGAGAGCTCAGAGAGATTGAGCAAATTATGAATGACGATAGAGTCTCGTGATTCTTCCATGATCTCCGGGCCGATGAGGGCTTGGGTAATCTTGCGGATCGTCTGGCGCTGGTCGGGGGTGATGCGCTCCCCTTGGACTTCAATGATGTCAAATCCTGCGACGTACATGGAGATGAAGGCGCGCATGAGGGTATCGCCGGTTTGGGCGTTGAGCTTGAGGACGCCGCGGGTCAAGTGGGAATCGCGGTGTGGGCGCAGAATCAGCAGATCGGGACTATGGGGGTGGAGTTCGATCTCGGCACCGGCATAGAGCTTTTGCGCTTCGGCCCAGTCTTTGGGCAGAGTGACCATGAAGGTCGCCCCGCCAGTGATCTGCACTCTCCGGATCTCCATAATCCCTCCCGTCTATTGTGATTGGTGGGTATTGTAATATATAGCTATATAGATGTCAAGGCTTGACAGCGCCAGGGCGGGCGATTATAATAATGAAAAGATTTTTCAGTAAGAAAGAAGGCATGAGTACTCTCGCAAAGATCTGGGAAGATCACCTAAGAGCCAGGGGATATAGATTGACCAAGGCACGGCGTGCTGTGCTGGAGACGATGGCTTCGGAGACGGGGCACAGGACGCCGGAGGAGATCCACCGTCAGGCGCGGTGGCGATACCGTAAATTGGGCTTGGTCACGGTCTATCGGACCTTGGCCTTGCTAGAGAGGCTGAACCTAGTCCAACGGGTGCATCAGGGGAAGATGCGCTGTCATAGCTTTGCTGCAGTGCGTTTAGAGAAAGGGCATCATCACCAGTTGATCTGCCGCACCTGCGGCCATGTCGAAGAGTTTCCAGACTGTGCTCTGGACCGCACACTGCGCAAGCTCCAAGCGCGCACGGGGTTTGCCATCGAATCCCATCATCTGGAGGTGGTCGGCCAATGCCCAAAGTGCCAATAAAAAATTTTTGAATCCCGCTAAATGAAATCTATTTTCAATAACAAAGGAGGAGATCACCATGAAGAGATGGTTGCTCATCGTGACAGTTCTCGTGCTTGGTGCGTCCACAGCGGGTGTGGCGCAGCCAAAGCTCAAGGTTGTAGCGAGCTTCTATATCCCCTATGAGTTCACCAAGAACGTCGGCGGGGATCGCGTTGAAGTCAAGAATTTAGTGCCAGCGGGCGCGGAGCCTCACGATTTCGAGCCTTCCCCCGCGGATATTCGGGCGATTGAAGAAGCTCAGGTCTTTGTATATAACGGGGCGTCGATGGAATCGTGGGTCGAACGCGTGCTCGCTGTCGTCAAGAATCGCAATACGCTCGTCGTCATCGAGGCGACGAAGGGCCTGCCCGTGCGCAAGGCCGAAGAAGAAGAGTTCGAGTTCGACCCTCACGTCTGGATAGACCCGATCCTCGCCAAGGGAATGGTGAGCAACATCCAGGATGGCTTGACAACGGCTGACGGCACCGGCAGATCGATCTATACCGCAAACGCCCAAAAGTATCACGCTCAGCTTGACGCCCTGGATGCCAAGATCCGTGAGGGCTTGAAGGCGTGTCGCTTACGAGACTTTATCGTCTCGCATCGGTTTATGGATTACTTCGCGGCGCGCTATAATCTCGTCGCGCACTCAGTCTCTGGGCTGGAGCCCGCTGAGCCGACGCCCCAGCGCCTGGTCGAGCTGATTCGCCTAGGCAAGGAGAAGGGCATCAAGTATATCTTCACCGAGGAGGGCGATGAGATCAGGGCGTTGGAGGTCCTAGCGCGCGAGCTCGGGGCGCAGATCCTGACGCTCAACACCGGGCACAGCGTCACCGAAGAAGAAGAGCGTGCCGGCAAGAACTATCTCGTGCTCATGGAAGAGAACCTGAAAAATCTACGAATTGGGCTGGAGTGCCCATGAGCGAGCCTGTCATTGAGGTCGAAGATCTCTGGTTCAGCTATGGCGTTGAGCCGGTGCTCGAGGGCATCTCCCTGCGGGTTGAGCGGGGGGATGTCCTCGGGCTCATTGGCCCCAACGGCTCCGGCAAGACGACGCTGCTGAAGCTCATCGTTGGGCTCCTTCCTCTGCAGCAGGGGACGATCCGGCTCTTCGGCCAGGAGCTGAGGCGCTTTCGTGAGCGCGCGCGACTTGGCTATGTGCGCCAGCGCAGCTGGGATTTTGAACGCAATTTCCCGGCGTCCGTCGAGGAGATCGTGCGGATGGGGCGGGTGCCGCGCCTGCGCTGGGGGCGCTGGAGCCGCGCCGATACCGAAGCCGTTGAGAGGGCTATGCGCGCCGTACACGTGGCGGAGCTGCGCGCCCGACCCATCAGCGAGCTATCGGGTGGGCAGCAGCAGCGCGTCTTTCTCGCGCGCGTCTTGGCCCAAGAGCCGGAGATTCTCCTGCTTGATGAGCCCACAGCGGCCGTCGACCCCAAGGTCGAAGCCGAGTTCTATGAGCTCTTGGGGAGGCTCAATCGCGAGCAGGGCTTGACGATCGTCCTGGTCTCGCACGACATCGAAGCGATCGTGACGCAGGTGACGAAGATCGCGTGTCTGAACAGAAAGCTGCTCTTCTGCGGGACGCCGCAAGAGTGCTTAGCCAGTGATCTCTTGGAAAGAGTCTATGCGGGGAAGAAGCTGGTGCGGCACCAGCATTCGTGGGGATGAGTATGTTTGAGATCTTCGAGTTCGAATTCATGAGATTAGCGTTTGTTGGGGGCACAATTATCGGGGTACTAGCCCCAACAATTGGGATCTTTTTAGTCCTGCGGCGCTATGGGCTTATTGGGGACGGATTGGGACACATTGCGTTTGGGGGCGTGGCATTTGGGCAGCTTGTCAAGGTTGACCCGATCGTGATGGCGATTGCGTACTCGGTAGCAGCAGCCCTCGGGATCGAACAGTTGCGCGTGAGGGGGCGTCTGGGGGGCGATGTCGCGATTGCGATCTTTCTCTCATCGGGGTTGGCATTAGGGTTGGTGCTGGCGCGGTTGGCGCGACGGTCCACAGATCAGTTATGGAACTATCTCTTTGGCAGCGTGATCATGCTCCAGCCCCGTGATATTCTGCAGCTCGCGCTCATTGCCGCGCTCGTCCTAGGGGTGCTCTTCGTCGTGCGCCGCGAACTCTTCTTTGTCACCTTTGATGAAGAGACGGCGCGGGCTTCGGGAATTCGCGTAGGAGCCTATAATATCTTGTTAGTCATGCTCGCGGCGCTCACCGTGGTCTCAGCGATCCAGATTGTAGGGTTATTACTGATCTCGGCGCTCCTGGTCCTGCCGGTAGCAGCAGCGCTCCAGCTGGCACGGAGTTTTCGCCAAGCGCTCTCTTTGGCCGTTGGGAGCAGTCTCCTTTCGGTCTACGGGGGACTGATCGGTTCGTACTATCTGGATACGCAGCCGGGGCCGACGATCGTCTTGGCGGCTTTAGTGCTCTTTGTGCTCGTGAATCTCGGGCGGTCAGCGCGCTTTCGCGTGGCGTAGGTACTCTTTGATCGTATCGAAGAGGATTTGGGCGACGGTCCATTGGTAGAGGAAGCTCCGGAGCTTTAGTTCTTCCGCGGGATTGGTGAGAAACCCGGTCTCGACGAGCACCGCGGGCATCTGGGCCCAGCGAATAAACAGCCGTTGGTGTTTGATCCCTCGGTCGGTGACGCCCAAGGCGCGTGTGAGCCGCTTTTGCAATAGCAGCGCGAGCGCACGACTTTGGGGATAGGTGGGCAAGTCCGTATCCTCATGGACTAAGACTTCGATGCCGTTGGCTGCGGGGCTTTTGGGGTGGGCGTTGGCGTGAATGGAGACGAAGAGATCGGCTTTGAGGCGATTGGCCAAGCCCGTGCGCTCGCGGTGCGGGACGTAGACGTCTTCCGAACGCGTTAGCACGATAGAGATCTCCTCGTCATACAGCCCTAGGAGTCGGAGAAAGCGCGCGATATTGAGATTAATATCTTTCTCTTGGGTGCCGTAGTAGCCGATGGCGCCGGGGTCCCAGCCGCCGTGCCCAGGGTCAATGACGACTAAGAAACGCTTGGCTTGGCTTTGGCCGAGCTGGCCCCATCCGCAGATGCAGACCAGAACGAGCAAAAAGACGACCGCTCTTGCTGTCAGGACCTTCATAGGCCACAGTATACCAAACAAGAGAGGGCTCAGACTATGATCAGCATTACAATTACGGGCGCGAATGGCCATTTTTACTGAACAGGACATGACATTCTTAGCTATAACCCCCATTTGACAACCCCGTGCCCTCTGCAGTATAATATAATGAAAGTGCGCTTTATATATAGAAATGCGCACAACTATAGACTTCACGAGGAGGTAGGGATCATGCGGTTGTGGCGTGAGCGTCGTCTGGTTGGCCTTATGGGGTTGCTGGTGATCGTGGGGGTGTTGGGGAGCTTGGTCGTGGGCTTCCCCGGGGCGTCGCAGCAGGGGTTCATCCCTGAGGAGCTCGTTGTGGGTATGGTGCCCTCGCGCGCTGCGACGATCTTGCAGCCCCCAGTCGAAGGGATGGCCAAGCTCGTCTTAGACTATGTCCAGAAGAACGGCTTCCCGCAGGTCAAGCGCGTGCGCGCGGTCATCCCCGAATCTTACACGGCGACGGTCGAAGCGATCGGGGCGGAGAAGATTCATATTGGGTTACTCGGGCCGTTCCAGATCGTCCAGGTCATGGATAGCTACGGAGCGATCCCGATTAACGTCGCCAAGCGCGGCGCTAACCTCACCTATCGCTCGCAGTTTATGGTCCACGTAGACAGCACCCTTAAGGCGCTCAAGGACGACGATCAAGACCCCAAGAACGATCTCGTGAGCTTGGTGAAGTCCGGGGCGACGGTGCGCTTTAGCTACGGTGGCAGCTCCACGTCGACGTCGGGATTCTTGTTCCCCTGCAAGACCCTCAAGGACTTGGGGATTCTGCCAGGTGACTATAAGAACTTCAAGACGATCCGCGCAGCCAATCACCTAGCTTCCGCTATTGCCGTCTACAAGAAGGACGTCGACGTTGGGGTTGGGTTTGACGACGTGCGCCAGAGCCTCAACACCGAGCAGGCCAAGAAGGAACTTGGCTGGAAGCCCGGTGATCCCGAACCCAGCACCAAGGTGAACGTCATCGGCTACAGCGACGATATCCCCAACGATGGGATCATTGCCATTAAAGCATTAGACGCCAAGCTGCGCGAGACGATCAAGCAGGCGTTTGTCGAGATCATGAAGACCGAGGAGGGCAAGAAGTACGCAAAGGACGCGCTCGATGCTACAGATTTCGTCCCCGTGCCCGAGGGCTATGACATGGCGAAGGCCCTCGAAGCCGTGCGCGTTGTGGCCAAGGAGATCCAGCCCAATCTCGCCAAGTGTGAGAATCAGTAATACATAGGGACGAGGAGGGAGCAGGTAGCGTCGCCCTGCTCCCTCCTTTGCGTCTTCTCCTCTTGTTTGTTTAAAATTAAGGTGACATGGCTACCCCTATCTTGCGCGTGCACAACCTCACCGTGATCTATCCCGGGGTGCATCCTGTGAAGGCCCTCGATAACGTGAACTTGGAGATCTACCCAGGGGAATTTGTCGTTGTCGCCGGGGTCTCTGGCTCAGGGAAGTCGACGCTCTTGCGCGCGATCAATCGCTTAGCAGAGAACGATCACGCTCGCATCGAGGGGGAGATCTACTTCGACGGGATCAACGTCTTAAAAGCTTCGCGGCGGCAGCTGCGCGAGATCCGCTCCCATATTGGGTTTATCTTTCAAGAGTATAACGTAGTCGAGCGCCTGCCGGTGCTGACTAACACCCTGGTGGGCTCGCTAGCACAGGTCGGGTTCCTGCGCTCATTGCTCGGACGGTTTCCCAAGGAGCAGATCGAGCGTGCGCATCGGGCGCTCGTGCGCGTAGGGATTCCTCAGCACCGCCACGGCGATCGCGCTGCTCGTCTCTCAGGCGGGCAGAAGCAGCGCGTCGGGATCGCCCGAGCCCTCTTACAGAGGCCCAAGCTCATCCTCGCTGACGAACCCGTGGCTTCGCTCGACCCTATCACGGCCAACGTCGTCATGAACATCTTCAAAAAGATCAACGAAGACGAGGGAATTACGACAATAGTGAATTTGCACGATCCTGTGCTGACGTTCAAGTACGGCAAGAGGATCATCGGGCTCAAGGGCGGACGCATCATCTACGACAAGCCCATCTCTGCGATCAATCGAGAGACCTTTGAAGAAGATATCTATGGCACAGTGGACGGAGAGGGCTAGGCTCTCCGGGGAGGTCTGGCTCAGGCGCTTCGGATTTTCGCTGGGGCTGCTCTTGCTCCTTGCTCTCTACGGGTGGGCGCTGCGAGGCGTCGAGTTCGATCTCTCTTCTATTTTCAAATACGGCGGGAAATTCTTTGAGCTTCTCGGGCGGATGTACCCCCCGGATTTCTCCGCGCTGCCTCAGCTTGTGCGCCCCTTGCTGCAGACCATCCAGATGGCTACGTTAGGGACGTTCCTTGGGGCGCTGATGGCCCTGCCTCTGGTCGTCTTCGGGTCACAACTGGTTGTGCGCAGCGCGCTCATTTACTGGCCGGTGCGCGCGTTTATGAATATCTTGCGCACCATCCCGGATTTGCTGTACGCCGTCTTGTTCGTCGCGGCGATGGGATTTGGGCCAGCTGCTGGAGTAGGGGCGCTCTCGTTCTTCGCCTGCGCGATCATCGCTAAGCTCACGTCGGAGTCGGCAGACAATATCAATCCCAAACCCATCGAGGCTGTGGAAGCCGTCGGCGCGAACAAGCTTCAGGTCATTCGGTACGCGGTGTTGCCCCAGCTCATCCCGTCGTTTATCGATCACGTCATTTACGTCTTTGAGCTCAACGTGCGTGTCTCCGCGGTGATGGGCTACGTTGGCGCCGGGGGCATGGGGATGCAGCTGACCACGGCCATGGAATGGCGTAACTACCCGCAAGTGCTGACGATCGCTCTCCTCATCTTTGCGCTCGTCATCATCATCGATATGATAGCCAACCGCATTCGCGATGCGTTTGTGCAGGGGATAAAGCTCCATCCTGTGGTGCGCTGGCTGGAATGGGGGATCCTTGCCGGCCTGATCGTGTGGTCGTTTATTTCATTGGAGGTCGACCTCACTCGGTTGCGCAGAGGCTTTGGGTATTTTAGCAATCTCGTCTGGGCGATCACTACTGAACCCGCTACCGAGTACCTCGGGCTTGCGATACAACGCATGGTGCAGTCCTTGCAGATCGCATTAGTGGGAACGACATTGAGCTTTCTCTTATCGTTCCCCTTGGGTTTTTTGGCCTCGCGGCGCTATGTGGGGATTCCCGTAGCCTTAGCTGTAAGCATGAAGCAGATTCCCAATATCATTCGTGCGTTTCCCGAGTTGATCTTGGCGATCTTCTTCATTGCGACGTTTGGGCCAGGGCCGCTCCCTGGGGTCTTAGCGATCGCGATTCACTCGATTGGGATGTTGGGGAAATTTAACGCTGAGATCGTCGAGAAGATTCGCAAGGAGCCTGTAGAAGCATTGCAATCATCTGGGGCCTCGCGGTTGCAAGTCTTTCGCTATGCGGTCTTGCCCCAGGTGCTCCCGGAATTCTTGGCGCTCTTTATCTACCGATTCGAGATCAACGTACGCGCCGCTTCGGTTCTGGGGATTGTCGGGGCTGGGGGGATTGGGTCGCTCATCAACGAAGCGCAATCGTATCGGGCTTGGGATATCGTGGGGATCTGTCTTGTCGTGATTATCCCCACGGTCATGGCCATTGACTTTCTCAGTGCGCGTATTCGTAAGAAGCTGATCGAAGGCTAGCGGATCTCGATGCTCCCGTTGGTCGTGCTGGCGGTGATCGTGATCTTCGTTGGAGCTGTCTGAAAATTACTCGTCTCGCCCTCGACGTGCCGGCGCTCTTGGCGTTGGAAGACAAAGTCTGGAATCTGCACGCGGACTCGGCTGGTCACGCTCTGCGCCGAGATCGCATACCCAATCTGAGGGTCATCGGGCACGTCGAGCTCAATCGAGCCGTTGACTGTGCTCAGCTGGTAGCGGCCCGTCATAGCCCGCATGGTGAGATCGATCTCACCGTTGGTTGTTGAGAGAGTAGCTTCGGTGGTGGCGAGCTCGCCGGTGATCTCCCCGTTCATGGTGTGGGCGGTCAGGCGCTGGGCTGTAAGCGTGTTTAATGTAATCTGCCCATTCGTTGTGCTCAGATCTGCTGTCGCGGCGTTGATCTCTTGGACGGTGATCGCGCCGTTGTAGGAGCTGAGCTTTAGCTCATAGACGCGTCTTCGTGGTACCAAGAGCTGTATATCTGTCTCAAGCGAGCTGAACCGACCAAAGGTGATTCTTGGAGCGCGGAAGCTGATCCCTGTTGAAGCGATCTGGGGCTCGAGAGATACGGTAGTCATGAGTCGTTGAGCTTCCCAGCGGTTCCATCCCCGTGTTCGTGCGGTGATCGTGATCTGAAACGTCTCGTTCTCCCAGGTCCGCACGATCGCGCTGCCATTTTGTAAGTCAAGCGTGACGGTGAGCGTCTCTGCAGAAGGATCGAACGCGCCATCGAACGAGAGGGTCTTCTCGGCGCGCACGGGAGCAACGATGTTCACCCACGTTGCTGCCTCTGAGCTGGAGACGAGCAAGCCCAGCACGACTGCACCGACGATAAGTGCGATTAAGTGAATGATCTCATCCACGAGCACCGAACGAGACCAGAGCGCCAACACGAAACAGATGAGCAAGACTACTCCGCCAGCGATCACCAGATCAGTTCGTTCGATGGGCGTGAATGTATCCCAGTCTATATACTGTAACGCGAGCACAAAGACCCCGATAAAGATCAAAGATTCTCCCAAGCGCACGGCGCCTGATCTCATGGCTGGCCTCCTTGCTGAGAGTCTGTCTCAGACGAACGCGCCGGACGATACCACCGCGCCAGGCCTGAGATGAGCAGCCCTACCCCTAGGATAATCAAAATCCCCGGCAGCACCAATCGCCACGAGAGCTCAAACCAGCCCATCAGCGATAATCGCCATGCCACCCCGCCCAAGATTAAAACAACGCCCCAGAAGAGATACTTATACGGGCTGTGAATCTTCTCAGACACGCTGATCACCTCCGCGGCGCGCGTAGGCCAAGCTGACCAGAAGCACCCCGACGGCGATGAGCAAGACTGCTCCCCAGGGCAGTTCCGGAAGATACTGTCGCACAAGCAAGTAGACGCCGATACCAATCAACAAGAGCCCACTAAAGATGAGCCAATCTTCAGAGCGCGGGGATGCAAGAGTTGGTGGAGGGGAGCTGGGCTGAGAAGTCGTCTGCGCTTGCGCGTAGAGCTTGGCGATCAGCAAACTCGCAATAAGTGCGCCGATGGGCCAGAAGACCCAGCTCACGATCACCATCCCGATAGCAAATTCGGGATTGACTGCATACTTAGCGATGAGATCCCCTAGCTCGGCGAGGAACTGCAACGGAGATCTGGATTGCTCAGGGTTCATGATATCATCTCCTTCTTGATGCTGTAGGCCACAGCACAATCGTCATGAAGGTCATCAAGACTCCCACGAGCGCTAGAAGGGGCACAATAGCCCAGAGAAGGGTAAGAACAATAACGATTCCCACAAACACCACGCACGCTCCGACGGCTTGTAGAGTCGAAAGGCCGTGCGCTTCCCTTACGGCAATCACAATCAGCCCTAAGCCCCACAGTAATACCCCAATATCGCTCACGGTCTTAAGGGTCTCGCCAAGATCGCCCATGTCTTTTGTCAGCGCTGTCAGGATGATTCCGACGGCTCCTGGTGGCACGCTTGCGAATCCCAAGGCGCTCAGCGTTTCCGTATAGCTCCCTCGCCCCCCAAAGAGCCAACTGATCCAATGCAAAGCTGCAGACGATAGCCAGAGGAGTACCAGAACTGCTATCGCTGCGGACGTCAGGGCAGCCTTCCATGGGGTGTCGAAGAAGAACCTCAAGGGATACCCCACATTATAGGCCGTCTGATCAGTCCATGACACCAAGGCATACACAAAAGTCACGCTGGCAGTCAGTGCGATGGCCCAGCTTACAGGTTGTTGGCGAGCTGCTCTTTGCAAGCCCTCAGCAGGATAGAGAAAGACCTGCCAAATCAGGTGTGCTACTGAAAGAGGGCGAGCTGCTGTTGGTCTGAGCGTTTGCATAATCTAGCTCCTCCATCAATGAAAAATCCAAAGCCCCTTGATTGCTCTAAAGAGCAAGCCATTGGCGATAGCAGCAAGAATATACGCGACAATTGCACCCATAATGGTAATCCTGTAATGGGCACGAATAGCCATTACTCCTAATGTGACTATCCAGCCGATAAAAAAGACACACAAAAGGATGAGGAAGATCTCAGCACTAGCAAGATGAGTTAATCTGTCTGGCCAAGGCCCTAGCGGCTCTAGCGGCTGATACGAGAAACTTGCTAGAATGCTTATCAGGTCTAATAAGATAATCGGGGCCCGTGCAAAAGCGAGAGCACAAAAAGCCCCTAGATAGTTCCCCTCTTCCTTGAATATACGAATAATACCATGCACCAAAATCACAAATACTATAAATTTAAACAGGTCTTGAGCAGCGCTCAAAATCATTGAAGTTATGGAGAATTCTTTCCGAGCAGCGCTACCTAACTCCAGTATATCCTTATTAGGGAGTAAGACACTTAATAAATAGCCGATGATCTCTAAGGAGATGATAAACCCGAGAGCTGCTCCCACAGGGCGTTGCTGTGCAATCTGAGAGAGGGTATCTGAAGGAGAGATGAACACCCCTATGAGCATTTCCCCTAAACGCAGGCTTGGCTGAGTTTGAGCTTGGGACTCTTCCATCGTCTTCACCTCCTCAATACCGTGGCACGGCGTGCCAGCCCTCCAGCGCCCGCAAGAGATAGAGCACCTCCGGCTTGAGCTCGCTCAGCACCGTATTTGTAGCACTCCCCCGCCCAAAAAGCAACTCGAGCAGCCCCGGCGCCGGGAGACGATACTCAATCACTTCAGCTTCTGGGACCCCAGCTAAGTCCCGCGCCAGCTGCACAGCGTCTTCGAGACCCCCTAACTGATCGATCAACCCAAGCTGCAGCGCTTGTGTGCCCGTATACGGCTGACCTGTCGCCAGCTCCCGCACTTTTTCAATAGGGAGCTTGCGCCCCTCGGCAACAGCGTTGACGAACTGCTCGTAGAACTCGTCCACATATTGTTGGAGCAGCACGCGCTCTTCATCGGTGAGCGGGCGCAGCCCACGAAAGATGTCTTTGTACTTTCCCGACTTAAAGATTTCGGGCTGAATGCCCAGATTCTGTAAAAGCTCTTCGACGGAGAAGAGCAGCGCGATGACCCCGATGCTCCCTGTGGTCGTCCCCGGATGGGCAATGATCTTATCCGCGAAGAGCGAGATATAGTATCCCCCCGACGCGGCGACGTCGCCCATCGAAACGATCACGGGCTTCTTCGTCTTCTCTTTGAACTTTTTAATTCTTTCAGCGATCGCTTGCGAGGCGGCGACGGTGCCGCCGGGGCTGTCTACCCTTAAGACGAGAGCTTTCACGGACGGATCGCGCTCGGCTTTCTTGAGAAAGCCCTCAACTTGGGACGGAGTGATCCCGCCACCACCAAAAAGCCCAGCGTCGAGAGACTCGCTGATCGGCCCACTTAAACGCATGAGCGCGACCTTGGGGCGCATACTGAAAGCGATCTG
>JAUQPG010000055.1 GCA_030550495.1 Candidatus Bipolaricaulota bacterium | reverse complement strand
GGGATTGAGCAGTGTCCCGATTGCGGCGTCGCACTTGTCGAGCAGCTTGTGCCCGAAGAAGAGCTTCCCCCTAGCGGCCCTCTCGTGACTGTCTATATCGCCAAAGATATGAACGAAGCAAGTCTAATAAAATCGTTTCTCGAGGAGTTTCAGATTGAGTCTTTCATCGCGTATGACTTGGGGTCGGCCTATCCTATAGGGCAGATTGACGTGCGCGTCGCTGAAGAACACGCCGACGAGGCCCGCGAGCTGATCGCGGAGTTTCTCCAAGCTCCTCTGGAAGACTCGGATCTGTAAATAGTTATCTCTCTGTGCTATAATGCAGGGCATGAGGAAGCCGTTTCTCGTTGGAGAGACGATCTATCTCCGTCCGTTAGAACGCGACGATGCCCCAATGTATGTTTGAGATCTCGATCGGCGAGAAGACAGGGTGGGAGGCGCAACGGCATAAGAGCCAGCCATGATTATTGCAGAGAATTTGACGCGCCGCTTCGGGGATCGCCTTGCTGTTGAGAATCTCTCTGTAGAGATCGCTGAGGGCGAAGTCTTCGGGTTTCTCGGTCCCAACGGCGCGGGCAAGACAACTACCGTGAGAATGCTCGCAGGGCTGTTAGCGCCCACGGCAGGGCGTGCCGTCGTTGCCGGTGTAGACGTGTGTGCAGAACCCCAGCGCGTCCGTTCTCTGGTGGGCATACTGACTGAACACCCTGGACTGTATGAGAAGCTGTCGGCGTGGCACAATCTCAAGTTCTACGCCGATCTTCATGATCTGCCTAACGCCGAAGCCCAGATCGAGAAATATCTGAACTTACTCGGATTATGGGAGCGCCGCTTCGAGCCTGTCGGGACGTTCTCCAAGGGCATGAAGCAAAAATTAGCCATTGCGCGAGCTCTTTTGCATGAGCCCAAAGTGCTCTTTTTAGATGAGCCAACGTCGGGGCTCGACCCGGAATCTGCTAAGACCGTGCGCGACTTTATCGCCCAGCTTGCGTCAGAGAAGCGCACGATCTTTCTCTGTACGCACAATCTCTACGAAGCGGAGCAGCTCTGCACGCGGATCGGGCTGATCAAGCAACGGCTCATCAAAGTCGGCTCGCCCCAACAGCTCAAGCGCGAGCTGTATGGGCGCCAAATCGTCGTAGATCTGAAGGAGCCCATAACTCTTTCAGAAGATTTGCGGTTGCCCTTTGTGCGCGACGTGCAAGCCGACGGGAGGAGGCTCTTGGTACAGCTCGACGACCCCGAAGCGCAAAACCCCTTATTAATTAAGAGATTAGTCGAGCTGGGAGCGCAGATACAATTTGTGCGCGAGCACGATCGCTCACTCGAAGAAGTCTATCTCGATCTGATCGCGGAGGAGAAGGCATGACGCTCAAGCGCATCAACACTGTCATCGTCAAGGAGTGGCGCGAGGCGTTCAAGGGGGGCAAGACGTTCTGGATCGGCACAGTGGCTCTCCCTTTGGTGCTTCTCGGTGTGTCGTTCTTTCCGTTTCTTTATGCGGGCGACTTGAGAGGCATCTCTACTGAAGAAACTAAGGAACTCTTTGAGAAGGTCAGTATGCTTTTCCTCACCCCGTTATTGTTTTTTCTCATGTTCCCTATGGTCATCCCGCACTCGATCGCGATCTACGCGATCATGAGCGAGAAGGAACAGAAGAGTTTAGAGCCCCTCTTGGCGACGCCGCTGCGCACTGACGAGCTCTTTCTCGCCAAGACGCTCGCATCGGTCTTGCCCGCGCTCGCCATCACCTGGATCGCCTTTGGGCTCTTTCTTGCAGTCATGCAGTTTCTTCTGCCGTCAACAGTGTTGGAGCTGGCGTGGCAACAGTTCGGCTCGATCTGGTTGATGACGCTTTTGCTCTTTGCGCCCTTGGCCGCGACGTTCATGACCCTCGCTTCGATGGCCATCGCGACGCGCGTGAGCGACCTGCGCACGGCGCAGCTTTTGAGCAGTTTTGCGATGCTGCCCATCCTGATGTCGGCGTTCTTCTTGATCTTTCAGAATCTTTTGGACAAGCCTGCGCTCCTGGGAGGGCTGTGCGCGGCCCTGCTCGTGCTTGATATAGCTCTGTTAGGGCTGAACGTCAAGCTCTTTCGGCGTGAAGAGATCCTCACGCGCTGGCGCTAAATATGTCTCTCACAAGCCCATCGTATGTGCGCGATCTGTTAGCTCAGCATAAGATTCGCTTAAAGAAGAGCTTGGGGCAGCACTTTCTCGTCGACGCCAATATCTTAAAAAAGATTGCGGCGGCGGCGCAGCTCGCTCCCGAAGACACAGTCATCGAGATCGGCGCAGGGATCGGCACACTCACCCAAGAGCTGGCCCAGTGCGCTGGACGCGTCATCGCCGTCGAGATTGACGGCCGACTCATCCCGCTGCTGCAAGAACATTTACGCCCCTATCCGAACGTCGTCGTCGTGCACCAAGATTTTTTGCAGTTTGATCTGCGCTCCGTAATCTCTGAGCGCAAGCTCTCCATCGTCGGTAATCTGCCGTATTACGTGACGGCCCCGATCGTGGAGAAGCTTGTCGAAGCCCACGAGATTTTGAAATCTGCGACGTTGCTGGTGCAGCACGAAGTTGCGGAGAAGCTCTGCGCTATACCTGGCAGCCGCGACGCCAGTGCGATCACGATCTTCGTCCAAAGCTTCGCGGACGTGCAGAGATTATTCTCAGTCTCGCGCCATGTCTTCTTTCCCCAGCCCGAGGTCGACTCTATGCTCGTGCGCCTGCAATTTTGTGAGCGTCCCAAGTTTTGCGCTCCAGAAGACATATTTTTTAAAGTCGTGCGCGCCGCATTCAACCTTCGGCGCAAGACGTTAAAACAATCTCTCACGTGCTCACCGCTGCTTGGCCTGCCGATGGAAATCGCACTGGAAGCTCTGGAGCGGGCGCAACTTGACCCCAAGCGTCGCGGTGAGACCCTCTCTCTCGAAGAGCTTGATAGACTTGCCCAAGCGCTTGCTACGGTGCTTGCGCGACGTAATTGCGCAGCACCCCGATCCCGCTGATCTCAACTTCGACGATATCGCCAGGGGCGAGAGGGCCAACGCCCGCGGGCGTCCCCGTGGCGATCACGTCCCCTGGCTCCAGGGTCATAAAGCTCGTGATCTCTTCGATGATCTGAGGGATAGAGAAGATCAGTTGGGATGTATCAGAATGCTGACGCACCCTTCCATTGACGCGCGTCTCGATTGTCAGGGGTTCAGAAAGCTCATCAGGGGAGACCAAGATTGGACCAAGGGCAGCCGCGGTGTCAAAGCCCTTGGCGCGCACCCAGTTCAGCTCCCATGCTTGTGCCGCACGATCGGAGATATCGTTGAAGCACGTATAGCCCCAGATGACTGTGTGCGCTTCCGAAGCCTTGACGCGCTTGCAGCGCTCTTTGATAACTACAGCAAGTTCGCCCTCGTAGTCCACCCGTGGGGAGTTGGGCAAGTAGATAGTGTCTTCTGGGCCGATGAGCGCTGATGGTGGCTTGAGAAAAAGAGCAGGGCGCTCCGGGATCTTTCGTCCCATCTCCTGGGCGTGCTCGCGATAATTGACGCCCACACAGACGATCTTCGTCGGCTGTGCTGGGGCAAGCAATTTGAGTTCTGAGAGCTGTCTGCGCTTCCCGGAAATAAGTACAGTGTCGCCGACCAGCTCTCCCCACTGTGCTTGGCCGTTTTCCAGAAATCGTACCCAGCGCATGGTCTCACACGAAGACGGAAACAAACCCAATACCCCGGGCGCTCGCCGGGGCAGGACGCTGCGGCGTTGCGCTTCCCAACAAATCCCAGAGAATATGCAGCCCCAGCAGCATGGTCCAGATGAGAAAGACCCAGCCGATCCACCATGTCTGCCACCATGGGCGTGGCGCTGGCACCGGCGCGCACGAGAACGACACAGGGCGATTCAGCCCCTCAAATCTCCAATTGAGCTCAGCTGACTGAGGATCAACGGGCTGTGCTGGCCCAGCCAGAGCCCCAGGAGCTGAGCAGGGCAGCGAGACTATAGGCGGGGGCAGCACCATCACGAAGAAAGCGTTCCCAGCGAAGAGCACGAGGAGCGCGAGAGCGTATACTACAAGATGAGCGCGGATCGCGCTGGGGAAGCCCTGCCACAGATCGCGCCAGGAGGGAGAACGCTCCAGCTCCTGACGACGCAGGAGCGCCAGCTGCCGCGCACAGTCTCTACACGTGAGCGTGTGCTGTGAGACCTCCGTCAGTGTCCAGTTCTCAGGGTCGAGTGGGCGCACCCCAACCCGCCAGAGATCTCGCAGCTGTCCCTTCATATAGGCCTGCAAGACTGCTCGAGAGGGGTGCCTGCCCTGGCGTACGCTTCCCCACCGCGGCACCAGCAGCTTCCGAAACCAGTTCCACTCATCGTTGTGCTGTTCGTTCATGGTCGGCTCCTTTCAGTTCTTCGTAGATCTCTATAATGCGCTCCTTGACGCGTGTGGGATTGAACTCTTTCCCCACAAGCTGGAAGACCTCCGCCCACTCGAGCCTGGTTCCGCTGATCTTCTCGATCGTTAGCTCGCTCAGTTTTACCCTCTTGCGCGCGATAGCTTGCTTGAGCAGCTCGCCCTTAGCGGGGTCGTCTATAGGAGACGGATAATAATTACTAAAGAGATAGACGAGTAAGCCTCGTACATGGTCAGGGTCATAGCGACGCTTAGCATATCCTATAGCGAGCCAGCGCCGTGCTTGATCGAGATCGCCATCTAAGCTCAAGAAGTCCTCCATCTCTGCCGGAGGCAGGTCAGTACAACGCATGAGATGCTCAGCATAAGCCAAGCGGATCTGCTGTGCAAGTGCGCTCAGGTCGTGTTCCATCCGACCCGCATCCTAGCAGATAACATAATTATAAATCAAGACGTACGATTTCTGACACTTCTTTGCGCGAGAGCCATTGACAGAGCTGATCTGGAGAGATATAATTTTATGCCAGCCCCAGGCTGGCAGGCAGGCCTGCACCGTATAAAGTCTGGGCCGAGGTGGCGGAACTGGCAGACGCGCGGGACTCAAAATCCCGTGGTGTTCAAAGCACCATGAGGGTTCGACTCCCTCCCTCGGCACCACTAGGGCGTGAGCCGCGTGCGATCTCGTGGGAAGAGGCTCGCCTCGCGCACGTTCGCCAGATTCAAGAGCTGCATGGTTAAGCGCTCAGCCCCAATGGCGAAGCCCCCATGCGGTGGCATCCCATACTTGAAGACCTTAAGATAGAACTCAAAGTTCGCTGGGTCCAGCCCGCGCCCGCGTATGCTCTCAACAAGTCTCTCGTACTCATGAATGCGCTGTCCCCCGGTCGTGATCTCAAGCCCTTTGTAGAGCAGATCGAAGCTGCGCGTTAGGGTTGGATCTACTGGGTCGGGCATAGCGTACATCGGGCGTTTCTCTCTGGGATAGTGCGTGACAAAGAGCAGCTCGCAGCCCAGCTCTTCTTGGGCGTAGCGACAGAGCAGTCTCTCGGATTCTGGGTCTAAGTCACCCGAAGAGTGTTTATTGAATTTCTTGCGCAAGATCTCTTGAGCTTCCGAGAGCTTGAGCTGGGGAATCCTCTCGGGAACATTGGGCACCGCCGCCCTATATAGTTCGAGTTCCTTGGCGCAGCGATCTTGCACTCGTTCAAACATATATCGCAGCAGTCGGGCTTCGAGCGCTAAGAGATCTTGCTCGCTCTCGATGAACCCCATCTCAATGTCGAGACTAATATATTCGTTGAGGTGTCTGGTGGTGCTGTGCGGCTCGGCACGATAGACCGGGCCAACTTCGAAGACGCGCTCGAAGCCCGCGCCCACGAGCATCTGTTTGTAAAACTGCGGGCTTTGCGCTAAATACGCAGTTCTCTCAAAATACTGTACGGGGAAGAGCTCGGTTCCCCCTTCTGTCCCAGAGGCGACGATCTTGGGCGTGTGCACTTCGAGAAAGCCCTCGTGAGTGAGGAACTCGCGAAAGCCGTGGATGAGTTCAGCTTGGACTTTAAAAATCGCGCCGATCTTGGGGTTTCGTAAGGCGAGCACACGATGCGTCAGCAGCGTCTCGAGTTTAGCGTTAAACACATGATATGGACGATTGATTTGAATAGGGGGCGTCTCTATAGGTGTGCGGATGATGTTGAGCTCGTGCACTTCGACCTCGCAGCCGTAGGGCGCACGTGGGTCAGGCCGCACCCGCCCCGTAAGCTCGACGACGGATTCTTCTTTTAAAGCTTTGACAAGATCGGGGCGGCCGTAGAGCACTGTTTGGATCAGCCCTGAACGATCGCGCAGGACGATAAAGCAGAGCTTGCCCAGGGGACGCAGATTGTTGACCCACCCCTGAAGAAAGACCATCTCGCCGATCTTATTTGGCACTTCCGATGCCAGAGTGCGCTGCATCACGGATTCCCTCCAGATAAAAATCCTTTCGTCCCCTTAGGGACGAAAGGACTGCCCCGTCTGGCAAGACCTTCCGCGGTGCCACCCTAGCGCGATTCGCGATTATAGCTAGAGTGCTTCTTGGTGTCAAGCCATGCCGGCCCCTGCGCCGCGAGATCGTTCCCAAGGTCCGTTGGATTACGGTTGCAGAGTCTCTGACAATTCGGTATGGATAGAGACTGTGAAAAAGCTCAAATGGGTGGTCATCGCGAGTCTCGGCGTGCTCGTCGCGTGTGGGAGTCTCTTGATCTCTCAGCGTGGCTCTTCCCCGCCAAGAGAGTATGACGTGCCGGTGGTGCACCCTGCTCCTGCAGAGAAGCCGTCATCGGTGCTGCCGGTCTTGGGCAAGAAGCCCTCTCTAGAAGACGTGCAGAATCTCTATCGTCAAGGGCAGCGCCAGCTCTATAACTCGAGTTTCGGTGAAGAGTATCTTCGCGCGCGGGAACTGCTTCAGGGTGCGCAAGCTCTGCTTCATCAACTGAGCGACGAGCTCAGCGATACAGAGAAGCTCTACTGGCAAGCTCGTTTAGAGTTCGAGCTAGGGAATTGGTATCATGGGGCAGCGTGGGGAGATCCCGCTCAATCGCAAGAAGCCCTGCCGTACTATCTTACTGCTGAGCAGATCGCCCAAAAGCTCACGGAGCGCGCCCCGAATTTCTCTGATGGCTACCGGCTGCTGGGGGAGAGCCAGATGCGCATTATCAGTCTGAAGGGGTGGCTCCAAGCCCTCACGAACGCCGGAACTGCTAAGAGCAATCTCGAGCGCGCTCTGGAGCTTGACCCTCAGAACGCTGAAGCCCATCTTGCTTTGGGAGTCTATTATCTCTACGCGCCGGCGCTCTTTGGAGGAAATCTTGAGAGAGCCGTAAGCGAATTCCAAGAGAGCGAGGCTCTAACGTCGGACGAGAC
>JAUQPG010000014.1:19997-36417 GCA_030550495.1 Candidatus Bipolaricaulota bacterium | reverse complement strand
TCGTCCCGACGGGGCTAGCTCAGTACGTCAAGAGCGTCGCAGCATCGACGAAAATGTGATATACTCACAAAGACACTTGGGATAAGGGGGAATGTTCTCATCATGGACGACATCGCTTTCTGGACGTTAGCCGAGCGGGAGCAGAAGAGTTTAGAGATTCTCCATCAAGCGTTTGAGGAGTTTGGTTCAGAGATGGCCGTGGCCTTCACCGGCGGGAAAGACTCGTTAGTGACTCTTGACTTAGTGCGTCGCGCTGGAAATGGGCGCGTGCCCATCCCCGTCTTGCACGTGGACACCACTGTAGATTTCCCAGAGATTTACGAGTATCGCGACCGGCTGGCCCGCGAGTGGGGCTTCCAACTCGTTATATATCAGAACACAGAAGCGCTCGCCGAAGCCCCGCCCACTAATGACCCAAAGTTCTGTCTCTTCTGCACCACGCGCCTCAAGACCGAAGCGCTCAACCAAGCGATCCAAAAATATAGATGGCGCGCTCTCATTACGGGCGTGCGCTGGGATGAGCACCAAGCCCGCTCTCAAGAGACATATTTCTCCCCTAGGCCCGATCACGTGCGCGTACACCCGATCTTGCATTTTCGTGAGCGCGACGTCTGGGAGTATATCAAAAAATATCAATTGCCGTACTGCCCGCTCTACGACAAGGGCTATCGCAGTCTTGGGTGCGTGCCGTGCACCAAGCCTGTGTCTGACAGAAGCGTGCCGGAGCGGGCCGGGCGCGGCACCGACAAAGAAGGTCTGATGGAACGCCTGAGAGCATTAGGGTATTTTTGAATCACGGAGAGAATGAGAGCACGGAGGCCACGGCAGGAGAGCAAGCGCCAGGCGTGGGTTCGTGAGTTCGCCCGTTCGCAGATTCAGAACCTGCAAACTCGCGGACTTGTGAACCTTCACCGCCTGCGCTTCTGGGTGCTGGTCGTTCTGGTCTTTGCCGTGCCCATTGTCATTTATCTGCCCAACACCGAGTACGGCTATACAAAAAGCGCCGTGCTCTACTGGGGCATCTCGCTGTTAGTCGCTCTCTGGGCCATCGAGCTGTTTATACGCCCGCAGATACAGATCAATGTGACGCGACTAGCGTGGCCGGCGCTGGGGGTACTGGGCGCAGCCGCGCTCTCGTTAATAAACGCTGAGAACCTTGCGCTCAGTCTTATCAGCTTTGTTGGGCTGATCTACTTTGGGCTGCTGGGGTTACTTATCGTCAACACCGTCGAGAGTGAGCGCGATATCAAAGTTCTTTTGAGTGCTGCGTTGCTGTCAGCGAGCATCGCATCTATCTATGGGCTGCTGCAGTATTACGGAAGGCTCCCTGGACCGCCGGGATTTTTAGGAGGCAGCTCGGCGATGATCTCAACGTTTGGGAACCCCAATTATCTTGCGGGGTTTCTCGCGCATCTGCTCGTGCCGGGGATCGCGTTCTCGTTTGTTACTCAGAGCCGTTGGATACGGCTCGCGCTCTTAGTAATCTTAATGCTGATGACTGCGGCGCTCGTCGCGGCGAACTCTGTGGGCGCCTGGATCGCCGCGCTCTTTTCGGCGATCTTCTTCTTTGTCGGGATACTGATCTTTCGGTTGGGAAGAGCGATCCAAGCGCAACGTCGTTGGGCGCTCGCTGTTGTGATTCTGTTAGGATTGACAGTCTGGCTGCAGTCGCCGTCGGGGCCACTGAACGCTTTGTTGGGACGCGCCGCGCCCCTTGAGCCCTCTGATGGCCCTATTGAGAAAGTCGCTCAGTTCTTTCAGCGTCTGTGGGAAGAGAACTCCGGGATCGCGCGCAGCTGGGACTGGTGGATCGCCTATGAGATGCTGAAAGCGCACCCGTTTGTCGGCGTGGGGCTTGGGGACTACAAAGTCGAATTCTTAGAATACAAAGCGCGCCTCAAAGAGACCCCCCTAGGACAACAGTATAACTTCTATCTGCCTAGGGCAATCCAAGCGCACAATGACTACGTGCAGCTTCTTGCTGAGCTGGGGCTGATCGGGCTGCTCGCCCTTGGGTTTTTCGTGGGCACGCTCGCGAGAGATGCTCACGGCTTTGCGCGTTCTAGGGAGAGTGCAGAGCGTCGGCTGTGGATTGTAGCTCTCGGTGCAGGTCTTATCGCGTTCGCGACAGACGCCTTCGTCAGCTTCCCCTTGCATCTGCCAGCGTCGGAACTCAATCTTGTGCTCTTGATAAGCTTGCTCTACACGCGCCCACTGCTGGGAGTGGCGCCTACGGTCACGCTCGGCTCGAAACTAAAGATTGCTCTTGGAGTAGCAGCCTTCGCGCTCGCTCTGACTGTCTCGCTCTTTACGTATCGCGATTGGCAAGCCGATATCGCTCTCGACGAAGGAGAAGCTGAGATCAAGAGCTTGCGTTACGAGACGGCACGTCTTGCTCTAGAGCGTAGCGTCGCGTTAGGGATCGCGCCAGGGAAAGCGTTCTATTATCTTGGGGTCGTCTACGCTGAGCGCGGGGAACTCCAACGCGCCCGCGAATACTTTGAGCGATCCCTCAAGACGTATCCCACTGAGAACGCGTACATTCAGTTGGCTGAGCTCGATTTACGCTTAGGGGAGACCCAGCGCGCCCAAGAGCATCTGAAGATGCTCTTGCGACTCGATCCAGAGCCCACCATGCGCCTAGAAGCTGAATTTATGCAGCGCGTGCTCGTACCCTTAGCTCAGAAAGATTACACTGCAGTCTGGGCTGAGCTTGAGAAGTTCTTGCAAGAGCACCCTGACTACCCCCGAGGGTACTTGCTGCGTGGGATATTGTACAAAGAGCGAGGAGATAACGAAGCTGCGCGCGCCGAGTTCGAGAAGGGGCTGCAAATCATAGCGAAGCTGAAAGCAGAGATCCTTGAGCGCTTAGATCAGATCCAGCGCAGCCGACGTCTCACCGACCCCGATGAGCTCACTCAACTTCGTGCGCGCGCCGCGGCGCTCGTCCAGATGGAAGCCCAGCTCGAAGCACTGATCGCCCAGCTGCGCTGAGCCCACTCTTGCCCCGCGATCCAATCTCGCTTAGAATAGAATGCTATGGAATTCCTCAAACGCGCCGTAGACTGGATCTTCGGCGAGACGAATGAACAGAGACTGAGAAGGCTTCAGCCCATCGTTGACGAGATCAATCGCTTAGAGCCGGAGATCCAAAAGCTCTCCGACGATCAGTTACGCGCCAAGACAGACGAATTTCGCGACAGACTCGCCCACGGCGAGACGCTCGATGATATTCTTCCAGAAGCGTTCGCCGTCGTGCGCGAGACCGCCCGGCGCACTATCGGGCTGCGCCCCTTCGACGTCCAGCTCATCGGCGGCATCGTTATTCACAAAGCCAAGATCGCCGAGATGAAGACCGGCGAGGGCAAGACCCTCGTCGCCACTATGCCGGCGTATCTCAACGCGCTCGTCGGCAAAGTCCATATCGTCACGGTCAACGACTACTTAGCAAAACGCGACCGCGAATGGATGGGCCCAATCTATGAAGCCCTCGGGCTCAAAGTCGGACTGCTCCAAGAGACCAGCACCCCCCAAGAGCGCAAGCAAGCCTATCAGTGCGATATTATCTACGGAACTAATGCCCAATTCGGCTTCGACTATCTGCGAGATAATTTGGTGATCTCGCGCGATCAGCGAGTGCAGACGGGGCTCGACTTCGCCATCGTTGACGAGATCGATAATATCTTAATCGACGAAGCGCGCACGCCGTTAATAATCTCCGGGAGCACTTCAGAGACGATCAAGCTTTATAAGAAGTTCGCGGCGATCGCCCCGCGCTTCCAGAAGGGCATTGATTTCGAGATCGACGAGAAGACGCGCCGCGTGCATCTTACACCCGAAGCTGGCGTCAAGAAAGCTGAAGAGATCTTAAAGATTGACAATCTCTACGCTCCAGAGCACGTCGATCTGTTAAAACACTTGGAGACGGCCTTGCGCGCGCTCCATCTGTATAAGAGAGAGCGCGATTATATCGTTAAAGACGGGCGGGTCATCATCGTCGACGAATTTACAGGGCGCTTAATGCCCGACCGCCGCTGGAGCGATGGACTTCACCAAGCCATCGAAGCCAAAGAAGGACTCGAGATCAGAAAAGAGCAACAAACGCTAGCGACCATCACACTCCAGCACTACTTTAAGCTCTACAAGAAGCTCGCGGGCATGACCGGAACGGCCAAGACCGAAGAAGAAGAATTTCAGCAGATCTACGGGCTGAGCGTCGTCGTCATCCCCACGCATAAACCGATGATCCGCCAAGACCTGCCCGACCGGCTCTTTACCACCGAGAAGGCAAAATTCAATGCAATCGTTGAGGAGGTCGTTCGTCTGCACGAACTTGGGCGCCCAGTGCTCATCGGCACGACGTCTATAGAGAAATCTGAGTATTTAAGCACGCTCTTGAGCCGTCGCGGGTTGCCTCATAATGTCTTGAACGCCAAGCACCACGAGCGCGAGGCGGAGATCATCAAAGACGCGGGACAGAAGGGCGCGATCACCGTCGCCACGAACATGGCTGGCCGCGGCGTCGATATTAAACTGGGCCCAGGGGTCGCCGAGCTTGGAGGTTTACACATTATCGGGGCGCAGCGCCACGAGAGCCGCCGCATTGATGACCAACTGCGCGGGCGCGCCGGCCGCCAGGGTGATCCCGGCAGCTCCCAGTTCTACGTCTCCCTCGAAGACGATCTTATTAGACTCTTTGGCGATAGCAAGCTCCTAGACTTCGTCAAGAAGAACATGAGAGAGGGCGAAGCCCTCGAGCATCCCATGCTGACCAGAGCAATCCGCAACGCGCAAAAACGCGTGGAGATGCACTATTTTGGGATTCGCAAGAGATTGCTCGAATACGATCAAGTCATGGCGCGCCAGCGCGAAGCTATCTATAAGCTGCGCGATCGGTTCTTGATCGGCGGCGAGCAAACCCTCGAAGAGAGCGCCAAAGATTTAGATGACTATCTGACGGGCGTGATCGAAGGGTACGCTGACACGCTGATCGCACGCTATCTCTCTGGAGCGGAGCGCGACGACGAAGGACTCCAGAAGGAACTGGCGAGCTTTCAAAACGCCCCGGTAGATTTTACAGTCACCGGGCTCACCCCAGACGCGGCGCGCGCGAAGATCTTGGACTTTCTGCTCAAGAACTATCACGCTCAGGCAGCACGATTGGGCGGGGCTTTCCCCCACCTAGCTCGGTATATGATCTTGAATATCATTGATGAGAACTGGCGCCAGCATCTCTTCGCGCTTGATGAACTCCAAGACGTGATCGGCTGGCGCGCCTATGCCGGGCGCGACCCCTTGATAGAGTTCAAGCGCGAGTCCTTCGAGCTCTTCCAAGAATTATTGGGGAGAATCGAAGAGCATATCGTGAGCTATCTCATTAAGCCACAATTGAAGATCGTGGCCGCGCCGCCAGGGCGCCCCGCACGCATCGAGCGCGTCGAATCACTTACCTATCGACACGATGAGATCTCCGCCACAGCGGGAACTTCGGAGAAGCCCAAGGCTCAGCCACGTCGCGCACAACACAAAGTAGGGCGCAACGACCCCTGCCCCTGCGGGTCGGGCAAGAAGTACAAACACTGCTGCATGAAGAAGGCTTAGCTACATCTGGATCCCAAAGCCGGTGAACTCGTCGAGGTAGTCCGACCAGATCACTTCTATATGCTCGATCTGGCCTGGGCCTTCCGTCTTGAGAATCTCCAAGAGCTTTTCGATCTGATCGCGCTCACCCTCGATTTCGGCGCGCACGCTCCCGTCCAGAAGATTCTGCACATACCCCGACAGTCCCAGCGGCCGCGCCTTGCGCACCGTGAAGTTCCGAAACCCGACCCCTTGAACCGCTCCAGTGATACGGACGATCGCTCGTGCCTTGGCCATAAGCTACCTTGCCGTCTCAATGAAGTTCGTCTCCCGGATCACGTGGACCTTGATCTCCCCAGGATACTGGATCTTCTCTTCGATACAGCGCGCGATATCGTAGGAGAGCTTGGCCGCCATGTCATCGTCGACTTCGTCCGGCCGGACCATGATGCGCACCTCACGGCCCGCTTGGATCGCATAGGCTTCTTCGACGCCGGGGAAGCTATGGCAGATCTCTTCCAGCGCCTGGAGACGCCGCACGTACGCCTCGAACGTCTCTTGGCGTGCACCGGGGCGAGCCGCCGACAAGGCGTCAGCCGTCTGCACGATCACAGCTAAGATCGTGCGGGCTTCTACGTCCTCATTATGAGCGGCAATAGCGTGGACGACCTCTTCGGGTTCCCCGTAGCGCCGCGCCATCTCGGCACTGATCAGGGCATGGGAGCCCTCCACCTTGTGATCGACGACCTTACCGATATCGTGCAACAACCCCGCGCGCTTGGCAAGCTTCTGCATATTCGCGTCCAAGCCGAGCTCAGCCGCCAAGGCCCCTGCCAGATACGCGACTTCTATACTATGGCGTAGCTGATTCTGCCCATAGCTAGTCCGAAAGCTGAGGCGCCCCACGAGCTCCACGAGCGCGGGATGCATGTTGTCGAGCCCCAGCTCAAAGAGGGCTTTCTGCCCCTCCTCTTTGATGCGCTGCGCGATGCGCTCCTTGGCTTTATCGACTTGTTTTTTAATCTGAGCTGGGTGGATTCGCCCATCTTCTAGGAGCTTCTCCATAGCCAGCCGCGCGATCTCCCGCCGTACCGGGTGGAAACAGCTCAACGAGATTGCATCCGGGGTATCGTCGACCAAGACTTCGACCCCGGTTAGAGCCTCGAATGTCCGGATATTCCGCCCTTCCTTGCCGATTACGCGCCCCTTGTACTCTTCATTGGGCAGCGGCACATGGCTCATCGTCGTCGACTCGACCTCGTCCGCCGCGTAGCGCTGGATGGCCGTGGCGATGATCTTGCGTGCCTCGCGCTCGGCTTCGGCTTCAGCACGCTCCTTGATCTGTCTGATTCTCTTAGCGAAGAAGCGCTCCGCTTCTTCTTCGACCTGCCGGATGAGCAATTCTTTCACGTGCTCGGCCGAAAGCCCTGAAAGCTCTTCTAAGCGTTTGCGCTCCCCGGCAAGGAGGGCTTCCCCTTGAGCGATAAGCTCCCCAAGTCTCTGCAGATCGTCCTTCAGAAGCTTCTCGGCGCGCAACAGCTCAACGCCCTTCTGTTCGAGACGCTCTTCTTTCTTGAGCAGGCGCGCTTCGAGACGTTCAAGTTTCTCTTCCTGGCGCTTGAGGCGCCGCTCCAGTTCCTCCTCATGGGCTTTGAGAGCCTTCTCTGCCTCGGCAAGCTTGGCCGCCTTGAGAGCCTCGGCCTCGTGACGGGCCGCCTCTAAGATCTCTTCCGCACGTTGGTGGGTCCGCGCGAACTCCCGTCGCATCTGCCAGCGCCCCACCAGCCATCCCACAGCTAACGCAACTATTCCAAATCCTAACGCAAGCACCCAGGCCATCGTCATACGAACGCCACCTCTGCATATCGTAGAAATAGAGACAAAGCGCAAGGAGCGCTGCAAGCCCGTACAGCATTGCAAGAAGAATCATACTCGTTTGGCCTCCGTTGCGCTTGTGGGGTTCTGTCCCCACTAATCTGCTATTATAGCTGGGGACGCCAAGGGAATCAATAGCTCCGGTGACGCCAGAAGGAGAGCACCGCGGGAAGGAAAGAGAGAGTGAAGAACGTCGTAAAACCAATGCCGTAGAGTGCCGACTGCCCGAAGACACGCAACCCCGGCGTTGTCGCAAAGAGCAGGCTTCCGAAGCTGACCATCGTCGTTAAGGCTGATCCTAAGATGGGTAAGGCTGTCTTTTGCCAGGCAACCCCAACGTCGCGGTCTTCCAAGAAGCTGTGCAAGAGATAGACAGCGTAGTCTACGCCATTGCCGATCAATAGCGACGAGATAAGAATGTTTGCGAAATTGAAGTTGAGCCCTGACAGCCGCATCGCTCCGAGCATCCAGAGAAACCCCAGACCTACAGGGACAATCCCCAAGAGAGCCCACCGCCAGCTCAGCCCGATTCCCAAGATCACGAGAATGATCAGAGCAGCGAGCACGGTCGAGATCTGAAAGTCTCGCTTCATCTTGCGCTCGAGATGGTCTTGGATCATACGATAGCCGAGGAAATCGTAGCTGAACGATTCAATCGCTGTGATAAATTCCCGATAGCGCTGCGGGTCGTTGAGGGTCCTCTGGTTGATATGGGCATACAGAACGAACTCGCGCTCTTTGGTGACGAAGCGCTCTTGGAGATCTTTGGGGAGAGCTCTGAGCAACCCCTGGACTTGCTGCAGCTCCGCGATCTTCTGGAGCAAGGCGCTCAGACGATCGTTGAGTTCCGCAAGGCGATCACGAAGCCCACGCAAGCGCTCGTGCATCACTTCGAGGCTCTGAATGCTCGCCTCGATGCTCTCTAGCTGAATGATCTGCTTTTGGATCTCCGGGGCGACGGTTTGAGTTCCGGCCCCGGTGAGAGCGACTTGATCGAGAATACGCGTGAGGTTGTTTTTCAGTCGAGCAAGCTGCACGGTGAGGTCTTGGAGTTGTTGCAGCTCTGCGCCGTAGCGCTCGATCTCGGAGGCAGCGCGGTGGAGATCGCGCTCGAGATTGAGCGAAAACCCTTGGAAGAACTGCTGAGCCTCTGCAGGATCAGATGGCAGAAACATCAGCAGCGACAAGACAGTATTCACATGGCCTTGCGCTTTGAGCTCTTCAAGCCCCGCGTTGATCTGCCGAAGCTCTTCAAGATTTGGGGCGAAGAACAAAAAGTATTCAGCCAAGCCGGAAGTCCCGACGTCGAAATCGCGTCGTTCTATCTGCTGCATCAGTCTTGTAGGGAGGTCTTTGGGAGTGAGCTCTTCGTCGGCAAACCGGAAGCGGACGTGGGTCGCCTGGGTCAGCATAAAGAGACTCCCTAGGACCGTGAGGAGCACGATGGGCCAGCGGGCCCAACGCCAGAAGGTCTCATGAGATGAGGTCTCTCGACGAGGCGAGGGCGGCACCGGGCGGGCGGGCGCTCGCAAGCGCCGCCGCAACATAATATGCGACACGATCACCAATGCAGGCAAGATAAGTAGTGTGGCAAAGAGCGCGATGAGCACTCCCACCCCAGCGATGATCCCCATCTCGTAGAGTCCTGGGGAGCTCGCGACCATTAGACTAAAAAGCACGAGCGCTGTAGCGAGTGACGCGGTGATCAAAGCCGAGCCCTTATGGAACAGTGCAGCTTTGAGAGCGGTCTCAAGACGATGTCCGGCACGGCGCTCCCCAAGAAAATTGGCGAGAAAATTGATCCCGTAGTCTATTCCCAGCCCCAAGATCAGCGGAGGCAGAAACGACGTCACCAAGTTCAGCCCATTCACAGAGAACTTCGCCCACGCCAGCGTCACGATCAATGCGAGAAAGAGCACGATCAAAGCTAAGAGGGGATAGAAGAATTGGCGCAAAATTATGACGATTATGAGGGTGACGCCGACAGCAGAAATGATCGTCGTATTGCGCATGTCGACGTTTAATTGATAATTGATCTCGGCAGCGATGGCATAAGGGCCCGTAAGGCCCCACCGAATCCCTTGCGCTTCTAAATTCAGATCGTGGAGTGCCTGCTGGATATCACGGGTGATCGCGCGATTGTACTCTAAGCCACGCTGGGAGCTGTAGCGTGGGCGCGCCCGCACGAGCAATTTCGTCCCGTCGTGAGAGAGATAGAGCTCCTGTGGCCAAGCCAAGAGGTTGTCGATCGTTTCGCTGATCTCGTTGACGGTCTGCAAGAGATCTGTTACCAACTGATCGGCATCGGTGATGAGCTTCGGGACGCGGTCGAACTCATCTTTGACGCGCTGATTGAGGTTTTTGAGTTCGTCGAAGCGCTTGACGAGCTCCACGGGATTAAGAGCCAAGCGGCGCCAGTCAAGTTCACCCGAAAAGATGCGCTCGAGTTCTGTATTAATCTGAGAGTATATCGTGACGAGCTCGCGCACCCCTGGAACAGATGTCTGGGGCTGTCCTGCGGGCAGGACGCTGCGAAGACGTCCCTGATATTGGCGCAACTTCAGCAAGATCTCATCACGCAGAGAGAGCAGTTCATCACCGCGGCGGGTCTGGATATCTTTCGTAAAGCTCACGGAGACGATCTCAGGGTTTTGGCTGAGCGAACGAACAATCTGAATAGCTGCTGCCTGGAGGCGCTCCGCATCGCGCGGGGTGTGTTCTGGATTCTGTAGCATTAAGATAATATCGACAGCATCGCTCTTGGTAATGATCTCCTCGCGCTCTTGGAACTTCGTCAGCAAGGGATCGCCGGGGGGAAGAAGATCCAAAAATGAGCTGCGCATGGGAAGATTGAGAATATAGAAGAGAGCAGCGCTGCTCAAGACTGCGGACAAGAGCAGCACGAGCCAGGCCCGTCGGCGCACGAGCCGATAGACCCCATGTAAGAGCGCAGCGCGCATAGAAAATTACGGAGTCGGCGTAGTCTTCTTGAGCTCTTCAGGGCTAGTGACGTCGATCTTATACCCTGTGAGTTTGGCTGTGAGGCGGACGTTCTGGCCGCCCTTCCCAATAGCTAATGATAGTTCTGCATCGGGGACGAGCACTCGGGCTTCTCTCTTCGCTTCATCAAGATCGATCTGTAAGACCTTTGCGGGCTCGAGGCTATTTTTGATGAGCTCACGCACATCAGAGCTCCAGCGAATAATATCGATCTTTTCGCCGCCCAGCTCGCGTACGATCTCTCTGATGCGGCTGCCGCCAGCACCGACACACGTGCCCACAGGATCGAGCTCTGCTACTAATGACCGCACCGCGACTTTGGTGCGCACCCCCGGCTCACGTGCAATCGCTTCAATGCGAATCAGCCCTTGCTCGATCTCCGGCACTTGGAGCTCGAGCATCTTTTGGACAAACTCTTTTGCCGCCCGCGAGACGATAATTCTTGGATCTCCTGAGGTGCGTTCCACTCGCATCAGATATGCTTTGAGCACCGCCCCGACACGATAGCGCTCCCCAGGAATGCGTTCTTCCTCAGGAAGCAGTGCCTCGGCTTGCCCTAAATTGATCCAGACGTCAGCCCCAGCAAAGCGATGGACATGCCCGCTGATGATCTGGCCCACCCGACTCTGATACCGCTCCAAGATCTTCTGGCGCCGCTTGGCGATGATCTCGTTTTTGATAGTCTCTTCAGCTTTGCGAGTAGCAATGCGACCCAAGTCCGTCAGCTGAATATCTTTGGCTTGGCCATCAACAATGACATGAATATCTCCCGAGGTGCGGTCGATCTCAATCTCTAAGTTTGTCACTGGGCCAAATTGCTCGATATACGCGACGCGCAGGCCCTTCTTGACTGCTTCGTAAATATCTTCGCGCTCCAGGCCTTCTTCCTTGGCCATCTCCTCAAGTGCCTCGAGAAATTCCACGTTCACAGAATATCACCGATCTCTTCGCCTATAGATAAAGCGATCCCTCGCGAGGTATCGCGAGAAATCGCTGGTATGAGCTGAACCTAGAGAAACCGGCTCTCGATGACCTGGGCAGAACGCACTGCCACAAAGGGAACAGGTATCGTCGCACCAGATTCATCTTCGAGCCAGAGCTCTTCATCAGAGAGCCCCTGCAGCCATCCTACAAGAACAGTAGGGGCATCCCATAGCCGCACTTCGATGGGCTTGCCCACCGCAAGCTCATAGTGTCTCTTCGTATATAAGGGCCGATCCATCCCCGGAGAGGAGACCTCAAGCTCATAGCTATGATCGATGAGCGCATCTAAAGGCTCTTCCAGGGCGCGGCTGACGCGCTCGCAGTCGTCGATAGTGACGCCGCCGGCACGTTCGATATAGACTATGACCTGCCAGCGCGGCCCAGAGGTCTTCATCTCAAGCCAATAAAGCTCCACCCCCTGTTCGAGGGCCACGTGCTCGGCGATAGCCTGTATGGCTCCTTCCAGCTGAGAATTCATCACGGTGTGATTATACTCATAAGGCTTTTTCAGTGCAATGGGGTTGTCGTCCCTGGCCAGGTTGAGTACCCTTAGAGGGACTATGCGTCAAGTCTTCTCGGTCTGTGAAGAGGAAGCAGGGCAGCGACTCGACCGCTGGCTCCTCGCTCAGCTGAACGATCCCACACTGACGCGCTCACGCTTGCAAGAGCTCATACGAGCCGGGGCGGTTCAGCTCAATGGGCAGCCCGCGCGCGCTGGGCTGCGCCTGCGCCCCCATGATCTTATAACAATAGAGCTTCCAGAGAGCGCGCCTACAGCGTCGCTCGAACCTGAGCCGTTTACTCTCCCCGTGCTGTACGAAGACGAGCACATTATTGCTCTAGACAAGCCATCGGGGATGGTCGTCTACCCAGCGGCAGGGCATCCCCGCGGCACTGTGATCAATCAGTTACTGAGTCATTGTAACTTAGCGAGCTTCGGTGCACCGTTGCGGCCGGGGATTGTCCATCGCCTAGACGAAGGGACAAGCGGGGTCTTGCTCATCGCAAAGACAGATCTGGCGTATCTGAAGCTCGTAGAGCAGTTTAAGAACCGCGAAATAGAGAAGCGTTATCTTGCTTTGGTGCGCGGGCGCATTGCCGAAGACGAAGGCCGTATCGAAGGCCCCATCGGGCGTGATCCGATCTACCGGCAGCGCATGAGAATCCTTCCCCAAGGGAAGCCCGCAGTCACGGAGTTTTACGTGCTGAGAAGGTTCGAGGACACCACGCTTCTAGAAATTCACCCGCTGACGGGAAGAACTCATCAAATTCGTGTGCACTTGAGCGCTATCGGGCATCCCGTTGTGGGTGATGCAGTCTATGGGAGCAGCCGAAGCGAGAGCCGTCTCATGCTGCACGCCTGGCAGATGAGGCTCACCCATCCGGTAACGGGAGAGCGCCTAGAGCTTGTGGCCCCGCTCCCTCGAGATTTCCTTCAGGTGCTTGAAGGCAATGAGAATATAATCGCCCAACGCTGCATAGGAGAGCGCGATGCCAAGAGCCAGCACAGCGAGAGCGATCTTCACAAAGAAGTCTCCCAGGACAGGCTCCAGCAGAATCCCCCCTAGCCCCGTTGAGAGCAAAGTAGAAGACGTTTTGCCGAGCGCGCGTGCTTCAATAATCACCCAGCGCGAGCTCTTCCAGCGCAGCCACAAGGCTCCGGCTATCAGGAGACTTGGAGGCAGAGCGAATGCTCCGACGGCCCACCAGGGCAGACGGCCCTGAACAGCAAGAGCGACAAATAAACTGAAAAAGAGCGCTTTATCAGCTACGGGGTCGAGGACCTTTCCCAACCCTGTGATCTGGCGTCCGGCTCGTGCCAGCGCACCATCAACGAGATCACTGATGAGCACAAGAGCAAGCACTGTGTAAAAAAGCCATAGTGGGCCAGAGAGCAAAAGCACTATAACCACAGGAATAGCGATGATGCGAGAGAGCGTGATGATGTTGGGGAGGGTGAGAGCTTCTTTCATAGCCCCAACTGCGACGCGATCCCCTGCATCGCCTTGATGACAATATCAATATGCTCATCAAGGGGAACGCCGAGCTCCCGTGCGCCCTGTTCGATCTCTTCTCGGTTAACGCCACGCGCGAACGCCTTGTCCTTCCACTTCTTCTTGACCGCTTCAACGTCGACTTCCGCTAAGCTCTTGTTAGGACGCACCAGCGCCGTAGCCACGATCAGCCCCGTCAGCTCATCACACGCGAAGAGCGCCTTAGCCATCAGTGACGTTCTTGGGACGCCGGTGTACGAAGCGTGTCCTAAGATCGCTTGGCAGATCTCTTCGGAGACGCCGCGCTCGCGCAAGATCTGTACCCCCGCAGACGGATGCCCTTGGGTTGGGTGATGCTCATGGTTGGGATATCTCTCGTAGTCGAAGTCGTGCAGCAATCCAGCAAGTCCCCAGCTCTCTTCGTCCTGCCCGAATTTTTTCGCGTAGGCGCGCATGGCGGCTTCGACGGCGAGCATGTGCTTGATGAGATTCTGGTTCTTCGTGTACTCTTGCACTAACGCGAGTGCTTCAGAGCGTGTCATAGTCAGCCACCTCAGGTTTGAGAGTACTAGATCGTAATTGTACGACTTGCGTCACAGATTGTCGAACAGCCCCAACTGAAAGGCCTTGTGCTCTTGTGCAGAGTGGTGTTTCAATGCTTGGGCAGCGTGACGACTTGTGTTATGAGCGAGCTGGATCGGCTCCGGCAGAGCAGTCCCACTCCTGAGCGCGCGCCGCGTGAGCTCTATAGCCGTCTCTAAATCGACGCGATGCCCCGGCGAGATGAAGAACGGCTCCGCGTCTTCTGTGGGGCGGATCGCCGCCCCGGCACGCTCCCCCGCAATGCGAATGTAACAAATCTCTCCCGGAGCTACAGTTTTTAAGTCTCTTTCAGGCTCGCCGTGCAGGAGCGCTTTGGTGATCCCAATTGTAGGGATATCCAGCATCACCCCAAGCTGTGAGGCGATCCCCGCCTGACGATGGTGGAGCGTCCCTGTGCCGTCTACGAACGTCATATCTGCTAAAGCGTTCTGGTCTTTGAGCCTCTGCAAGAGCGCGAGCATGACGGGGATCTCTCGGAACGCCAAGTAGCTCGGAATATACGGAAAGCGCACCTCTTGCGCGAGCGTCTGCGCGTCGAGCACTCTGAGCGAATCGAGCTCTAATCGCACATACGCAGCGACGCCCTGTGCGCCAGCGTAGGAGAGATCAACGCCACCAACGGTGCGATATTCTGTCCTATCTGGGGCTAGACGCATCCGCGCTCGGATATCGTTTTGGATCTGTTGGAGCTTTTGGAGAGGTCTTTCGCTGCGAAACTCGCGAAAGAGAAATTTATTCAGCAAGAGCACGCGCCCCGCTTTGATGGGAATACCTTCGGCGTGGAGGAGCTTGGCTTGCTCTTCTGTAACTGTGCCGTCGAAGCTGATGACGCGATAACTTGGGCAGTCGTGCTTGTGCTGGGCAAGAATAGACCCCACAGCGCGTGCGGCGATGGGGTCTCCCAGCGCGATGGCGATCTCGCGGAAGGTCGCGACTCTGCCCTTGGGGATCTGCGCGACAAGCTCTAGGGTGATCTTCTCAATATCGGGCAGCTCCAGCATGGGCGCCTCCGCGCCCATCATATCACTTGGAGTACTCTTTGACCAACAGCGCGATCGCTTCGCGCATCAGTTCGGATTTATTCGCTTTGCGTCCGGTGCGCTTGCGAATCTGCAATTGTAATTCTTCGAGGGCGATCACGTCGTCGGGGGCAAGATAGAACGTCGCTTTCACCAGCCCCGGCGCGGCCCCCTCAGGGTCCTTCGTAGAGGGCTTATAGAACTCTTTCATGATCTCGCTTTCGGCAAGCGGGTCATGGGCAATCGAGCGACGCGGCTTCATGGGTGAATCACCTGCGCTTCACAAGACGTATAGCCGTTGGTGCTCAGAGGGTCACTGAGCACGCGCTCCGCCAAACGCATATAGTCTCTGGCACCATAGGAGCTTGGGTCATACTCAAAAATAGTCTTATGGTGGCTGGCAGCTTCAGCGAGACGCACATTCGCACGAATGGGCTCGGTGACCTTCCCATTGAAATGCAGTTCTAATTTCTCTAAGACTTCGCGGCTCTTGCGGTTGCGCCCGTCATAAAACGTCGGGATGACCAGGGAGACTTCGATGGGGTGCTCTAGGATCTCGCGCACCATCTTGAGATTCTCTAAGATCTGCTTGACACCCACAAGCGCGAGATAGTCCATACTCACAGGGATGAACGCTTCGGTAGCGTAGACGATAGCGTTCTGATTTAAGAGATTCAAGCTGGGCGGGCAATCCAGAAGCACGAAGTCATAGTTAGGGAGATGGGCGAGTTTTCGGCTCAAGACGCGCTCGCGCCCTGGAAGCCCGGTTAAGATGAGCTCGGCTTGGGCAGCGGTCTTGGTGCTCGGCAGGAGATCTATGCGCTCGCGCACGGGGACGATACACTCCTGGGGCGTTGTCGTCTCATCTATGAGCACATGATAGAGCGACTTGCGGGGGACGACATCAAACCAAGTAGCGAGATTGCCCTGGGGGTCCATGTCGATCAATAAGACTTTCCGATCATGGTGGGCCAAGGCCGCGGCGAGGTTGACAGCAGTCGTCGTCTTGGCCGTGCCCCCTTTCTGATTAATGATCGCGATCTTGCGCATCCTCTCACCTCGTTTCAGAGCTTTAATGGCATGCCAGCACAATGGCTTGGTGCTATCTTGGCAGAAAGTCTTCAGACTTCCAAGGACGGCTGTCCCTTGAGAACTGGGACGACGCTCAGGCTTGCACGTGGCGAGCAGCTTCTATCGCGGCGTTGTAAATCTCCTTGAGCGCCACGCCCGTCGCGTCAGCGAGCTTCTTGCAGTCTTCGTATTCCGGCGCAATATTGATTATCTCAGATCCCAACAACCCCAGCTTCACGCGCACCGTGCCGTACTGAGTGTGAACTTCGATGATCTTGCGCGCGAGCTTCTTGC
>JAUQPG010000014.1:0-19897 GCA_030550495.1 Candidatus Bipolaricaulota bacterium | reverse complement strand
GCGAGCTTCTTGCAGTCTTCGTATTCCGGCGCAATATTGATTATCTCAGATCCCAACAACCCCAGCTTCACGCGCACCGTGCCGTACTGAGTGTGAACTTCGATGATCTTGCGCGCGAGCTTCTTGCGCCCCACGGGATAGTAAATAGCTCCCAGCGTCGTCGTCTCGCGGAAGAGCGTCTCACAGAGCTTATCTACTGATGCAGTATCGCAGAGCACTCGCACTAAGAGTCCCGGACGTCCTTTCTTCATCAAGATATTTTGGGCGCTCACGCTCTTGGCCCCGTGCTCCAAGAGCTTCTGCTGCACGTAAGGGAAAAGTTCGGGGTTCATGTCGTCGATCTCTGTCTCGATGACGACGGTCTCGTCGCCCTCAAACGCCGCGACGCTTTCGCCGACGAAGATGCGCAGCACATTGGGCTGCTGGGGAAGATCTCTCGTGCCGGCGCCGTAGCCGATCCAAGAGAAGCGCGCCGTGGGCAGAGCAAAATCCGTCACGAGATTCTTCAAAATAGCTGCGCCGGTGGGCGTGACCAGCTCGTACTCGATCCCCGACGCATAGATGGGGAAATCTCTGAGAAGCTCGAGCGTCGCCGGAGCGGGCAGGGGAAGCCTTCCGTGCGCTGTCTCGACCGTCCCAGAGCCAACGTTAATCTTTGACGCATACCAACGATCTATGTTCAGAGCTTCAATAGCAACCGCCGCGCCGACGATATCGAGAATCGAGTCTATAGCGCCCAGCTCGTGAAAGTGCACATCATCTACAGAAATGCCGTGAACCTTCGTTTCGGCTTCAGCAAGGCCCTGAAAGATCGCGATCGCTCGCGCTTTCTCTGCGGCAGCCAAAGGGCTTTGCTCGATCATTGCGCGGATCTCCACCCAATGCCGGTGCCTGGGAGAGTCACGCTCTGTCTCGAAGCGCAGGTGCGTCGCAGCAATGCCCTGCCGCGTGACTTTTTCTGTATAGACGTGCACCGGGCCTAAGCCCAACTGTGACAGCTTCTCACTCAAAAACTGAGCCGTGATCAAGTTAGCATCAAGCAACGCGGCCAAAAACATATCGCCGGCGATGCCGGAAAAACAATCTAGATATGCGATCTTCATAGTCTATTGATCTTCGTCGCTAAGACGGCTGCGCCAAAGCCGTTATCTATATTGACGACGGCCACCCCAGGCGCGCAACTGTTGAGCATCGTCAGCAGCGCTGATAAGCCCTCAAAGCTTGCGCCATAGCCAACGCTTGTGGGCACGGCAATCACGGGCTTGTCGACTAAGCCCGCAACGACGCTGGGCAGTACCCCGTCCATCCCCGCCACGACTATCAAGATCTTTGCGGCGTTTAATCTCTCCCGGTGCGCCACGAGCCGATGCATCCCCGCGACGCCAACGTCATAGAGCCGTTCGACACTGTTGCCCAAATACTGCGCCGTGACTGCAGCTTCCTCAGCCACGGGAATATCCGAAGTCCCGGCAGTGACTATAAGAACCGTGCCGCCCCGCGGTTCTTTTGGGGCTCCCAGCGTCAGCAGGCGCGCTTGCTCGTGATAGACGACGTCAGAAAGCAATGCGCTCACGGCGCGGGCTTGCTCAGGAGTAGCCCGCGTCGCTAGCACCGGTTCAGTCTTTGTGTGAAGTTCTCTCATGATCGCGGCAATCTGCTCTGGACTTTTGCCAGGGCAAAAGACGGCCTCTGCAACCCCGCAGCGGCGCTCGCGTTCGACATCGGGCTTGGCAAACGAAGGTGGGGTCTGAAGACCCTCGTTCATACTCCCGCTGCGATAGCCCCCAAGGTCGAGCGTCACGTAGCGGAATCCGAGCTGTTTCAGCTGAGTCGCGACAGCGTCGCGATGCGCAAGGAGCTTGGGCATCTCGTCGGGAGGGACTTCGATGCGCGCCATCTCGTCATAATGGCGCACGCGCACCTGGCTGAAGCCCAGCCCGAAGAGAAACTCTTCGGCATGTTCGATCTGTCTGAGTTTTTCTGGCGTGATCGCACTGCCGTAGGGCAGTCGTGACGCCAAGCACGCCATCGCCGGCTTGTCGGCTGTGGGCAACTGAAGCATTCGCGCGATCTCGCGGATTTCGGATTTAGTGAGCCCGACTTCAAGCAGCGGGCTTCTGACGTTATAGTCTTTCAGGGCACGCATCCCCGGTCGGAAATCGCTCGTATCGGAAGCATTCGTGCCGTCGAGCACCACGGCAAAGCCGCGTGTTTTCGCTAAGTCAGTGAGCTTGCCAAAAAGCTCTTGCTTACAGTGAAAGCATCGGCTTGGGGGATTGTTCACATAGCGCGGGTCGTCGAGCTCACGGGTGAAGATGATCTCGTGCGCGACGCCGAGCTGCTGCGCAAGCTTTTTCGCTGCTTCAAGCTCGCGCTGGGCGTAGACGGGCGAGTGCGCTGTCACAGCCAAGACGCGATCTCCCAGCTCTTGCTTGGCAACGGCCAAGACGACTGAACTGTCCACCCCACCGGAGAACGCCACGATAGCGCTTCCGTAGCTGCGAATGAGCGTGCGGAGCGCTTGAAGCTTCTGCTGGAGATCCATACGAGACTTTATATCGAGTTTATGGGGCACGGGCAAGTCGCCCAAGAGCCTTGCGCTAGGGTGCTATCTCAGTATAATGGAATCGGCACGAGAAGAAGGGAGGTTCGTATGGAACGGCTGACCGGGACTTTCAAGGTGAAGTCGGGATTAGCTGAGATGCTCAAGGGCGGCGTCATCATGGATGTCGTCAACGCCGAGCAAGCGAAGATCGCCGAGAAAGCGGGCGCTGTCGCAGTAATGGCGCTGGAGCGTGTCCCCGCGGACATTCGCGCGGCGGGCGGCGTGGCCCGCATGGCCGACCCAAAGAAGATCAAAGAGATCATGGACGCGGTCACGATCCCCGTCATGGCCAAGTGCCGCATTGGGCACTTTGCCGAAGCCCAGATCCTCGAAGCGTTGGGAGTAGACTATATTGACGAGTCGGAGGTGCTCACGCCCGCTGACCCGGAGCATCATATTGATAAATGGCAATTCAAAGTACCGTTTGTATGCGGCGCGCGCGATCTCCCCGAGGCGTGTCGCAGAATCGCTGAAGGCGCCGCGATGATCAGAACCAAGGGCGAGGCCGGCACCGGCGATGTCAGCCAGGCTGTGCGCCATATGCGACTGATGAACAAGCAGATCCGCATTGTGCGCCAGGCTTCCGATGAGGAGCTCGTCTCCCTAGGCAAGGAATGGGGCGCGCCTGTCGAAGTCTTAAGACTGATCAAAGAGCTTGGGCGGCTCCCCGTCGTGAACTTCGCCGCCGGCGGGATTGCTACCCCAGCTGACGCCGCGCTCATGATGCAGCTGGGCTGCGATGGGATCTTTGTAGGCTCAGGGATCTTCAAGTCCGAGGACCCCGAAAAGCGCGCACGGGCCATCGTCATGGCCACGACGTACTACAACGATCCGAAGGTCTTAGCAGAAATTTCGGAAGACCTGGGCGAGCCGATGCCCAGCATCAGCGCCATTCATCTCTCTGAGCGCGAGCTTCTGCAAGTGCGCGGGAACTAAACAGTATGCGCATTGGAGTGCTTGGGTTACAAGGCGACTTTCGCGAGCATTTAACAGTGCTGCGCTCATTGGGAATAGATGCCCGCGACGTGCGCACGAAAGAGCAGCTCGATGAGATAGATGGCTTGATCATCCCCGGCGGGGAGAGCACGACGATGGCCTATCTGTTAGAGAGGACGGGGATGCTCTCAGTCTTGCGCGAGCGCGGCGCTCAGGGCTTCCCCATCTACGGCACCTGCGCCGGGATGATTCTCTTAGCCCGAGAGCTGAAGGACTCCTCCCCAGAGAATCGCTTAGCGTTGATGGACATCACGGTGAAGCGCAACGCCTACGGGCGGCAGTTAGAGAGCTTTGAAGCTGATCTGCAGATCAAGAATATTGGGGAGTTTCACGCGATCTTCATTCGCGCCCCCAAGGTCGTGCGCGTTGGACCGGCTGTAGAGATCTTAGCAGAGCACGAGGGCACGCCGGTGCTAGTGAGACAAAAAAATCTGCTAGCGAGCAGCTTTCACCCGGAGCTTTCGAGCGATCCGAGGGTGCACCAATATTTTTTAGAGATAGTCGCGCGGGGGTGAGCACATGGCTCAGACCGAAGCCCCAACGAAGAAGATGACCTACGAAGAGTTTCTCGCGTGGTGCGATGAGGACACGTGGGCCGAATGGGTAGACGGGGAAGTCGTTATAGTTTCACCGGCGTCGTTGCCACAGCAGGAGATCAAGAGATTACTTGTCTCAGTATTGCAGACTTATGTGGAGCAACACGACCTAGGAACGGTGCTCGGTGCCCCATTTCAGATGCGCTTGGCGGAACTCCAGCGTGGGCGGGAGCCGGACGTGCTCTTCGTGGCCAAAGAGCATTTAAATAGACTCACCGAGACATATCTGGACGGCCCAGCGGACGTAGTCATTGAGATCGTCTTCCTGGACAGCGGCCCGCGCGACCGCGGCGAGAAATACTATGAGTACGAAGCTGCTGGCGTGCGCGAGTATTGGCTCATTGACCCCGACCGCCAACGCGCCGAGTTCTATTGCCTCAATGCGCAAAAACGATATGACCTGATCCTTCCCGATGCCCAAGGTGTCTACCGTTCTGAAGTGATTCCCGGTTTTTGGCTCAAGGTCAGTTGGCTCTGGCAGAGACCCTTGCCCCGCGTGCTCGATGTGCTCAAAGAGCTGAAGCTCATATGAATCTGAAGGAGGCTCCTATGATTCGCGTCGCGTTGAACGGCTTCGGGCGCACCGCGCGCACGTTCTTTCGCATCGTACAGAAAGACCCCCAGATCGAAGTCGTGGCGATCAACGTCCGGTCGCAGACCCCAGAGCAAGCTGCGTATCTCTGTAAGTACGACTCTGTTTACGGGCGCCTCGACGGCACGGTGAGCTTCGGCGAAGACTTTATCGCCGTCAACGGCAAGAAGATCCCGCTCTTGCAGATCGACGATCCAGCTAAGCTTCCCTGGGGCGAGCTGAAAGTAGATATCGTCGTCGAAGCAACTGGGGTCTTCCGCGACGTTCAGAAAGCTGGAAAACATCTCCAAGCTGGCGCGAAGAAAGTCTTGATCACCGCCCCCGCTAAGGGCGACGTCCCAACTATTGTGTGGGGCGTCAACGAGAAGATTTACGACAGATCTAAGCATAGCATCGTCTCGGCGGCGTCGTGTACCACGAACTGTCTTGCCCCAATTGCGTACATTCTGCACAAAGAATTTGGCATTAAGAAGGGGCTGATGACGACGGTGCACGCCTACACGGGCAGCCAAAACTTAGTAGACGGCAGCAACAAAGATATGGTCGAGGGCCGAGCCGCAGCTATTAATATCATCCCCACGACGACCGGCGCCGCAAGTGCGATCGGCTTGGTGATTCCCGAACTCAATGGCAAACTCGACGGCATGGCGTTCCGCGTTCCCGTCGCCACGGGATCGGTCACAGACTTGGTCGCTGAGTTAGAAAAACCTGTCACGGTCGAGCAGATCAACGAGACGTTCACGCGCTACGCCAATGGACCGATGAAGCACATCTTGGCCGTCTCAGAATGGCCCTTGGTCTCCAGCGATTGCATCGGAGATTCTCACTCGGCCATCGTTGACCTCAGCTCGACGAAAGTGGTCGAAAAGAGCTTAGCGAAGGTCGTAGCGTTTTACGACAATGAGTGGGGCTACTCGGCGCGGCTGGCTGATTTAGTGAAGTATCTATGACCGGTCTCGAGATTCTTATTAAAGCGCATTCGGGGCTGCGCTGGCTGGTGCTTGCTCTTATCGTTATTGGGATTGGGCGGGCGGGGTGGGGCTGGCTCAGCTCGCCCGCGTACTCTCGGTTTGATCGCATCTGGGGCGCGATCTCCAGCGCATTGATAGATCTCCAGATTCTTTTGGGCGTCGTGATCTTCTTTCTTCTGGACGCGGAGGCACGCCCCAGCCTGTGGCATCCCGGGCTCATGATTAGTGCAGCGCTCAGCGTCCATCTTGGAGCGATCTTCGCGCGACGTTCGACAGAAGACCGTCGCAAGCATTACGCGCATCTTTTGGCATATCTTATAGGGCTGCTCTTGGTCTTGCTGGGCATTCGCGTCGTGCGCGGCTCGCTCTTTTAATTGTATGCGCCCCCTGGACAGAGCTATCGCCTACGCTGTGCTCGATCTTTTCTATCCCCCGCATTGTGCCGTGTGCGAGCGCCCCTTCGGTGATGACGAACGCGCGTTTCTCTGTCGCGAGTGCGACGCGAAGATCGAGCGCATCAATCAGAGCCATATCTGTCTCTGTGGACTTCCCTTGCCCGAAGCGCTCGATCTCTGTCCAGCGTGTGCTCAGAGCGAAAGAGTTCTCGAACAGATTCGTTCGTTCGGCTGGTATGAAGAGCGCGAAGACCCCGATCACGTGCTCAGCGCATTGATAAAGACTTTTAAGTACGGAGGGGAGCGAGCGCTCGCGCCACTGTTGGCGAGCTATCTCGACCAAGCGGGGCAGTCGCTGCGCCCGCTGATTGAGCAGATCACGTTCGTCCCCATGTACCCCGAAGACGAGCGGCAGCGCGGGTTCAATCAAGCAGAGCTCTTGGCCCGCGAGCTGGGAAAGCTCTGGGGGATCCCCGTCGTGCGCGCGGTAGAGAAGATCAAAAAGACCAAGCCTCAAGCGAGTCTCTCTCACGAGGCACGACGCGAGAACGTTCGTGGGGCCTTCCGACTTGCAAAATTCACCCCATGCGCTAGTATTCTCATAGTGGACGACGTTTGTACCACAGGCGCAACGCTAAGGGAGTGTGCGCAAGTGCTCAAGGAGAGTGGAATCGCACGGGTCTACGGGCTGACCGTCGCGCGGGCAGCAAATATTAGACGCGCGGAGGGCGTATGAACGTCCGCAGCATCGTGCTCAGCAAGTATCGGTCGAATTGTTATATCGTCACTGTGGACGGCGTTGGCGTCGTCATTGACCCTGGAGAAGAAGACCCTGCGCTCCTAGACCTAATTGGGAACTCGAAAATTCTCTATGTTCTGAATACGCACTGCCATCCGGATCACATCGGCGGGGATGACTTCGTGCGACGGCACTGCGGAGCGAAAGTGCTCTTCCATCCCGATGACCGACCGATCTTTGAATTCTTTATGGGCAAGAGGGTCGAGCCCGATGGGTTCTTGTACGATGGGCAGATCCTAGACGTCAACGGCTTGATCTTTGAAGTCCTGCACACCCCAGGGCACTCGCCAGGGAGCGTCGTCTTCAAGGTCGAGAGCGAGAAAGCTCTCTTTACAGGGGACTTGCTCTTTGCCGGCAGCATCGGACGGACAGACTTTCCCGGCAGCGATCCGCATCAGATGGTGCGCTCGCTCAAGCGAATCTTAGCACTTCCGGGAGACTACACGATCTACTCTGGGCACGGCCCCGTGACACAACTCTCTGTTGAGCGTTGGACGAACCCGTTCCTTCAAGATTTAGGGAGCTTAGTCGGAGGGCTGTAATGGCTGGTCGCGACGAGATCGAGCTCATCCGAGAGCGCGCTGATATGCTCGAAATCGTGTCGCGCTATGTCAATCTCAAAAAAGCTGGGAAAAACTATATCGGCTTGTGCCCCTTCCATCAAGACAAGACCCCAAGCTTCACAGTGAACCCTGATAAAAAGCTCTTTCACTGCTTTGGCTGCAACGAGGGCGGCGATATCTTTCAGTTCTTAATGAAGATCGAGCGCATTGATTTTTCAGAAGCCCTGGCGCGGCTGGCAGCCCAGACGGGAGTCCCCATCCGGCGCGAGCGCGCTTCACCGTTACAGAAACTGAAAGAGCTCAATGAGCGCGTCTGCGTCTATTTTCAGACGAACTTGGTCAGCCCCGCTGGCCAGCGCGCACGAGACTATCTGAAACAGCGTGGCTTCTCCCAAGAGATCATAGAGAAATTCAGACTGGGCTACGCTCTCCCTCGCTGGGATGATCTCGTCAAGAGATTTTCGGACAGCACAGAAGCCCTCGAGACGCTCGGCTTAGCACTGCGTAACAAAGACGGCTCACTCTATGATCGCTTTCGAGATCGCGTGATCTTCCCCATCTGGTCGCCCACAGGAGAGATCATCGGCTTTGCCGGACGCACCCTCAGTAATAATGATGAAGAGCCCAAATATCTGAATATCCCCAATACGCCGCTCTTTGAGAAGGGCACCGTGCTCTATGGGCTGAACTTCGCGCGGCATGCCGCCCGCGACTCCCAAACGCTCGTGATCGTCGAGGGCTACACAGATGTCATCAGCGCGCACCAAGCGGGGATTGAGAACGTCGTGGCCGGCATGGGGACAGCCCTCACCATTAATCAAGCTCACCTAATCCGACGCTATGCTTCTAGAGTGATCCTAGCTTATGACTGCGATGCGGCAGGGCGAGCCGCGACCTTGCGCGGCATGGCCAACCTCCGCAACGTCGAGCTCGATGTTTTCGTCGCGCTCTTGCCCATTGACCATGACCCCGATAGCTTCGTACGCGCCCACGGGCGCGAGGCGTTTCTTCAGATCCTTCACAGAGCTGTCCCGTTCCATGAGTTCTATCTCCAGAGTCTCTTGGAGGACCACCCGGTAGAAACAGTAGTGGGCAAGGAGAAGATCTTGCAAAATGTGAGAGAGTTCTTGCCGACGTTGGCCAGCATGGCCGTGCGCTATGAGATCATTCGGGAACTTGGACGGGTGCTCAACTTACCGGAGGAAGATGTCGCCCGTGCCGTGAAATCAGGGAAGCGAGTGGGTATAATGGCCGCGCCTGGCGTGGGGGAACCCGCTTGGGGACCGGAAGAGCATCTGCTCTACTTCGTGCTCCAAAGGGATCTGCCCCTGAGCCAGTTGCGCGCTCAGCTGGACATCCAGGACTTTACGCGGTATCCTGAGATCGCCCGGGTGCTGTGGGAACTGGGTGATGAGTGGACGGTTGAGCAGGTACTCGACCGCTTGTCGGCTGAGGACCAAGGAGTAGTGCGGCGGCTTCTGCTCAGTCAGCCGCCGTGGCGCGAGAGCGATCGAGGGCGGGCGCGAGAGGAAGCCCTGGCGCGGATGCGCCGGGAGCGGGTCGCAAGACGGTTAGCGCGGTTGCGTGAGGAGGTGCGAGCAGCCGAGCAAGCCGGGGATCGCGAGCGGGTATGGCAGCTCCAAGAAGAGCTCGTGCAACTTCTCCAGGGGGGAAGGAGGTAGTGTGAGCACCAGAGGGTTGGAGCAGGAATTCGGGTCCAACGGCATACCGGACGACGCGACCATCTATGACATCCCCGAGCTCACCGAAGAGGAGCTCGAGGAGCAGTTCGAAGAGGAGGTCGACGAAGAGCTCGAAGAAGAGGGCGAGGTGCTCGAGGGGGAAGCAGAGCACGATCCGGTCAAGATGTATCTGCAAGAGATCGGCCGGGTGAGATTGCTCTCCCGCGAGCAGGAGCTCGAGCTAGCCAGCCGGGTCATGGCTGGGGAGAAGTGGGCGCGCGATCAATTGATCGTCGCGAATCTGCGCTTGGTCGTCTCGATCGCTAAAAAATATATGGGTCGGGGGCTCTCCTTCTTAGATCTCATCCAGGAAGGGAATCTCGGGCTGATGCGCGCCGTCGAAAAGTTCGATCACACCAAGGGCTATAAATTTAGCACCTACGCGACATGGTGGATCCGCCAAGCTATTACGCGCGCGATCGCTGATCAGTCACGGACGATTCGCATCCCCGTGCACATGATCGAGACGGTGCGCGAGCTTCAGCGTCTCAAGAAAGAGCACGTCCAAGAACATGGGGCGGCCCCAGATCTCGAAGCGCTCTCCACAGAGTTGGGCATCCCTCAAGAGAAGATCAAGCAAGTCGAGAACGTCTCCCAGTACACGACGTCGCTGGAGCGCCCCATCGGCGAGGACGAAGAAGATACGCTTGGAGACTTCATCGAGGACAAGAAGGCGCCCTCCCCAACAAAAGAGACCTATCGCATGTTCTTGGTCGAGGAGCTCGACAAGGCTCTCAACCAGCTGACCGATCGCGAGAAGGAGATCCTAAAGTTGCGCTACGGGCTCGAAGATGGGCATCCGCGCACGCTCAAGGACGTCGCTAGAGTCTTTAATATCACGCGCGAGCGCGTGCGCCAGATCGAGATCAAGGCACTCGAAAAGTTAAAGCACCCTACGCGCAAGGAAGAACTGCAAAAATTCCGGCAGCTCTTGTTGAGTGAAGAATGAGAAGACGGCTCTCTTGATTATGGGGCCGACGGCTGTCGGCAAGTCCGAGCTCGCCGTGGCATTGGCCCAGCACCTTGATGGCGAGATCATCTCTGCTGATGCCCGCGCCATCTATAAAGACTTAAATATTGGGACAGCTAAGCCCCCAGCCCATCTCCGTGAGAAAGTCCCACACCATCTCATAGACTTTTTAGATCCCACCGAGCACTACGACGTGATGCGATTTCGCGGTGACGCACTCAAAGCGATAGAAGAGATTCGCGCTCGCGGGAAGGTGCCCATCGTCGTGGGTGGGAGCACGCTCTATATCTCGGCGCTCACAGGGACGTTCTTCGCTGGGCCGAAAGCTGATACACAAGTACGCCGACGCCTCGAAGCCGAGCCTCAAGAGAGATTGCGCAAACGCCTAGAAGAGATCGATCCCGAAGCCGCGCACCGCATCCATCCCAACGATAGAGTGCGCACCGTGCGAGCGCTTGAAGTCTACGAGCTGACAGGAGTCCCTATCTCGCGCTGGCACAAAGCATCGAAAGTCCCGTTCCCATACAAATTTACAAAGATTGGGCTCACACTCGACAGAAGAGTTCTCTATGAGCGCATCAACGCTCGAGTGGACCAGATGCTCGCGGCAGGGCTTTTGGAAGAAGCAAAAATCTTGAAAGCGAAGCTTACGCCGGAGATGCCCGCGTACCGAACGATTGGGTACGAAGAACTCTTTGAGTATCTTGACGGCAAGATCTCTTACGACGAAGCCGTGAGACTCATAAAAAAACACACGCGGGAGTACGCCAAGCGTCAGATAATTTATTTCAAGCGCGAGCCCGAGGTCCATTGGATCGACGTGACAGGGAAATCTCCTGAAGAAGCCCTGGAGAGGGTTTTGATGGTCCTACAAGAATTGGGCCACCCGACGTAGGATCTCCTTGGCGACTTCGTGCTTGGGCAGGCACGGCAGCGTCTCGCTCTTCCCGTCGCGATAGAGCAGTGTCACGATATTCGTCTCGACCTCTGGGCCAGCCCCCGGCGCTGTGATGTCATTGGCCACAACGATATCAAGATTTTTCTCTTTGAGCTTCTCGCGCGCGTGCTCCAAAAGCTTTTCAGTCTCGGCCGCAAAGCCCACTAAGATCTGATCTTTCTTCTTGCGCTTGCCGAGTTCCGAAAGAATATCTGGGGTCTTCTCTAAGACTATCGTCAGTTCGCGCGCGCTGGATTTTTTAAGCTTTTGCGCAAAGACCTTCTTCGGTCGCCAGTCGGCGACCGCTGCCGCCATGAGAATCAGATCATACTGCACAAAGCGCTCGAGCACCGCGTCTCTCATCTCTTCGGCGCTCTCGACCCGGACATACTCGACTCCGGCAGGGGGCTTCAGCTGTGTCGGCCCGCTGATCAGGCAGACTGCGTCAGCCCCGAAATGGCGCGCCTGCTCCGCGAGCGCGTAGCCCATCTTCCCCGAGCTTTTATTTGTGATGCAGCGCATGGGATCGAGCATCTCGCGCGTCGGCCCGGCGGTGACCAACACGCGATGCCCCTGCAAAAGTGCGCGCTCCGTGAGGATGTCTTCGATAGCTTTGAGGATCTTCTCTTCAGAGGGAAAGCGCCCGATGCCTTCGCGCCCGCTCGCTAGGTGCCCCGCTTCCGGCTCCAAGAAGCGATAGCCCAGCTCCGTGAGCTTTCTTGCGTTTTCTTGAAAGATCGGGTTGGTGTACATCTGCGACTCCATCGCGGGGATCACTAAGACGGGCGCGCGCGTGGCCGCCAGCGTCGTGGTCAGCAGATCGTCAGCAATCCCGTGCGCGAGTTTCCCGATAATATTGTACGTCGCGGGCATGAGCACGAAGAGATCGGCACTATACGCGAGCTCGACGTGCGCCAATGGCTCCTCCCACAGATCCGTGAGCACTTTATTGTGAGAGAGCGACTCAAACGTTAACGGCGTGACAAACTCACACGCTGCACGCGTCAGGATCACCCTGACATAGGCACCGGCTTGGGCGAGCTTGCTCACAATATTGGCGGCTTTGTACGCAGCAATCCCGCCACAGATGCCCGCCACGATCTTCTTCCCCGAAAGTGTGCTCATTCGTTAGCGCCGTGTGTGCCAGAGGTTGCGCATCCCTGTCAAGAACGCTGGCACGATCTGCCGAGAGAACCTTGGCCAGATCACAACAACGACAAAGAGCAGCCAGCCGATCAGCAGCGCCCCGTATCGAGGAACCTGCGTCACCGCTACGAGAAGCATCCCAAAGTAGGGTGGCACCTGCACGGCCCAGCGCAAGTGCAGAGCTCTGAAATACCACAGCGCAAAGGCCACCAGAGCGATATATCCAAGCGCAACAACCGCGGAGACGTAGCCCGTCAGAGCTAAATAACACCAGCACCCGAACGCGAGCGTCATGTCCGCAGTTAGGTCATGATCGCTCATAAACGTATGGATCTGGCGTGGGTCACGCCGCGCTATCGCCCCGTCAATGAGATCGGTCACCCACGCCAACCAGAGAGTGATCATCGCGGCTTCGAGGCTGTTCTTTTGCAACCCCAGCCATATGAGATATAGCCCACAGAAGAATCGCGAGCCCGTCAGCAAATCGGCGAGCGTCTTGGCGTGCAGCATGCTCTGCCACCTCCCCACGCCGATACTATAGCTCAGTTCGGCTTTTTTGGCAAATAGCGCAGGGCGAGCTTGAGCGTGCTGAGCGCCAAGAGTGCGCAGCGCGGGCGAGAGATCATCACTTCACGGCCCACCCAGCTCATGACGTCATCCACGGTGAGCTGCTCCGCATATGCAAGCGATTGACCCTTGAGCTTTTCAGTGAGGATTGAAGCCGACGCCTGGCTGACCGTACAGCCCTCGCCCTCAAATGAGATATCTGTGATAGTGCCGTCATCGCTGACTTTTAGATAGATCGTGAGGACGTCGCCACAACCGGGGTTGCCCCAGGTCATCTGGACATCAGGGTTATCTAATCTCCCCCGATTGCGCGGGTTCTCGTAGTGATCTAAGAGCAACTCGATCTGGGGGTCCACCGTTACGGCTCGGCTCCCTTCTTAATGGGCACGTTCACTAAATTTCCCCACTCCGTCCATGAGCCGTCGTAGTTTTTTACTCTCGGATAGCCTAACAGATACGTGAGCACGAACCATGTGTGGGAGCTGCGCTCGCCGATGCGACAGTAGGCGATGACATCTTTATCGGGCGTGATCCCGTAGCTCTCATAGAGTTTTTTCAGCTCTTCTACGGGCTTAAAAGTGCTGTCGTCGGGGTTGACCGCTTGCGCCCACGGGATATTCAAAGCCCCGGGGATGTGTCCGCCTCGTTGCGCGCCCTCTTGTGGGTATTCGGGCATATGAATCAGCTCGCCCGTGTACTCTTTCGGCGTGCGCACGTCGATGAGAACCCGATCTGAACGCCCTAGGCTCGCCAAGACTTCATCTCGGAAGGCGCGGATAGAGAGATCTGGGTCTTTGGCCCGATAGACGGTCTTGGGATAGCTAGGAATCTCTTTTGTCAAGGGGCGCCCCTCGTCGATCCATTTCTTGCGCCCGCCGTTCATGATTTTAAGTTTTCTGTCGTCATGCCCGAAGTAGCGAAAGAGCCAGAACGAGTACGCCGCGTACCAATTGTGCTTGTCGCCGTAGAAGACGACCGTCGTCTCGTTGGCGATGCCCTTCTCGCTCATGAGGGCTTCGAACTGCTCTTTCGTGAGAAAGTCTCGCTTTTCCGGATGCTGTAGCTCCGTGAACCAATCGATCTTGACTGCACCGGGGATATGCCCTTGCTCATAGAGTAATACGTCCTCGTCCGACTCGACAATACGCACGCTGGGATCGTGCAAATGCTCCGCAACCCAATCTGTTTCGACCAAGACATCAGGGCGTGCATAGCTCATAAACAGCCCTCCTGTCGCACAGCACGGGATAAGTATAAAAAATCAGACTAATTTTGTCAAGTTTTTTTAGAAAATGCCCTTGACAAGGCCGCCATCAACTTGGATGACCGTCCCCGTAATGTAGCGCGCGTTCTCAGACGCCAAGAACGCGACTAAGTCTGCGAGCTCTTCGGGCTGGCCCATCCGCCCCATGGGGATGTCTTTCGTCCAAAAACGCCGCACTTCTTCGATATCCCCCATCGCGCGCAGCAACTGCTCCATACGGTCTGTTTGCATCGGCCCGGGACAGACCGTGTTCACCGTGATCTTGAAGGGCGCAAGCTCGTTAGCCAAGCTCTTGGCTAATCCTACGACAGCTAAGCGCAGCGCGTTAGAAAGTATCAGATTATTGAGGGGCTGCTTGACGGACACCGACGCGATATTGATAATGCGCCCGCCCCCGCGCTTCTGCATATGGGGGATCGCTTCGCGGCAGAGACGGACGACGCTCATGAACGTCAGATAAAAAGCCTGCTCCCAGGCTGAGTCGTCAAACGCGAAGAAATTTCCCGGCGGCGGCCCCCCAGCGTTCGTCACCAGGACGTCCAGACCCCCAAATCTCTTGACTGTCTCGGCGATGAGATTTTTAATGTCGTCGTATCGCGTGACGTCAGCGCGGATGGGGAATACTTCCGTATTCGTGTGGGAACTGATCTCGTGAGCCGTCCCGCGCAGGACGCTCTCATCGCGAGCGCAGATCGCTACTCTCGTGCCCTCACGAGCAAGCCGGAAAGCGACAGCCTTCCCCAGGCCCTTACTGGCCGCAGCGACAAGAGCAACCTTGCCAGAAAGCCCTAGATCCATCTCGCATCTCCTCCTTAACTGAGTTTATCTTATCATTAGTGGACCCGATCGACCACGCCTTGATATACTGAGACATGAGACCGCCCTCGGTGTTGATCTGGCTCACGCTGGGCTGCGCGCTCGTTGTTATTTCGTTCGCGTCAATTTGGATTCGCTGGGCTGAAGCCCCTCCCATCTCCATAGCTGTCTATCGCCTTGGCTTGGCTACGCTCATCCTGACCCCCATAGCGCTCAGTATGCGTCGCTCGCACCTTCGAGCTCTCACGCGCAGCGACCTGCGCTATGCACTGCTGGGTGGGATCTGCTTGGCATTGCACTTTATATTCTGGATCAGCTCGCTGGAGTTCACGTCTGTCGCAAGCTCCGTGGTTTTAGTGACGACCAACCCGATCTTCGTCGCGCTGGGCTCGCGTTTTCTCCTGAGAGAATCGGTCCCGCTGAGCTTGGTGATCGGGATTGCGATCTCGCTCACGGGTGGGATCTTAATTGGGTATGGGGATTTTCTAGCTGGTCCCAACGTGCTTCTTGGCGATGGGCTCGCGCTGCTGGGAGCCGTCATGGCGTCAGCATATCTTTTAGTAGGCCGGCGATTGCGAGCGCACACCGATCTGTTGACGTATATCTTTGTGGTCTACGGCGCCGCTGCAATAGTTTTGTTTGTCACGGCGCTGCTGCTTCAGCAGCCTTTGGTGGGCTTCCCCCAGGAGACGTATGTATGGTTAGTTTTGTTAGCTCTTGGCCCGCAGCTTGTCGGGCACACGAGCTTCAACTGGGCGCTCAAGCACATGCCCGCTAGCACCGTCGCTGTGATCATCTTGGGGGAGCCGGTCGGCTCGGCCGTGCTGGCATATCTTCTGCTCAACGAGCCGATTACCCTGCTCAAGGCCATCGGTGGGCTTTTGGTCTTAGCTGGCATCTACTTGAGCAGTCGACGCTAGTGGCTTCGCAAAAATTTCAGGATTTCTTCTGTTGTTCTATCGCCGGGCACTCCGATGTTGAAGATGATCGTCACATGATCTCGGTTGGGGATTTCTATCAGGGTCGCATCGTTGTCGTATTCACGGAGTCGAGAGAGCAGCTGTTGCGCCTGCGCGCCAAAGCCAGGGAAGTCAAACTGCGCATACATAATGAGAAACGGAGGCTTATTCGGACCGACGTGGGTGATAGGGGACGCATCGCGCCGCACCTGGGGGTCAGTTCCAAAGACGACCCTGTAAACGTTGATTGGATCGGGAGGCTCGACGGTGACGTCGTAGATGCCGCTGATGGGGACTGCGCCTCGAATGGCGCTCAGCGTTAGCCCATGCGCCTGAAGATACTTCTCATCGAGGGCCAACAGCGCTGTCAAATGCCCGCCCGATGAATGCCCCATCACGAAGATCTTCTCAGGATTCCCTCCATATCGAGCGACGTTTCTATGCACCCAAGCAAACGCGCGTGCGACGTCTTCGATATGGGCAGGGTGCTGGACTTGCGGGCTCAACCGATAATTGATCACAGCTGTGACGAAGCCCTGCTCGGCAAAAGCACGCCCGATGAACGAATATAGATTCTTATCGCCAGAGGTCCACGCGCCCCCGTGTACGAAGATGAGCACCGGAGCGTCTTGAAGCCCTTGAGGGACGAACAGATCAAGCCGATGCTTACTCGGATGAGCATCAGGGCCCTCGTAGTATGCTATATTTGTGTAGACCTGGAATCCGTACGGCGGTGACGGTTGAGCCAAGCCCAAGCTCACCCCGGCCAATATGACGATAACCAACAGAGAGACGATGGTGCGCATAGCTCCTCCTTAGTGTACTCAATCAGTTTTGACGGCTTCAGCTTCGGCAAACTGCAGCGTGTAGAGCGCGTAGTAGAGCCCTTTGCGAGCCAAAAGCTCTTCGTGAGTGCCCTGCTCGACCACCGCGCCCTTGTGCAACACGATGATCTTGTCAGACTCGCGAATAGTCGAGAGCCGGTGCGCGATGGTGATCGAGGTGCGCCCGCGCAGGATCTTCTTCAGTGACTCTTGAATCAGGCTCTCCGTTTGGGAATCGATATTGGCCGTCGCTTCGTCTAAGATTAAAATCTTGGGATCGAACGCGACGGCGCGAGCGAACGCTAATAATTGACGCTGCCCTACCGAGAGGGTCGCGCCGCGTTCTTTGACTTCAGCGTGGTAGCTATCGGGAAGTTGCTCGATGAACGAGCTCGCCTGGACGAAGCGCGCCGCCTCGATCGCGCGCTCTGCGGAGATCTTGTCGCTCTGCAGCGTGATATTGCTGAGCACGTCTCCTGAGAAGAGAAAGACATCTTGCAAGACGACCGCCATCTGCGCGCGCAAAAACTGGATATCAAGCTCACGAATATCGACGCCATCTAAGAGTATCTGGCCCTTCTGAATGTCGTAGAGTCGCGTTAAGAGGCTGATAATGGTCGTCTTGCCCGATCCGGTAGGACCGACGATGGCCACGCGCTCGCCGGGCTGCACCGTGAACGAGACGCCGCGCAAGACCCAGTCTTCGTCCTCATACGCAAACCAGACGTCGCGAAATTCTATAGCACCTTGAACTTTGGGAAGCACTCTCCCCTTGCCCCGGTCTTCGGGTCTTTCGTCGAGGAGCATAAAGATGCGCTCCGCTGAGGCCATGGCGCTCTGCAAGATATTATATTTCTCGGCGAGATCCCTGATCGGGGCGAAGAGCATCTCGACGTAGTTGAGAAATGCGACCAAACTTCCCAACGTGAAGACACCGCGCGCCACGCCCCCGCCCCCGTACCAAATGATCAACGCCACGGCGACGGCGCTCATCATGTGGATAATTGGCTGATAGATCGCAAAGACCATGAGCTGGCGCATGTTTGCCTCAAACTCTTCTTGGTTGATGGACTGAAATGTCTTATAGCTACGCTCTTCTTGGGCAAAGAGCTGAACGATTCGCATCCCGGAGATGCTCTCCTGCATGTACGCGTTGAGCTTGGCGAGCTTGCGGCGAAAGTCGCGATACGCGTCGCGAGCGCGCTTGCGAAACTCCCAGGTCGCGTAGGCAATGATCGGCGCGAGCACTAAGATCAACAACCCCAAGCGCCAATTGAGCTGGAGCATGATGACGAAGATACCCAGCACCAAGAAGACGTCCTTGAAGAGATAGACGAGCACCGACGCGTACATCTCGTTGATGGCGGCGACGTCGTTGGTTGCGCGCGTCACCAGCCTTCCCACAGGGTTTTTGTCGAAGAACTTCGTGGGCAGTTTCATCAGGTGATCGAAGATTTGGGTACGCATGTCCTGCATGATCTTCTGCCCGCTCAACTGTAAGAGATAGACTTGGGCGAAACTCGCGAAGAGCCTGACGACGAGAATGCCCACGAAGAGCGCAGCCAAGGGGTAGAGTCCGCTGAGCTGCCCCGGTCGAATATAGCGATCTATGGCGATCTTGGTGATATAGGGCAGGGCGAGCTCGCAGGCCGTGATGATCCCGATCAAGCCTAGACAGATCGCGAAGAGCTTCTTGTACGGCTTGACGTACGTGAGCAAGCGGCGCATCAGCGCTGCGTCATACGCCGCACCGAGCTTCTCTTCCTCCCAATGATACGTCATAGTCTCACGGCTTCCTCTGCTTGTTGCAGCTCGTAGAGTCGTGCGTAGATGCCATCGAGTGCTAAGAGTTCTTCGTGGCGTCCGCGCTCGACGATTCGCCCTTGGTCGAAGACCAAGATCAGATCAGAATCTTTCACCGCAGAGATGCGATGCGCAATCACGATCGCGGTCTTGGACTCCATGAAGACCCGGAGATTACGCAGGATCTCTTCTTCTTTTTCGGCGTCTACGGCCGAGAGCGCGTCGTCTAAGATTAAGATTCTTGGGTTCATCAAGAGAGCACGCGCAAGCGCTACACGCTGCTTCTGTCCCCCAGATAAGCTGACGCCGCGCTCGCCAACTATCGTATCCAGACCGTTGGGGAACTCTAGGATTTCGTCGTAGATGCCGGCGAGCTTCGCGGCTTCGATGATCTCGCGCTCGGAAGCCGTCGGCTTGCCGAAGGCGATGTTCTCCCGAATAGTCGTAGAGAACAGAAATGGGTCTTGGGGAACTATCGCGATCTTCTGACGGAGCTCGCTCAGGCGAATCGTGCGCACGTCTACGCCCCCGATAAAGAGCGTCTGTTCTGGGGGATCGAAGACCCGTAATAATAAATGGGCGAGCGTGCTCTTGCCAGAGCCCGTCAGCCCAACAATGCCGAGCTTCTGGCCCTCCTCGAGAGCGAACGAGATATCGTGTAAGACCGGCCGCCCATTGGCACTTGGCTCAGCAACAGGGTAGCTGAACGTCAGATGCCGACACTCAAGAGACGTTTGCTTGGGAAAGGGCACAGCGTCAGGGGCATCGACGATCTCCGGCTCGGTTTTCAGAATTCTTTCGATGCGCTCCATCGACGCCGCACCGCGCTGCATTAAGTTTATCACAAAGCCCAAGGCCATCATGGGCCAAGTAAGCATCCCCAAGTACGACGTAAACGCGACGAAATCGCCCAAGCTGATCGCTCCCGAGATGACTCTCTGACCGCCTACGAGCAAGACGATCGCGCTGGAGAGCCCCGCTAAGAGCGCGATCATGGGCTCGAAGAAGCCCTGCACGCGCACCAGGCTTAGATTCTTGTGAATAAACAGTTCGTTGGTGCGCCCGAAGTCTTTGGAGAATCCGGCTTCTTGGGCAAAGCTCTTGATAACCCGCACCCCGGAGATCGCCTCGCGGACTTTTTCAGTCAAGAGTGAAAACGCCTCTTGGACAGCCATGAAGCGCTTATGGATCATGCGCCCGACAACAACAACAAAGACCGTCACAAACGGCAAGGGCGTGAACGCGTACAAGACAAGCTGCCAATTGATAGAGAGCATCGCTGCCAGCGAGAACGAAACCATGATGATCGCATCGGCTAACGCCAAGATCCCCATGCCGCACGCAAACTGCAC
>JAUQPG010000013.1:28324-36550 GCA_030550495.1 Candidatus Bipolaricaulota bacterium | reverse complement strand
CCCCACAGCGCACTCGTGCCCCAGCCCTTATTACAGAGTCTCCCCGCATAACGCAAATAGCCTCTTCAAAATCATCAAGCGTTACTGATTGCTCTCGCACACCCCTTCTGATATAATGAAAAGCCGGCGCTATGGCTATCCTTATCAAAGATTGCACAGCAATTACTATGGGCGATCCCTTCGTGCGTCGCGGGGTCTCCATCGCCATCGCAGACGGCAAGATCACAAAAATCAGCGAGAACCCCCAAGACCTTGCAGGACAACGCTTCGAGACGATCATTGATGGGAAAGATAAGCTGGCCCTCCCTGGCTTCGTCAACGCCCATACGCACTTAGCCATGGTCTTGCTGCGCGGCTACTCCGATGACAGAAATCTTCAAGCATGGCTCGAACAAGATATCTGGCCCGCCGAGCGCAAATTAACCGAAGAAGACGTCTACTGGGCTGCTCTTATGGGGATCGCCGAGATGATCCGCTCCGGCACGACGGCGTTCTCCGATATGTATTTTTTTATGGACGCCGTCGCCCAAGCGGTGAAAGAGTCGGGGATGCGCGCACTCTTATCGTATGGGATTATCGCACCCCAGCCAGGAGAGAAAGCTCAGCGTGAACTCTCTATCACTGAGAAATTTCTGAAGGATTGGCATAACACAGCTGATGGGCGCATCCGCGTCGCCGTCGGCCCCCACGCACCGTACACATGCTGCGATGCCGTCTGGCAAGATGCAACGGCCCTCGCCATGCAGTATAATACGCTCATTCACACACATCTTCAGGAGACTAGGACGGAAGTGAATGACTCGTTCAAACAGTATCAGAAGAGCCCTACGGAGCGCTTGGCGTCGCTTGGGGTCTTCCAAGCCAAGACAGTGGTCGCCCACGGGGTGCACTTGAGCGATTGGGATGTCAAAATTTTAGCGGAGCGCGGTGTGGGGCTGGCCCACTGCCCCACGAGCAATTTGAAACTTGGCTCTGGGATCGCCCCAGTTAAGAGATATAAAGAGCTGGGCGTGTGCGTGGGGATCGGCACCGACGGCGCGGCATCGAATAATAACTTAGATATGCTGGAAGAGCTGAGATTGGCAGCCTTGCTCGCCAAGCGAGACGACCCCACGGCGCTGCCCGCTGCAGAAGCGCTCCAGATGGCCACACGCCTCGGAGCCCAGATCCTAGGGCTAGAAGGGGTAGGGTACTTGGCTGAAGGTGCCCAAGCTGATATCATCTTAGTAGAGACTCAGGGCGCTCACTGGCAGCCGGGGTATAATCCCGTGTCGGATTTAGTCTACGCTGCCCAGGCAAGCGACGTTACAACCGTCATTATTGCTGGGCAGATCGTCATGAAAGATCGAGAGATCCTCACATTCGATGAGGAGCGCACCAAGGAGAAAGTACGCGTCTTGAGCAAGAAATACTTTCACTAAAGGGGGAACGAAGATGGCACTCACTCAAGAAGAGAAGGCCAAGATCGCCGAGCCGTTCCGGATTCACTTACAAGACACCGGCTCGGTAGAAGTCCAGATCGCGCAGCTTACTGAAGAGATCCGAAGACTCACAGAGCATCTGAAAGTCCATAAAAAAGACTTCCATTCGCAGCGGGGCTTAATGATGAAGGTCGGCCGACGCAAGAGACTGCTGCGGTATCTAGCTCAGAACAAGCCAGAGAAATATCTGCAAATAATTGAGAAGCTTGGGTTGCGTGGCTAATCACTGAGAAACTATGAACAGCCGGGAGCAGGACAAGTTGCAAGTTGTAAGGTGCCCGTGAGCAGGGGTCTCTGAGGGGACCCTAAAGGCATTCGCGAGCACCTTCGAACTTGTTACTTGTCCCTGGCCCGGCTGCCAAAGGAGATGTCGCTATGACAGAAGTCGTTGAAGTGCAGCGAGGGCCATGGAGGCTCTCCACGGGGAAGGTCGCGCGTCAAGCCGACGCCGCGGTCTTGGTCGAATACGGCGAGACCGTCGTCTTGGTGACGGTGACGCGCGGAGAGGCCGAAGATCTCGATTACTTCCCACTCACGGTCGACTTTGAAGAGAAGTTCTACGCCACGGGGAAGATCCCCGGCGGGTTCCTCAAGCGCGAGGGCAAGCCCTCCGAAGCGGCGATACTCAGTGCCCGCATGATCGATCGCCCCATTCGCCCGCTCTTCCCACCCAACTATCGCGAAAAAGTGCACATCGTGGCGACGGTGCTCTCAGCAGATGGGGAGCACTGCCCGTCGATCGCCGGGCTGCTTGGCGCCTCGGCAGCGCTGATGCTGAGCGGCGCGCCGTTTTTGGGCCCCATCGCAGGGGTGCGCGTGGGGCGCATCAAGGGCGAGCTCATCGCGAATCCCTCGGATGCCGAGCTGCAACAGTCCGACATGGAGATCGTGGTCGCCGGCACCAAAGAGAAGATCCTGATGGTCGAGGGCGCGATGAAGGAGGTCCCCGAAGAAGAAGTCCTCGAAGCCTTGGCGTTCGCCCAAGGGGAGATCAGGAATCTCATCGCCCTCCAAGAAGAGTTTCTCGCGAAGCTGCCCCCGCGGGAGAAGGTGCAGCCGGAGCCGCCCCCCGATACAAGTGAGCTACGCGAAGTATTAAAGAGCCTAGTCTGGGAGCGCTTTGCGAGCCTCCGTGGACCAATGAGAAAGCTCGAGCGCGAGGCCAAGGCCGATGCCATTCGAGACGAAGCAATCGAAAAGATCCTTCTAGACAAGCAGGCTGCCGGCGTCACCGACCCGGCAGAGCTCGAGAGGCTCAAGGAGCAGCTCACAGAGATCTTCACGGAGCTTTTGGAAGAGTTTGTGCGCGTCAGCACCTTGACGACCGGGATCAGGATGGACGGGCGGCGCGCCGACGAGCTGCGTCCGATCTGGTGCGAAGTCGGCTTGTTACCCAGGGTGCACGGCTCGGCGCTCTTCACCCGCGGCGAGACCCAGAGCTTAGGGACGGTGACGTTGGGGACGTCGAGCCTGGACGAGCAGATCATCGATCGCATGCTCGAAGAAGGCCGCGAGCGCTTCATGTTGCACTATAACTTCCCGCCCTACAGCGTCGGGGAGGCAGGAAGGATGGGCCCGCCAGGCCGCCGCGAGATCGGCCACGGCAACTTGGCCAAGAATGCTCTGAAAGCGGTCATCCCTAGCGAAGACGAGTTCCCCTATATTATCCGGGTCGTCTCGGAGATCTTGGAATCAAACGGCTCGTCGTCGATGGCTACCGTCTGCTCCAGTTCTCTAGCCCTGATGGACGCAGGGGTTCCCATCAAAAAGCCGGTAGCGGGTATTGCCATGGGGCTGCTCACCCACAACTCAGACTATATGATCCTGACGGATCTAGCCGGATACGAAGATCACTTCGGCGACATGGACTTCAAGCTCGCGGGCACGCGCGACGGCCTCACAGGCTTCCAACTCGACGTCAAGATCCACGGGATCACGCTGCAGATCGCCAAGGAGACCATGGCGCAGGCGCGCGCCGCGCGGCTCCAAATCTTAGAGATCATGGAGCGCACGTTAGCAGCGCCGCGTCCAACCCTGAGCCGCTATGCCCCAATCCTAGAGGTCATCCCCATCGACCCAGAGAAGATCGGCTTAGTCATCGGCCCAGGCGGCAAGACCATCCGCGCCCTGCAAGCGGAAACCAATACGGAGATCGATATCGACGACGAGAAGAACGTCGTCAAGATCGCGGGGCGCTCCCCAGAGATGGTGCGCAAGGCCCGCGAGCGCATCGAGCAGCTCACCGAAGACATAGAAGTCGGCAATCGCTACACAGGGAAGGTCACCCGCATTGAGAAATTTGGGGCATTTGTCGAGCTGCCCAACGGCACCCAGGGGCTCATCCGCATCTCTGATCTGTCGGATCGCCCGGTCAGGAAGGTCGAGGATGTCGTCAAGGTCGGCGAGATCGTCACTGTTGAAGTCATCGAGGTCGACGAGCTTAATCGTGTCAATCTCAAGCTCGTGCGCGATACGCCTCCTCCTCAGGCGGTCAAGGTCGGTGATATTCTCGTGGGGAAGATCGTAGGGATTGCTGACTATGGGGCGTTCGTCGAAACGGAAGCTGGCGTGCGCGGGCTCATTCACATCTCGCAGCTGGCCGATGGCTACGTCGAGCGCGTCGAGGACGTCGTCAAGGTCGGCGAGACCGTCTTGGTCCAAGTCGTCCGCATCGACAAAGAAGGACGCTACTCGTTCAAACGCCTGGGCAAAGAAGGCTTGAAGATCAGGACATAATGCGCGAGCTCTATCCTAACTGCTACACAGAACAGCTCGATAACGGCGTCACGGTGATTGTCGAGCCCATAGAAGACCGTCCGTTAGCGCTTGGGGTATGGGTGCGCGTGGGCAGCCGCGACGAGCCCGCCCATCTGGCCGGAGTGGCTCATTTTATCGAGCACATGGTCTTCAAGGGCACAACAAACAGAACGGCGTTTCAGATCTCTGAAGAGGTCGACGCCATGGGCGGGTACATCAATGCGATGACCCACAAAGAGTACACGCTCTTTCACATCGACGTGCTCCCGACTCATCTGGAGGCCGCGCTCGATATCTTAGCCGACTTGGTGAAGAACCCGCGCTTTGCTGAAGAAGACATTCGCAAAGAACAAGGGGTTGTCTTAGAAGAGATTCGCATGACCGAAGACAACCCCCAAGAAAAAGTCTTCGATCTCTTTGTGGAGCGCATCTGGGATCACCAGCACGCGATGGCCCGGCCTATTTTGGGTAGAGCTGAAACAGTCCGGCGCTTTGATCGCGCTGGGATCTTTGAGTTTTATAAGTACTATCAGCCGGAGCATCTCATCGTGACAGCCGCTGGGGCGATCAAGCCAGAGAGAGTTCTGGACGCTGTTCAGCGTGTCTTTGGGGACTTAGAGCCAGGCGTGCGTGCACCGACGCGCCAGCCCCCGCAGCCCAATAGACATTGCTATATCGAAGATCGCGACTCCCAGCAAGCGAATTTAGTGCTTGGCGTGCCCAGCGTCGGGCGACACGATGAACGAAGATTCACTCTCGAAGTGATGAACACGATCTTGGGCGGGGGCATGAGCTCTCGGCTCTTCAAGAAGATCCGCGAAGAGCTGGGCTTGGCGTATGCGGTGTTCAGCAGCGCTAGTCTCTTTGAAGACAGCGGGATTTTTATTATCTACGTGGGCACCGAGCCGAAGAACGCGCGCCAGACGGTCGAAATCTCTATAGACGAGATCGAGCGCCTTGTGAGAGAGCCCGTCCCAGAGAGCGAGCTGCGTTTAGCGAAAGAGAAACTCAAGGGCAACATTCTTTTGGGATTAGAGACGAGCCATTCGCGCATGGTGCGTTTAGGGATCGGCGAGCTCTATCAGATCCACGCGCCGGTCGAAGAGCTGGTCGCGAAGATCGAGCGCGTGACAGCTGATGAGGTCCAAAAGATTGCCCACGATCTCTTCGGGCATGATGGATTGAGCTTGAGCGCCATTGGGCCAGCAGAGGAGCTTCGAAACTTGGAAAATCTTGTTACAAGCGTAAAAACTTAGATTCATCCAAGGACTTGGCGATCTCTTTGCCCTACATATCGTCATCGTCGCTGCCAACGATGTCCGTCACTGGTACACAATGACCTAGCGTTGTTCCCCTTGAGGCCTCTTGTATAATGATGTACAATCTTGTCAATGAAAGTCGCCTGTGATGCCGATGGGCTGATCAAGATGGCCAAAGCTGGAATTCTGGAGGTCTTCGCTCAATATGCGGAGCTGCTCATTGGTCCTCAAGTCTACCGTGAAGCCGTTGAGGAGGGCAAAGCCCGGGGCTACCCTGATGCCCTCGATCTTGAGCGGATCTTGAAGGTTCATGCGCAGGTCCCGCGTAAATTGCGACGCACCTTAGCCAGGACAGCGCAGCTGTTCGCAGACGTCTCATTAGGGGCTGGGGAGCGGGAGGCTCTCCAGATCTATTTCACGGAGCAGGCCGACGCCGTGTTAAGCGACGACCAGGCGTTTCTCAGCGCTCTGGAAGCGCAGGGGATCCCGTTCTTGACCCCCGCAGCCGTCTTGGTCTTCTTGGCTGAGCGGAAGCTGATAACTCTCACAGAAGCTTATGAAGCCCTGGAGCAGTTGCGCCCATTGATCCGCAGTGATCAGTATGAGATGGCACGCCAAGATCTGAACAGCCTTACAGAAAGGAGCTCAAGATGAGCACCAAGCCCTATGCCCTGCGGATTCCGCAGGGGTTGCTGGAATTAGCAGAGCTGAAGAGCAAGATGGATCATACAGACAAGGCCACCGCCTTGCGGCAGCTCCTGTATGCCGGAGCTGAAGAGTGTGTGGTAAAGCTGCTTGCTGCGGGGCGGCTGACGGTAGGGCGGGCAGCAGAGCTTCTAGACGTGAGTATCTATGACGTATATCAGTTGGCACGAGAGCATGGGGTAGAGCTGGGGGCGACTGCCAAGCAGTACGCCGCGGCACATCAGACAGCACGGAAGCTGCGAGTGCGCGGCTAAGCTTGTGACGCACGGGCACGTACCATTCCGCTCCCTTCTGAGCAGTGGGCGCTGAGCCTAAGCGCCATCGGGCCAGCAGATGAACTGCGCGATTTGGAAGAGCTTGTATAGCCATGTTGCAGAAGGTTGCAGTATCGCGTAGGATGTTGTTGAAGGGACTGGGCATGGGAGCGGGAATGGAGCGGACTGAGCGGATGCACGCAGTTCCTAAAGCGTTCCGAGTCGAGCGTGCCAGTGGCTCCTGCGGGAGCTAGCAATGCGCCCTTAGCGCAGCTGGCCTACGAGGCTAAAGAAGCGTGGAAGGAAGTGTTGAGGGATTATTATCAGTGGCAAAAATTAGGCGACGAAGTAATTAAGCAAGGATTGTTTGTAAAAGTACAGTTAGCAAAACAGAAAGCGCTGAACGTGCTTAATGATCAGGACTTTTTAAGTATTGCTCAAGATTTCGATCAAGCGATTACTTCAGCGCGAGTCACACAAGCAGACAAAGAGCGATTCATCCAGTTGATGGTTCCTGAGTGGGTTTCCGCCAGTGTACCAGAGGAGATAATAGCTGAGTGGAAACAGGAGGTGCGCGAATCTGATCCAGAGACAGGGCGTAGGGCTATCCTTGAAAGCGGAGGCTTTGCCGCTTATGTTAGTACAATCATAACAAGATTCAACTTAGGAGCAGAGTTCCAATAGCAAGCTGTCACATTACACAATGGAAGGTTTCGAATGCAGCCACTTCTCTTATGTGAAATCAGTGGTATTACATGTATAGTGTCAATTGGAGCCTTAATATACCTGCATTTGACAACTGACGAAGGGGAAAACAAAGATGAAAAAGGAGGCCTGGCTATGTTAGCAGCAACAGCATGTAACCTTGCGGCAAGTAGTTGTAAGGGCAAGAAAAAAGAGCAGCCTCCGTCGCCACCAGGATCGGGGAGTTAAAGAAGCTGAAGTCTAGCCAAGAAGGAGGTCATATGAAGATTTTGCTCTTATCATTGATGACGATAACAATCTCTCTATGGACAGGGCTTGAGAGCCTTGCTCAAGGGCAGCTAACCCACAACAGCCAGGATGTCATTCTTCTTGGCAGTGCCGCCCTTGGTGCTACCCTTGGTGGCTTGGCCGTAGAGTCCTTCGAGCTCTTTCGTTTCGCTGTGGGTGAATGTAGTGGCTCTGTCTCCAGACAGGAGATAGATGAACGATATGGGCACGACTTCAAGCGCGTAGTGTCAGCAATACTGCGCTCGCTAGGAGGGCCAGCTCTTGCTGCGACAGCGAGTCTCGTTGCTGTAGGGTCGCTCTATAAGCTTGAAGGTCGGATCAGCTGGAGCGTCCTCTACAGCTTTTTAAGCCTAGGAGCTGGATTGTCCATAGGCTGTGTGTTTGCTGGCATTGTGCCTGTGATGGAACCCTTCTTCTCTACCGTTTGGCCAATCCAGTGGGCTGCGCTGGGAGCACTTGTCGGATATCGTCCGCGGGAACGTTCGTTTGATCAAGGAGGAACTTCAGCGCCGACGATGAGCGTCACGCTCTGGAGCCTACGCTTTTGATCTTGGTATAATAGCAGTGTGAAAGAGTTTGAGATCTCGGCTTTAGAGAGCCGCATGGATCGCGTCGAGGCCGCTTTGGAGCGACTCGCCCAAGCGCAGGCCCGCTCCGAAGAGCGCCTCACGCGCATTGAGGGGATTCTCGAGCGCACCGAACGGGTGCTGGCCGAGCTGACCACCCAAGTCAAGGCCCTCAGCGATAACGTTGGCTATGGGCTAGAAGACATCGCGC
>JAUQPG010000013.1:0-28224 GCA_030550495.1 Candidatus Bipolaricaulota bacterium | reverse complement strand
CGCTCCGAAGAGCGCCTCACGCGCATTGAGGGGATTCTCGAGCGCACCGAACGGGTGCTGGCCGAGCTGACCACCCAAGTCAAGGCCCTCAGCGATAACGTTGGCTATGGGCTAGAAGACATCGCGCCTGATGTTCGGCTACTTTATAGATCTGTCAGCGATGGAAGCTGCGGGGGAGCACATACTCTTGATCGCCTCCTATCAGCCGACGACGGAGATGCAGAGTCTAGCGGTTCAGCGTCGGCGTTCGCGGCGCTAAAATCAAGAGGGAGAGGGGATGCCCCCTCTCCCCTTCTTGTTGGAGCAACGACGACGGATCGTTACGGCTCGTCCCCTCTCAGCTGCGGGCACAGCCCGTCTAAGATATAGAGATTCAGCTCGCCCGGCTTTGCTGTATTCGCTGCCCAGAGCTGGCGCTGGATGCGACTGACTAGCTCTGGGTTCCCCGGCACCTGCTCTTGAATCGTCAAGGGGACAAAGAGCGCTACAGCCCCTAATTGCTCACTGACGGGATACGGAGTCACTGTATGGAATGGGTCCTTACCCGTGGGAACAGTAGGATTGGGGCTAGTGATGAGATTGGCCAACGCTACAGCAATGGCGCTCTGCCCATCCCCCGTGTTGACGGTGTACGCGCAGAAGCGCACGGCATCTAAGAAGATCGCCGCGGGCTTGCCACCAGCCGGCACGACCGAGTCCACAACATGAGGCGCGTTAATCGTCACACGGCTGATTGTGTTGTCCCCGTGGTTGATAAAGTACGCGTACATATCGCCAAGCCATGAACCGACGGTGGTCGCAATAGCGCCAGGCTGCGGCCCAGTCGGTACCGTTGCGACCACTTTGTAGCGATTCTCGTTGTACGGGTCGTCATTGATGTCGATAACACTGATCGTATTGCTGCCCCTGTTGGTGACGAAGGCTCGATTATGAGCACCTAAAGAGTAGAGCGCGATAGCACTGGGCTGAACACCAACTTTCACGACCGCTTTCAGGGCATTGGTCTGAGTATTGATGACGGCAACTGAGCCATCGTCGGCGTTGACGACATAAAGATCAGCGTTATGGGTGGCACGAGCCAGCGCCACAGGCCTTGCCCCCACGGGGATCTCGGCGCGGACAGCTCCGCTGGGCAGCGAGACGACGAAGACTCTATTCGCTGCAGCGTCGGCGACAAACGCCGTGCTGCAGTCTCGATTGACCGCTAGAGCGCTTGGGTTCGCTACAGCGACGCTGACAGTCGTGACGATCTCTTTGGAGAACGTGTTGATGACTTGCAGAGTCGTACTCCCCCCAGACCTGCTCGCGGCGACGAGCCCGCTCCCCCCAGCACACGACGCCAGGCCTACTATATCTCCCGCAAGAGTGAGGGTCACGCTCGGCTTAAGCCCCTGCTGTCCATAGGAGAAGAGCCCTGCAAGGACGAACAAGAAGACAAACCCCAGCACAGCTTTTCGTGTCATAGAAACCTCCTTGGTGTCGTTGAGCTTGCGCATAATTATAGGGTTCCGGGCGTGGCAAGTCTGTGCCGGCGGGGTGAAAAACGGGTGGAAGATCGTGTGCAGATTTGCCTGAGCACAGCTTGAAGTGCTATAGTATGCCGAAGGAGTAGATACTTATGCGGACAGCGATCGTTCTTGTGATCAGCGCGGCCTTGCTCTGGACGAGCGTCCCAACGGTCTGGGCCCAAGGGAGCGCAGTGAAGTGCCGTCTTAAGGCTGATCCGTTATTGCCGGGAGCTGCGTCGTTTCTTATCCCTGGGTTGGGACAATTTCTCAATGGTGAAGACGGCAAGGGATTTACGCACCTAATCATCGCGCTGGTGTTGCCCTCGGCAGTTGGGCTTGGGGCGTTCCTACTCGCCCCGGTTGCGCCCACTCTCAGCTATCTGCTCTTGCTAGCTGCGCCGGCGCTCTATCTGGGCTGGGCCGTCGTCAGCGCCATGGACGCCTATCAGATCGCTGACAGATACTGTCGGCCCTAGAAATTCAGACTGAGATAGAACTCTTGAACTTTGAGGCCGGAAGGCTGGATCGCCGTGCCAGCACGCCAGCCCCAGCTCTTCTCTGTATACGAGAGCGTCACGACGACTTTATCTAAGGGTTTTATCAGCCCGAGAAACACAACGAGCAGATCGGCTGCCCACGGCCCATTCTTGAATGCGATCTGTACGTCATGCTGATAGATTGGGTCAAGCCCAAAACAGCCGGAGTTGGCCGCGCACACAAAGAGATCGCTGGTGATGCTCACTCCGTCTATAGAGAGACTCGTCGTGAACTCCCGCAACGAGAAGGTGATCCCGCCCAGCGTGTCCGTCCAGATCGCCATCACGAACGCATCGCCTATGGACCAACTCGTAATGAGCGTGTGGGAGCTCAAAGCTAAGTCTGAGTTAAAGTACAGAATATCTGTCAGATCGAGACTCAACGGTTCTATGCGCCCAGAGCTCGTGATCTGGAGATACTCGATCCCCCCAGGGCCTTCACTGCTGTTAAAGTTGAACGCAGTGTCAATACTAATCGTCACGCCCGCAAATTGAAGATTGCTGACCGTGAGGCGCTCGTACTCGAAATCGAGCCCTGGTACAACGCGCCCCTGAAAGAATTGGAGCTCAGGAATGCACTCCCCGACGCACTCGAACCCGCGCCGTGCCCCAAGATACGTCTCCAAGCGCACGGTCACCCCTGAGACTGTCTGCCCGCTAAGCGTTAGAATAAGCCCGACTTCCCATTGCGGAGCCGCCGCTGAGCCAAGGTTCGCAAACAGCCCAATAGTTTTCACTGTCACCCCGCCAAGAACAAGCTGGGCTTCTACAATCTTTTTGCGCAACATGACAGACTCCACGAGCGTCGGCCCCAGGAGCCGCGCAAGCTGGGCATAGGGAGTCACAAGATCTTTATAAAAGACGGGAATATACTGCCCAACGACTCCACCGGGATCAGGAGACACAAACGTAATCTGATAATACTGATGCTCGACTTCAACGATATTCCGCGAGAAGAGAAAGATATCTGTCATCGAGAGCGCACCAAGTGTTGCGCTCAGCTTGAAGGCTTGCGCTTCGACCCCTACGGTGCTCAGGGCTGTAAGCGAGCTGATCTGCAGCCCGCTCAGATTGAGATTGAGCTGAAGCAAGCTCTCTATAACAAACGGAGGTGTCACAATTTTGGGCTGAGGGCCGTCCAAGATCAACAAAAGCCGTGCGTTCCAACTGCCACTCAACGGAGCTGCAAGTGCACAAGACCACATAAGACAAGCCATGCCAATGACAGCAATAGCCAGACGAGCGCGCATAGGACCTCCCTGGTTTTTACGTGGGATACTCTATCCCACCTTTGTCACTGTATTGTACCCAAGAGAGGGGAGGGAAGTCAAGCCTTAAGTGTGAAACGACCGTTCAGCTCGAATGATCGCGCTCAGACGCTCGACGCTCTCTGGCACACGACGGTTGATCACAATATAGTCGAAGAGATCGAGTGCACCTAGCTCATCTAAAACAGCTGCAAGGCGCTTCCGTCGTGCGGCGCCGCTCTCGGTGCCACGCTTATCTAAACGATGCTCTAACTCTGGCAGCGATGGCGGCAGAATGAAGATCGCCACGAGCCGTCCGCCAAAACGCCGCCGCCGCAACTGGCGCACCCCCTGCACATCGGCTTCCTTGATCACGTCATGCCCCGCTTTGAGCAACGTTTGCACCTCCGAGCGCGAAGTACCGTAGTAGTTCCCCGCATAGACCGCGTATTCAAGAAATCCGTTTTGACGAATACGGCGCTCAAACTCTTCTTTCGAGATAAACCGATAGCGCCCAGCTTTGAGTTCTCTTGGGTTTCTAGGGGGCCGGCTTGTGTACGACGGCACATAGACTAAATCAGGGAATCGCCGGCGCACGCGCGTCAGGAGCGTGGTCTTGCCCGCTCCAGAAGGGCCGCAGATGACGAAGAAGACGCTCATAGCGCTCACTCGACGTTGCGCACCTGCTCGCGGAATTTTTCAATGAGCGACTTCATCTCGAGAACGCACAACGTGATCTGAGCGTCTTTGGCCTTCGCGGCTATTGTGTTGGCTTCACGAGCCAGCTCTTGAGCGAGAAAGTCTAAGAGCCGTCCCGCCGGCTCCGGCCCGGCTATCGCCTCGCGAGCTGCACGAAGATGGATTTTGACCCGCGCAAGCTCTTCAGTAATGTCCGAGCGCTCGGCCAGGAGCGCTACTTCCATCTCTAAGCGCCCTTCGTCTAGCTCGACAGCGTTCCCTGTCAGCTCGCGCACGCGCTCCTGCAGGCGTTCCTTGTAGAGCTTCTTGACTCCAGCAGCGCTCTGCTCGATCTTGTCAAGCTCGCGCTCCAAGAGCGATATAATTTGCAAAAGCTCTTCAGCAAGGAGCTGGCCCTCGCGAGTGCGACTCTCCTGGGCTTGGGTAAGCGCTTCGTGTACGGCCGGCTCAAGGTGCTCCCACAGCTCTGCTTCTGGTTCTTCAGCTCGCTGCAGGACGCCCTCTAAGCGCACCAGGGTGTCGAGGGAGAGGCCCCCGGCAAGCTGCAGATCTTGAGCAAGCTTCTGGAGCGCTGCAGCATAGACACGAGCGATATCCGTATTGATCGTGAGCGGTGCACGATCGCGACGCTCTAGGGTGATCTGGACCGCGACGTGGCCCCGCGCGAAGTACTGCCCGACCATCTCCTGGACCTTCAGCTCCAAGGCTGGATAGGCTTCCAGCCCAGAGATCTTCAGATCGAGATACTTGTGATTGAGGGTCTTCACCGAGACTACGATGGTTGCTGTATGGCTTTGGCGTTGGGCGTGGCCGTAGCCGGTCATGCTGCGTATCATACTTTAGGGTAATGCAAGCTGGGAAAGGTTGTCAAGCGGGGCTTGACAGTCGGACTGATCTGCGCTATTATAAGAGCACTCTGGGAGATCGTCTAACGGTAGGACGGCAGGCTCTGGACCTGCTAGTGGGGGTTCGAATCCTCCTCTCCCAGCCAAATTCTTATCGTAGATTTCTCTCCAACTCCGCGACCTCCGTGATCGGCGCACGACACGAGTAATTCTCGCAGAGATAGACCGCTGGAGCGCCATTCACTAGGTTCTTGCCCTGCAAGAGCGGGATGAGTGCCGTGTGCTCAACGTCGTCTGGTTCGCCCATCGCGATAATCTTGTTTGGGAGAAAGCGCGTGCGAATCTTCTCGAGAAATTGATGCGTTCGGAGGTCGTCCTTCCTCCCGATAACAGCGATCTGATATATCGGGCTGAGATAGAAATCGAGCGCGCTCAGCATATACGAGAGCCCCTGAGGAACCTGCTCCATGAAGGCACAACACACGCGCAAGGTCTGCTCCGCCTTCGTCCGCAACGTTGCGTCATCGGTCAGCTGGGCTAGGCGTAGAAACGCCAGGGTAGCTGCGGCATTCCCCGACGGCGTCGCCCCGTCATACAAGCTCTTGAGACGCACGAGGAGCTTCTCGTGATCTGGGCTCGTGAAGTAGAATCCTCCCGTGCTCTCATCCCAGAATTTTTCTATCGTCATTGTGCTGAGCACTTGTGCGATGTGTATCCAGCGTGGATCGAAGTCAGCTTCATAAAGATCGAGCAGCGCCGTGATGAGAAACGCGTAATCGTCGAGATACGCATTGAATTTCGCTTGGCCGTCTTTGTAGCTGTGCCTGAGCATCCCGTCTTGATAGAGATACGTCAGGCAGAAGTGTGCAGCATCTTGTGCAGCCCGGAGGTATTTCTCGTGCCCCAAAACTTGATATGCTCGCGCACACGCTGAGATCATCAGCCCGTTCCAAGCTGTGAGAATCTTTTCGTCACGAGCGGGCTTCTCTCGGCGTTCACGCGCTGCGAAGAGCTGCGCACGCACACGGGCGAGCCAAGCCTCGCACTCCGTTGGTGTCATCCCCGCATGAGCTGCGAACTCTTCTAGGGTATAGGGCTGAGAGGGTACACTTGTGCCATCGCTAAGATTTCCTGACTCGGTGACGCCAAAGTAGGCGCACGCCCGCGCGCCCTCCTCAGGGCCGAGCACGGCCTTGATCTCTGCAGGCGTCCAGACGTAGAACGCCCCTTCGCCGTTGGGACTATCGGCGTCTTGAGATGTGAAAAAGCCGCCTTCAGGGCTTTTCATCTCGCGCATGATATAATCAAGTGTCTCTTCGACAATGCGACGATAGAGCGGTTTTTTCGTGGCTTGATAGGCCTCGAGATACGTCCAGACCAAGAGCGCATTGTCGTAGAGCATCTTCTCAAAGTGTGGGATGCGCCAGTTAGCGTCTATACAGTAGCGATGGAACCCGCCACCGAGCTGATCGTAGAGTCCCCCGCGCGCCATCCTCTCTAGAGAGAATTCGACGATATGGAGCGCATCGGGGTCGTTCGTGCGATGCCAATATCTGAGTAAGAAGCTCAACTCCAGACTGTGGGGAAACTTCGGGGCATTACCGAAGCCCCCGTGTTCACGATCGAAGCCCTGAAGCAAGCTCAAATAAGCCCGTTGTAAGAGTTCGGGGGAGAGCAGCCCCGCGCTTGATCTAGGCTGCTGTAATGCCTTCAAATAGTGAGTGAGTCGCTCAGCTTGTTCGACGATCTTCTCGCGCTCTTTGTGATAGAGCTCAACGATAGCTCTTAGCACGGTGAGCAAGCCTGGGCGGCCCCATCGATCCTCTGGGGGAAAGTAGGTGCCCCCGTAGAACGGCTTCAGATCTGGGGTGAGAAAGACTGTCAAGGGCCAACCCCCTTGGCCCGTCAGAACCTGTACGGCTGTCATATAGATCTCATCGAGATCAGGGCGCTCTTCGCGATCGACTTTGATGCTCACAAAATGCTCATTGAGATACCGTGCGATCTCGTCGTTCTCGAAGGATTCGCGCTCCATCACGTGGCACCAGTGACACGCTGAATACCCAATAGAGAGAAAGATCGGCTTGTCTTCACGTTGTGCCTTCTGAAGCGCTTCTTCACCCCAGGGGTACCAATCCACGGGGTTATACGCGTGCTGGAGCAGATAGGGACTAGTCTCATGGATGAGCCGGTTGGGATGCTGGGTCATCTTGTCCCTCCTTCTGTCAGATAGAACAGTCTACCCGTTTTCGGCCTCATGCACAAGGGAGGATTTGCTATATAATTTACTCTTATGGAACTACCAAGGGGAACCGTCACGTTTCTCTTCACAGATATTGAGGGGAGTTCGAAGCTGTGGGAGCAGCATCCGGAAGCAATGTCGGCGGTGCTCGCCGAGCATAACGCACTGTTACGTCGAGTGATCGAATCACATCGGGGCTATATTTTTAAACTCTGGGGCGACGCTGTCTATGCTGCGTTTGATACAGCAATCGATGCGCTCAGCGCTGCTGTAGAAGCCCAGCGAGAGCTCATGCGTCGCTCGTGGGGAGAGCTGGGATCGCTGCGGGTGCGTATGGCGTTGCACACCGGCATGGCTGAGGTGCGTGACGGCGATTACGTTGGACCGACGCTCAATCGCTGCGCGCGCTTGCTGAGCGCTGCTCATGGCGGCCAGATCTTGCTCTCGGCTGCCACGGAAGAGCTCGTGCGTGATTCCCTTCCAAAGGACGTGTCGCTGCGCTCGCTCGGCTTCCATCGCCTCAAAGACCTCCAGCGCCCTGAGCACATCTTCCAAGTCATCCACCCAGAACTGCTCACAGAGTTCTCTTCCCTGCGCACGCTCAACGCGGTGCCCAATAATCTCCCCATTCAGTTGACGAGCTTCATCGGGCGGGAGCGCGAAATGAAAGAAGTCAAGGAACTCCTCAAGCAGACCCGGCTGCTTACGCTCACGGGCTCCGGCGGCTGCGGCAAGACGCGCCTAGCTCTCCAAGTCGCCGCTGATCTGTTAGAAGAGTATCCCGACGGCGTTTGGTTTATCGACCTCTCGGTGCTGGCTGATCCCGCACTCGTCCCCTCGACGGTCGCAGCAACCCTAGGGATTTACGAAGAGCCTGGGCGCCCCACTCTGATTACGCTTGCCGAGGCGCTCAAACCCCGCACGCTCTTGTTGATCTTAGATAACTGTGAGCATCTTGTGGGGGCGTGCGCACAGCTCGCGGAGACGCTCTTGCGCACATGCCCAAATCTTCGGATCTTGGCGACCAGCCGCGAAGCGTTGGGCATCGCCGGTGAGATCGCCTGGCGGGTGCCGTCGCTCTCGCTGCCCCAGCCTCACGAGCTTGCTTACCCAGACTCCCTCGCTCGCATCACCCAATACGAAGCGATCCGGCTCTTCATCGAGCGCGCGGAGGCCGCCTCCCCAGACTTCAAAGTCACTCCACACAATATCAGAGCGATTGCGCAAATCTGCCAGCGGCTCGATGGGATCCCCTTAGCGATTGAGCTCGCGGCGGCTCGCGTCAAAGCGCTCTCTGTCGAGCAGATCGCAGCTCGGCTCGATGATCGCTTCCGACTCCTGACAGGAGGAAGTCGCACGGCCTTGCCCAGGCAGCAGACCCTGCGCGCTATGATGGACTGGAGCTACGAGCTGCTGAATGAGCGCGAGCGCACGCTCTTCCGGAGATTATCCGCGTTCGCGGGGGGATTCACCCTCGAGGCCGCTGAGGCCATCTGCGCCGATGAGCAGATCCCGGCGTATGAGATCATAGATCTGTTGACGAACTTAGTGAGCAAATCGCTGGTCGTCTTCAGCGATGAAGAAGCACGCTATAGACTCCTAGAGACCGTCAGACAGTATGCGCGGGACAAGCTCTTAGAGACGGGCGAAGCTGCCCAGATACGCGATCGCCATCGCGATTGGTTCTTAGCGTTTGCTGAGCGCGCTGAGAGCGCTTTGCAAGGCCCCGATCAAGCCCTGTGGCTTAAGCGCCTCGAGACCGAACACGATAATCTCCGCGCAGCCTTAGAATGGTCCAGCACCGACCCGGAGACGGGATTGCGCTTGGCTAGTGCTCTTTGGCTCTTTTGGTACCTACGAGGGTACGTCAGCGAGGGGCGTGAGTGGCTCAATCAGTTTCTTGGAAAAGCGACGCAAGCGCCCTCATCGCTGCGCGCCAAGGCCCTCTATGGCGCGAGCATGCTCGCGCGCGCCCAAGATGACTATGCCCTGGCGACCAAGCTTCTAGAAGAGAGCTTGGCTCTGTATCGTGCTGCCAAGGACAATCGCGGGGTTGCGTTAGCCCTGGGGAACTTGGGGGTGATCGCCTTTGCTCGTGGGGACTACGCCCGCGCGACGAGGCTCCATGAAGAGAGCTTAGAGCATTTCCGCAAACTGGAAGACAGGGTCGGGATGGCTGCGGCGCTGAGCGAATTGGGCAACATCGCGATGTATCACAACGATCTTGAACGAGCTGAACGGTTATTGGAAGAGAGCCTGGCCCTCTCACGCGCAGCCCAAGACGATCAAGGGATGGCTGCGGCGCTGCGGCGTCTTGGCGCGGTACTCTTCCAGAAAGGGGAACGCGCTCGAGCCAAGGCGTTGCTGCAGGAGAGCTTAGAGCTCTATCGAGGGTTAGGAGCTGTGCCGGGACTAGCATCAGTACTCAACTCCTTAGGGATGATCGCCCTCCATGAAGGGGATCCGCAGCGCGCGAGCGCGTTACTGCGCCAGAGTTTAGCGCACTACCGGGATGTTGGGGATAAATGGCATATCGCGCTCTGTTTAGACCGACTGGCTCAAGTCGCGGCGGCGCAAGGGGAATGGGATCGAGCGGCGCGGCTCTTGGGCGCGGAAGAAGCCCTTCGTGAAGCAATCGGCGCCCCGTTACCCCCGTCCGAGCATGAGGGGCGCGAGCAAACACTCAAAGGAGCCCACGAGCACCTTGGCGAAGAGCTCTTTGCCGCAGCGTGGGCTGATGGCTACGCTATGAAACTCGAAGACGCTATCGCTTACGCCCTCTCAGGAGAGTCTGCAGCGCTCTAGGCGTGGGAGTAGGCTCCCCTGTGCAGACTTGAGGACATTATGAGCACCCAAGAATTTATGCAAAAGATCTTCGCCCCACGCAGCATCGTCGTGATTGGGGTTTCAGAGCGCCCGGATAATCTCGCGCGCTTTATCATTGCGAACTTACGAGCCTTCGGATATCAGGGCGAACTCTACGCCGTGGGACGCCAACCAGGACGCGTCTATGATATTTCTATTGCTACGTCGCTGGAAGAGGTCCCAGACGGGCTCGATCTCGCAGTCATTCTTACCCCAGCAGAGACCGTCCCTGCGCTCGTCGACACCTGCGGGCGCAAGGGAATCAAACAGATCGTGATCGAGTCTGGAGGCTTCAGCGAATTCTCTGAGCGCGGCCGTCAGCTCGAAGAAGAACTCAAGAGTATAGCACGGCGTTGGGGTATTCGCTTTGTCGGCCCAAACTGCATCAGTGTGATCAATCTTGATGTTGGGCTCTGCTTGCCCTTCCCTCCCATTGACCCACAGAGCACGCGGCGTGGAAGCGCTTCGGTTATCTCCCAAAGCGGGGGTATTTCGATCACCTATCTGGACAAGCTCTCAGCATCAGGAGTTGGTGTCAGCAAAGTCGTCAGCATCGGCAACAAGGCCGACCTGAATGAGACAGACTATGCGGAGTATCTCATAGAAGACCCCGCGACGAAGATACTCTGTCTTTATTTAGAGTCCCTGAGCGATGGACGGCGCTTGATGGAGCTGGCGCGCTCTTCCCCGAAGCCCATTATCGTGCACAAGGCCAACCGCAGCCAAGCGAGCCAAGGCATTGCGCTCTCCCATACGGCAGCGTTAGCGAGCGATGACCGCATCGTGACGGGGGCACTGCGCCAAGTCGGGATCTTCCGTGCTGAGAGCTTTCAGGAAGCCGTGGCAATGGCCCAGGGGCTGGTGCTGCCGTCCGTGCGCGGCGACAGCATGGTGATTATCTCTCGGTCAGGTGGCCACGCCGTCGTCGCTGCGGATACTGCTGAACGCTACGGCTTTCGCTTGATGGAACTTCCCCACGACTTTGCTGAAAGGGTTCGTTCGCTCTTCCGAGCTGACGTCATTCGCCCAACGAACCCCATAGATCTAGGGACGATCTTCGACTTCGATCTCTACGCCCATATCGTCGAAGAATGCTTACAGGCTCTTGCCCCAGATGCCGTCGTGCTCATCAACACGTATAGTCTCTTAGAAGCGAAGCGGGCGCGCAGGCTCGCCCATCGCGTCGAAGAGATTATGAAGGATTCGGGGATACCCATTGCACTCTGCGTCTTCGCCCAAGGAGACGAAGCGCGGGAGCTACAACGCGAGCTTGCCATTCCCGTCTTCACGGAGATTGAGTCAGCGATGTGCGCCCTCGCGGCTTCGCGCCAGTGGTACCGATGGCACACACGGCGCCGGACATTCCCAACTGTTGCTCCCCCATTAGCACGAGCTCGGTTCTCAGTCTCGGGCAAGCAAGTGCTCACAGCTGATCAGGCGCTCCAGCTCTGTCAGGAGTACGGGATCGCTGTGGCGCCATGGCATAGCGTAGAGACCCCCGAAGCTGCCGTGCGCGCCGCAGCCCAGCTTGGCTATCCCGTTGCGCTCAAGATCCTCTCTCCTGAAATCACCCACAAGACAGACGTGGGCGGCGTGGTGTTAAATCTTTCAGACGCTGACGCGGTGCGCAGTGCCGCGCAGTCGTTACTGACTCGCTTCCCAGCAAAACTTATGGTGCAACGGATGATCGCCGATGGGCTTGAGCTGATCGTTGGAGGCAAGCGCGACAGCACCTTCGGGCCGGTGGTGATGGTCGGGCTTGGGGGAATTTTCACAGAGATATTTGATGACGTCGCGTTTCGTGTGGCCCCACTCACCCCAGAAGACGCTGAAGAGATGCTCACTGAGCTGCGCGGGAGATCACTCTTAGGGAGAGTACGCGGGCGAGAAGCAGTAGATCGCGCAGCGCTTGTCCAGACGATTCTCGCGATCTCCCAGATGATGATAGAGATCGAGAGCCTTACGGAAATCGAGATCAATCCGGTAGTTGCGTTGCCCTCAGGGGTGTGGGCAGTGGATGCTCGAGGGATGCTGGGCTCATAGCCAATGCCAGCGCATCCACAGCAAGCCCACCGTGAAGACTCCTAGCCCATCTATGAGCCAATCGAGCACATCGGCGCTGCGCCCCGGCACCCATAGTTGATGGATCTCGTCGGAAAGCCCGTAGAGCCAGCAGAGTGCAAGCACCTTCCAAGACTGTCGTCGCGTTGCAGGAGAGAACGCTTGCAGCCCTAAAAAAGCGAGCAGCCCGTACTCGAAGAAGTGATAGGCTCTATCAGCGCCGGGCAGCTCGATAAACGGCACCCCTTGGGGAAGCGGGCTATCAGAGAGCCAGAAGATCAGCCCAGCGTAGCTGAGAAAGAGCACCCACCACAAGAGAGTTCTCAGTTCCAAGTTCGACAGCTCCCAGTCTATTCAAATTAACTGAGAACTGTCAAACTGGAAGCTGGTCTTAGTCGGAGAGGCGGGATTTGAACCCGCGACCTCACGGTCCCGAACCGTGCGCGCTGAACCAGGCTGCGCCACTCTCCGAGCACTTCGCGCTGTCTTGTGGCCCTCACCCCGCCCTGCGGGCACCCCTCTCCCGTTAAGACGGGAGAGGGGTCAGGGGTGAGGGCCTTATTATTGTAGAAGAAAACTTGTTCTACCGCAACGGCACAAAGCGCGCGCTGCCCCCGCCACGCGGGATGATCGTGAGCACGACACGAGTATCGTCAGGCAGCTCGCTCACGAGCTTGTTCCAATCGTCTAGGGTCTTAATGGGCTGACGATTGAGTTCGATAATCAGATCGCCGACCTGCAGCCCAGCCCAGAACGCCCGGCTTCCCGGCTGCACTTCGCTGATAACAACGCCCTCAGCAGAGCTAGGGAGATTGAGTTGCTTGATAAGTTCCGGGGTGAGCGCTTGGACCTTCAGCCCAAATTTCTCAACGCCCTGCCCCTGGGGGACGGGCTGGCCCGGCACAGTCAGCGTGCCCATCAGGGCTTGTTCGCTAGGGCGCTCCCCAAGAGTGATTTCGACAGTTTGACGGGTTCCGTTGCGCAGGATCTCAAGCTGTACTTTCGATCCTACAGGACGATACATAATCTCTTGCTGTAGCTCAGTGACGCGCTTGACGGGCTTGCCATCTACACTCAGGACAATATCGCCCCGCTGCAAGATCCCGTAGGATGGCCCATCAGGGCGCACATCGGCAATGAGCACACCTGAATAGGGCTCAACCCCAAACCCCGGAGCAATCTCTTCTGTCAACTCTTGGATGACGACGCCCAGCCACGCGCGCGTCACTTTGCCCGACGCGATCAAGCTGGGCAGCACCCGCAAGGCAGCGTTGATGGGGATCGCGAAATTGATCCCCTCAGCGTTGACGGCGATCGCCGTGTTGATCCCAATGACGCGCCCGAGGGCATCGAGCAGCGGGCCGCCGGAGTTGCCGGGATTGATCGCTGCATCGGTTTGGATCATATCCTGGAAGCGCCCAGAGCCATCAGGCTTGGGAAAATCGCGATGGAGCGCGCTGATGATCCCCGCTGTTACAGTGTGCTCGAAGCCCAAGGGGTTGCCAATAGCGATGGCCCAGTCGCCGATCTCGATCTTGTCCGAATCCCCAAGCTCGACGGTGGGGAGTTGCTCGACGTTGGGGCCCTTGGGGCGCACGACCGCGACGTCAAGAAACGCGTCGCCGCCGATGAGCTCCCCTTCAAACGTGCGTCCCTCAGGCAGGGTCACGCGAATGCTTGTGGCGTTCTCCACGACGTGATTGTTGGTGACAATGATCTTCTGCCCTTGATAGTCGATGATAAAGCCGCTGCCCAGAGAGCGTTCGAGGCCGCGCTCACGGAAGGGCTCGAAGGGATCGCCGAAGAAACGCCGCCAGAATGGGTCATCGAAGAAGTCCTTAAACGGGCTACGAACCGTGCTGCGTTTGAGCACTTCGAGCTGGACCACGGCAGGACCAGCTTTCTTAATCGCCGTCTTGACGGCATTCTGCCCTGCAGCAACGATCAATTGTTCGATTTGTTCTTTGGTCAGTTGAGCGAAGAGATCGGTGCTTGGGGCTGCCGGGCTCGTCGCCTGGGCAAGAACGATTGGGGCTTGCTTCGCGGGTGTCTCAGGAGTCTGAGGAAGCGCCTGAGGGCGCTCCGTTACCGACGGCGTCTGCTGCGCTGTTGGTGCTGCAGACTGATGTCGCAACGACTGATCAATGGCGACGCCGGCCAAGAAGGCCAGCGCGAGCACACTGATGATAAGTAACGCTTTCTTCATAGGCTCAACCTCCTCTTCGCTTGACCTTCATCTTGGCCAGCCTTCGGCTGGCCAAGGCAACAGTCCAGACGAAGTCTGGCTCTGCGATTATAGAGGGCTTTCACAGCCTGTGCAATGCTACTAAGCAATTGTGGAGAAATTATGAAGAGATGGTTCTTTCTCTGTTCAAATACGCTTCGTAGAGTATATCGCTACCGAGCCGAGAGATATTAATCTCTTTCAGTGGAATTGCGTCGCTGAGGCGTTCAAACCCGATGCCGCCGACAGGGCCAGGGGCTCTCCGGCCCCCGATAATCTTGGGCGCGATCACAAAGAGAATCTTGTCTATCAGTCTTTGACTTAAGAAGCTCCAGGCGACCTCTGAACCTCCTTCGATGAGCACGCTGTCAATCTGCTCTTGGGAGAGCTTTTGTATCACAGCATGGGGATCGACGCGCCCGTCGCGAGCGGGGAGCTTCCAAATCTCGACATGAACTTGCTGAAGAGCTCGCTCTTTGTCGGTGGGTATCGCGTCGGTCGTCGCGAGGATCGTTCGGATCTGCTCTGCTGAGCGCACGACTTCAGCATTAAGGGGGATGCGCCCACGAGAATCGAGCACGATTCTGATGGGATTCCGCGTCTTCTTCTCCAAGCGTGCTGTCAGCTGGGGGTCATCGGCAAGCACCGTCTCAATGCCCACGAGAATCGCGCGATGGCGATGGCGCAGCTCGTGCGCGAATCTCAGAGACTCTGGAGACGAGATCCATTGGGAGTCGCCGGTGCGGGTGGCGATCTTCCCATCAGCAGTCATGGCCATCTTCAGCGTCACGAAGGGTCTGCCCGTCGTCTTGAACTTCAGATAGATCTCGTTAAGCTTGCGGGCTTCTCGCTCCAAAAGCCCCTCGACGACTTCAATACCGGCGCGACGCAGGACTTCAATGCCCTTGCCGTTGATGCGTGGATCGGGATCGCGCAGCGCTACAAAGACCCTGCGAATTCCGGCACGGATGATCTCGTCGGCACATGGGGGATTGCGCTTCCCTGGGGCAGCCACGCAGGGTTCTAAATTCAAATAGAGCTCGGCGCCACGGGCGAGCGCTCCCGCGCGCCGCAGAGCTAAAAACTCAGCATGTGGGCCGCCGAATTCTTCGTGCCAACTCTCACTGAGAATATTATTGTCTTTGACGACGACGGCCCCAACCATGGGATTGGGACTAGTCCAACCGGCACCGCGCTCAGCTAGCTCCAACGCACGACGCATAAAATCTTCAGGACGAAGCATGTCAGTGTAAGCGCAGGGCGAGTTCCATCAGTGTCGGGATGGAAAATCTTTGAATAAGCACAAGCAAGAGAATCAACACCATAGGAGACAGATCGAGCCCCACCGGCATATAGCGCAACAGATAATAGCGAATCGGCGCGAGCAACGGCTCCGTGATGGCATGCAAGAACTGCACAATGGGATTGTATGGATTAGGCTGCACCCAGCTGATCAACGCCCGAATGATCACGATCCAGATATAAATAGTAATAGCCCAATCCAGCACCGACACCAGCGCGAGTATGAGATTTCTGAGCGCGAACATACGTCTCATTATACAAAAAAAAGAGCCCGACGGCTGAACCTGTCAGGCTCTCTCACAAGGAGCGCGTTTAGCTTTGTCCGGGTACTAACGCAACCGCGATGCGGCGCAGCGAGCCCGCCGGCAACGTCAAGCGGAGCTTCTTTTCATGCTGCTGGACACAGCCTTCGAGCTCGACCCAGCCCCCTCCCTCACACATAAAGACGAAGACCTGGGTGTGCGGCTCAGGAAGGGGCACGGTCAGCTCAATCGCTTCGGAGTCAAATCCGCCAATCATCAGATCGAGAAATTTTAGAGCTGTCGCAGGCGCTTCAGTACGGGCGAGTGTGCTCAGTGCCTCCGTGCATGAATTCATGCCTCGTTCCTCCTCTTGCTGGTGCCCCTCACCCCTCTCCGAGGATTTAGAGAGGGGTGAGGGAGATTTTTTTGTTACTTGACGGCTCCTGTGGCCAGGGCAATCGGCGGCGCGCTCGCGAGCACCGACACGGGGATCTCCGCTGTCACAATATTCGCTTGAGTCTTGACGAAGCACTCCAAGCGCTTCCATCCGCCTGCCCCACGATCGAAGTAGAGCAAGCAGAGCTTGCTCTCGTCTATGTCCTTGATCTCCGCGTCCGTGTACTCTACTTCGATCTGAGCGACCCCTGCTCGCATGCCGCTGGCCAGGACGCTCACGACCTTCACGGGGTTCTCTAGCAGGGTTCGCTGCTGGGGGAAGCCGTTCCGATAGCGCGCGACGATGACCACGCTATCAGAGTTAGCGTCGACATTATAGAATCTCAAGTAGGTACTTGCCGTGTTGGTTGCGTCGAATTCTGCACGGCCGTTACCGAATTTTCTGAAGATCCAGCCCGTGATAGAGTTCTCGACTAATTCGGCCGTGGGAGCCAAAAGCCACGGCAAGATAATCGGGCACGGGCTGCGCCCAAGCGCCGCTCCTTCAGCAGAGCAGTCTCGGTTGAGCCGAATCCCCATGACGGAATTCCCTCGACCTTCAAAAGCCCCTGACGGCCCGCTGGGATCGCCCCACCAGTTGCGGTCGGCTCGGATTGTCGTCTCATCCAACCCACCCGCAAGCCGTAGCCCAAACTGGGTGTTGCCCACAATATCGTTGAATTCTATATCGATCTCGCTCGTTGCTGCACCAAGATCTAAGCCCCCTTGGGCATTCTGGAGGACTTTATTGTGATCAAAGCCGACGGCAGTCGTCTCCACCAAGAAGACGCCGGCTCCATAGTTGCCAAAGATCGTGTTCTGGCGTGCGTCAAGGTCTGTAGCCCCCTGGGCGAAGAGTCCATGCCAGCCGTTCGATTCTATAGTATTCGCGATGAGATCTGTATTCGCAGCACCGTTGAGCTTAATGCCCTCGCGCTCGTTCTGGCGGATCTCGTTCAAGTGCACGAGAATACCTTGTGCGCCATCGAGGAAGATCCCGACCTCGCCGTTGGAGAGTATTTGATTCTCTCTCAGGGTATGGCGCGACGCGTTCGCGATCAGCACCCCGTGCTTGCCGTTGTCTTTAATAACGTTGTTGACGAACGTATCGTGGCGAGCCCCTTCTGATATAGAGATGCCAGAGCCGTTGTTACCGGAGATCTCGTTCGATCGAAAGGTATTGCGCCCGTCGCTCTGCTGGAGGGAGATGCCGTCTTCATGGCTCTCTTTGATCGAGTTCTCTTGGAATATATTATTGCTGGGGGCGCGGCCCGATTCTTGAGCAACGAGCTTCACCCCGAAGCTGCTATTGAGAATAGAATTTTTGAGAAAGACGTTGCCGCTGACATCCCCAGAGAGGAAGATCCCCTCAGCACCAGCGCGGGCGTTGTTATAGATAGTGTTCCCTTGGATGGTATTGCGCTTGGCGGAGCGCTCCCCTTCTTTGATGGCAATCCCACCAGCACTGTTATTGAAGAGCTCGTTCTCGCGAATCTCGCTATTATCAGATGCCTGGACGGTGATACCGTAGACGCCGCTGGCGCTGATCTTATTCTTAAGAATGACGGCGCTGTTGGCTTTGTCTAATTTGATCCCGTCCATGGCGTTATTGTTCAGCTCATTGTTGGAGATCTCGACGCCGTCGTTGTCGGTGACCAAGACCCCTTCCCCTCTATTTAAGATGATCTCATTGCGGCTGATGACGGCGCGGTCACTGTTAGCTCCAACATAGACGCCGATGCTGCCATTGCTGCGGATCTTGTTCTCTTCAAGCCGGAGATGAGTACTAAATTCTTCGATTTTGACACCCTCGCCACCGTTATTGAAAATCTCATTGCGTAAGAGAATCACACCCTCAGCGCCGCGCGTGACCCAGATCCCTGCCCCGGCCGCATTGTGAAATTTGCTATTGGAGACGACAGCGAAATCTTCTTTAATCAGTAAAGCGTTTTCGGCTTGATTGGCGTCAACATCGAAGCCCACAAAGAGCACGTTCTTCGCGACGATTTCTATAGACCCGATAATTTTTGTCTTATCGCGCCCAGCACGGGAGATCCATTGGAGCCCCTTGACGTCAATCGCGTTATCCCCGGTCAAGCTCTCTTGATACGTGCAAGGAGCAACGATAACCACACCAAATTCTGAGCGCGGCTTTTGGCGGCCTTCACGGGCCCACTGCAATGCCGCCGTAAGAGTCTTATAGTTCCCAGAGGTCTCGACGGGTAACGTGCAGTCAACAAATATCACTGCTGAGCTGGCACCAGTAGCGTGCAGGTCACTTCCCCATACCATCCCTATTCCCCCTAAGAACAGAGCCCCCACAATCCGAGCAAGAGAGCGCATCGGCATGTCACCTCGCTTTTAGATGCAAGACCAACCTCCGCAATTCGCGCCCATTATAGAGCAAGACTCTTTAGAAAGTATGTAACGGAAATTACCTCCATACGCTGCTGTAACCTCAAAGTTCATCTTGTGACCGATGTCAAGTTTTCTCTTGACCTACCCCATGCTGCAACTTGAGCACACTCATAACACTTGAGAGCTCAAAAAGCTAAGCTAAGAGGGTATGGCCAGGGCAGCAGAGTTGACTTGTTGGCTTGAGGGCGTAGATCCTAAGGCATGTCAGGCTCTGATGCGGCGGGCACATCTGAAAGCCTTGCCCCCGGAGACCCCTATCTATGCCCAAGGCGACCACGTCGACGGCCTCTATGTCGTGCTCGAGGGCATCGTGAAAGAGATCACTGTCATGGAGGGATGCCTGCGATTTGTCCGGCTAAGCGGCCCTGGAGAGGCCCTTGGGATCGGAGAACTCTTCAGCGAGCCGGTCCATGCCATGTCCGCAGTTACTCTGCGCCCGACTCGGCTCGCGCATTTCGAGCACGATGCCCTCCACAAGATCTTTACCGAGCATCCTAGCGCCTTGCTGTGGCTGATGCAGCAGTTCTCTGCACGGCTGTGGGGATTGCGCACCGCATTAGTAGAGACGGTCTACGTCGAGAGCGCGACACGCCTCACTCGGAAGCTCGTCGAAGTGGCTGAGCGCTTTGGCGAGCGCACCCCTCAAGGAATTCTCATTGACTTAAAGCTCTCCCGCGAGGAGTGGGCCGCTCTGGTGGGCATAGCTCCAGAGACGGTCAGCCGGGTCTTGCACGATCTGGAGCGACGTGGCTGGGTCGCCTTAGAAGGGCGCAAGATCCTTCTCATAGCGGAAGAGAAGCTTCGCTTGATTTAGCTCATACAGTTGCATGACGGCCGGCAAACGACTACAATAAGGGAGGTTATGGCTCGCAAGCATCTAGTTATGGGGCGCCCCAAGAGCCCACCGATCTGTGGGGTCACAGGCTGCCCAGGTTGCTCGTGGATCTTCTCTGGGCTGGATGAGAAGAGCCAGCAGGAGCTGCGAAGCCTGATGCGCCCCGTTGAGTACGGGGCTGATGAAGCGATCTTTCACGAAGGGACACCGGCCTTTGGGTTCTTTATCATTTGTAGCGGGAAGGCTAAATTGATCAAACAAGGGCCTGGGGGCAAACGCCATATTCTGAAGCTCGTTGGGCCTGGAGAACTGCTCGGTGAGGAGAATCTCTTTGATGGGGGAACACACACCGCCTCAGCACGGACGATCGAGCCGACCAAGGCACGCTTTATCAAGCGTGAAGACTTTTTAGATTTTCTCAAGCGCCATCCTCCCGTGGCGCTGCAGCTTGCCGAGAAGGTCGCGCGGGAGTTGCAAGGGTTTCAGGCAAAGCTCATCGAGACGGCCTATGAGAGCTGTCGAGCGCGCTTGGCGCGGCTGCTGCTAGCGCTAGCAGAGAAGTATGGGACGCTCGACGGTGAGATTCAAGCCCGGATCAGCCGGACGGATCTCGCTGAGATGGCCGGGATCTCCACAGAGACAGCTATTCGAACTTTGGGGGAGTTTGAAGAGCGGGGTCTGATCTCGCTGAAGCGGCGCAAGATCGTGATTGTCGACATGGCGAGGTTGGAGGAGTTGGCTGCGTCGCTGCCGGTGGAGACGATTGAGAATCTCTTATAGAGAGTGAGGGCGATGTTCAAGCGCATCTTGGTACCGACGGACGGGTCACGAGGGGTGGAGAAGGCGATCAACTGCGCGACCACGATCGCGCTCGCGTTCGACGCGAAGATCTATGTGCTCTTTGTAGCCGAGCCGCCCGCGCTGTTGTTTGAGTATGCCAACATCGCGGAGAGGTCTATCCTCGACGCATTGCATCAAGAGGGCCAGCGCATCGTGGAGAAGACTGCGGACGTCATGCGCAAGTCCGGGGTTGAAGAAGTCGAGACGGTGATCAAGACGGGCACGCCGGCCAAAGCGATCTTAGACTTCGTTGACGAAGCCAAGATAGATTTGATCGTGATGGGGACGCACGGGCGGCGTGGGCTCGACCGAGTGCTCTTGGGCAGCGTTACTGAAGAAGTCGTGCGCTTATCGAAAGTCCCCGTGATGACGGTTCGCATGGGCAACACGGGCGCTTAGCTCAGTGGGAGAGCGTCCGCCTTACACGCGGAAGGCCAGAGGTTCGAATCCTCTAGCGCCCACCACCATGAGCAGCATGCAGAACACCATCCCTGATCTAGATGGCTTTCCCGTCATTATTGAGCTGCCTGTCCAGTGGGGCGAGATGGATGCGTTCCAACACGTCAATAACGTCGCGTATTTCAGATACTTCGAGAGCGCGCGCATCGCGTATCTCGAGAAGATTGGGCATGTCGAGACCATGCACACGACAGGGATCGGCCCGATCCTCGCGGCGGCACGCTGTGAGTTCAAGCGCCCGCTCACGTACCCGGACAAAATCTTTGTGGGGATACGGGTCTCCAATATGGGCACGGATCGCTTTACCATGCAGTTCAGAATTTTTAGTCAGAAGCTACAAAAGATCGCGGCTGAAGGCGACGGGGTCATTGTCTCGTATAACTATCGCGAGCGACGCAGAGCGCCGATCCCCGATGAAGTCCGGCAAAGAATCGAAGAGCTTGAGGGACGGACGTTTCCCCTCTCGCATCATGGGTAAGGGTATATGTGCGGGCGATTCACGCTCACGCTCAGCGCTGAACAGATCGAAGCGCGCTTTGGCGTATCACTGCCCGTATCGTATAAGCCTAGATATAATATCGCGCCGACGCAAGAGATTCTCGCGCTGATCTCGGACGCCCAAGGCCGGCGCATAGAAAATTTTCGCTGGGGCTTGATCCCCCACTGGGCCAAAGATCCCAAGATCGCGCAGAGACTGATCAATGCTCGCGCGGAGACGCTCTGGGAGAAACCGAGCTTCCGCGACGCTGTCCAGAGCCGGCGCTGCCTCATTCTCGCTGATGGGTTTTACGAATGGCGCCAGACGCCCCAGGGCAAGAAGACCCCAGTCTATGTGCGCTTGAGATCCAAAGAGCCGTTTGGGTTTGCGGGCCTATGGGAGACTTGGCACTCTCCCGATGGGCAGACTCTCAAGACGTGCACGATCATCACGACAGAGCCAAATGAGTTGCTCAGGCCCATTCACAATCGGATGCCGGTGATCGTGCCCAAAGAGCTCGAAGAGCGTTGGCTCGATCCGTCACCTAAGACTCGTGCAGAATTAGAGCGTCTCTTGTGCCCGTATCGCGCTGAAGAGTTAGAGCTCTATGACGTCTCGGCGGCGGTGAACTCGCCAAGCAATGATGGGCCGGAGTGCATTCAGCCCATCGAACAACCTAAGCGATCTCTATGAAGCCAAAGATTGCTCTTGTCACTGGCGCGAGTCGCGGCATCGGCGCAGCTACTGCTATCAAACTCGCCCAGCAGGGCTGCGACATCGCCGTCAACTATCTCTCACGTGCTGACTCTGCTAGGGCCGTCGTGCGCCAGATCGAGGCTTTAGGACGCAAAGCCATCGCTATCCAAGCTGACGTCTCTAATTACACCCAAGTTCAGCAGATGATCGAGACGACTGTACGCGAGCTTGGTGGACTGCATATCTTAGTAAACAACGCGGGGTACTCATCGCACGGGGGCATCGAGCAGCTCTCCCTGGAAGAATGGACGCGCATGCTCGCGGTCACGCTGAATGGGGCGTTCTATTGCGCTAAGCTCGCCGTGCCGCACATGCGCCAGGCAGGCTGGGGCAGAATCGTCAATCTCGGCTCGCTGCGCGCGCTCACGGGATCGGCCCACGGCCCGCACTATGCTGCGGCCAAGGCAGGCTTGATCGGGCTTACGAAATCTTTGGCACTAGAACTCGCCCCATATAATATCACGGTGAACGCCGTTGCCCCCGGCTACACTGACACGGAGATGAACAAAAAATCTTTGGCTGAGAAGGGCGAGCAAATCCGCGCGAGCATCCCTCTCAAACGTATCGCTCGTCCCGACGAGATCGCGTCGGTCATCGCGTTTCTCTGCTCTGATGAAGCCAGCTATATTACGGGCGAGACGATCGCCGCCACCGGCGGGCTCTACATGCGCTAGAAGAGCACACTCAGCACAAGCACAAGAGCTATAATTATCCCCACAGCGATGCCGACCCCGATCAGCCAACGCCGCGCAAACTGTCGTGCGCGCTCGATCTGCTCCGGCGTCAGCTGTATCTGCTGGGGGTACTGCATGGCCAAGCGCTCCGCATGGCGCTTCATGCGAATCGCTTCGGAGAGTCTCCCTTGCTTGCGCAGCACCACACTCAGATTGTGATGGGCATTCACGTGCGTCGGATCTATGTCAATGGCGCGGCGATAGGCGTACTCAGCGTGCTCGAGCTTGCCCGCATCGAAATAGATATTCCCTAGGCGAAAATAGATCTTGGCTTTCTCGACCCCATACTGCAGGGCTTCGACGAGAACATCAATGCCCTTCTCGTATTCTTTAGCCCGGCGCAGCTCTTCGCCTAATCTCAGGGCTTCTGCCACGCGAGCGCGGCGCTCGGGCTCCGTCAAGCTAGAGAAGTCCATCGAGGCGCTCCTTCAGCTTCTTGATGTCCTGCCAAGTTAAGTACTTTGGGCTACCCGGCTCGCGCGATGGGTTACGCAATAAGTAGCTTGGGTGAAACATACAGTAGATTTCGATCCCATCGCGCCAGGGGAAGAATCTTCCGCGCAGCGTCGTGATCCCCTCGGTCGTCTTGAGAAAGTACTGCGCTGGGACGTTGCCCAGCGCGACGATGATCTTGGGCTTGATATGCTTGATCTGAGCTTCTAAGTAGGGCCAACACGCTTCTATTTCGTCTTTTTGCGGGGCGCGATTGCCGGGGGGCCGACACTTGACCATATTGCAAATATAGACGCGTTCCCGTGCGATCCCCACCGAGGCTAAGATCTCGGTGAGCTTCTGTCCCGCGGGGCCGACGAACGGCCGCCCTGTAGAGTCTTCGACCTCTCCCGGGCCTTCGCCGATAAAGATCACAGGGGACTTTGTGTTGCCCTCGCCGAAGACGACGTGCGTCCGGCTCTGATGGAGCCGGCACTTCGTGCACGTTTGCGCCTGGCGCTGCGCCTCTTCAAACGTCAAGATCTCTGGAGCTTTCGCAGGCTCGTCGAAGAGCGAGCGCATCTGCGCCATCACTGGTCACCACTCTTAAGATAGCTAGCCTGAGAGGGTCTGTCAACTTGCATAGCGCCCATTTGTTTGAGACTATTATAAATATGACCGCCCATACGCGAGAGACCCTCAAAGCGCTCTTTGCTCCCAAATCTGTTGCCGTCATCGGCGCGTCCACCAAGCCCGATAGCTTGGGAAGAGTCGTGTTCAAGAATATTATCTTCTCCGGCTACACGGGGGTCGTCTACCCTGTCAACCCTAAGGCCCACAGTATCTTGGGCGTGAAAGCCTATCCGTCGGTGGTCGATATCCCCGATGAGATCGACTTAGCTGTGATCATTGTGCCGGCAGTTGCTGTCGCGAGCGTCTTGGACGAATGCGGGCGCAAGGGTGTGCGCGCTGCCGTGATCATTAGCGCGGGGTTCAAAGAGATTGGCGAAGAGGGGGCCAGGCGCGAAGCTGAACTCCAACAGATCGCTCAACGCTACGGGATCGCCATGCTAGGGCCCAACTGTTTAGGGATTATCAACACCGACCCAAGCGTCTCGCTCAACGCGACGTTTGCCCCGGGAATGCCCCGCCAAGGCAATATCGCGTTCATCTCGCAAAGCGGCGCTTTGGGCGTCGCGGCGCTCGAATACGCCCAGCGCCAAAAGATCGGGCTGTCAAAATTTGTCTCCATCGGCAACAAAGCCGATCTACACGAGAACCATCTCCTAGAGTACCTCAAAGACGACCCACTCACTGACGTCGTCTTGCTCTACGTCGAAGACCTTGAAGACCCCCAAGGGTTTCACAGATTAGCAACAGAGATTACGAGCGAGCGCCCCAAGAAGATCCCAATCTTGGCGATTAAATCCGGACGAACTCTCGAAGGGGCTAAAGCTGCGACATCTCATACCGGGGCGCTTGCCGGCTCCGACGAAGTCTACGACTCGGTGTTTATGCAGTCGGGCGTGCTGCGGGTCGAAACTATCGAAGAGCTCTTTGACTATGCTGTGGCATTCGCGCAGCAACCCTTGCCAAAGGGCAACAGAATCGCTATCGTCACCAACGCCGGCGGCGCAGGGATCTTAGCAACTGATGCTGCCGTCAGATATGGGCTCCAGCTCGCGTCGTTCACCCCAGAGACAGCGCAAAAGCTTCGGGAGCTTTTGCCCCCTACAGTCAACGTCGCCAACCCTGTGGATATGACCGGCGAACCCAACGAACAACGCTATGATACGATAGTGCGCACGGTCTTAGCCGACCCCAACGTAGACGGTGTCATTGTGATTGCTGCCCCCCATATCCTAATGAGCCTCGAGAACATCGCACGGAACATCGTGCGTGCGGTGCAAGAGACTCACAGCGACAAGCCCGTGCTCGCGTGCCTGATGGCGGTCACCGATGCTCGGCCCGCTATAGAGATCTTAGAGACGATTAATATCCCCAATTATAGCTTCCCAGAGCGCGCCGCGCGCGCGCTCGCGGCGATGGCGCGCTACCGCGATTGGGTGCATCGCCCGCGCACGGAGTACAGAATTTTTAGAGACATTCAGATCGAGCGCGCCCGCGAGCTCATCGCCCAAGCAAAACGCGACGGGCGCAGAGTATTGCTCGAGCCCGAAGCCCACGATCTCTTAAAAGCCTACGGCTTCCCCATGCTGAAATATCGCTTAGTCAGGACCGAAGATGAAGGGCTGCACGCAGCCCACGAGATCGGCTACCCCGTGGTGCTCAAGATCGTCTCGCCCGATATCGTGCACAAGTTCGACGTCGGCGGCGTCAAGCTCAATATTCAGAACGATACGGAGCTGCGCGAGAGCTTCCGCCAGATGCTCACTGACGTCACACGCACCAAGCCCAACGCCCGGATCGTCGGGGTCTTCGTGCAAGAGTTTATCAAGGGGGGCAAAGAGACGATTTTGGGCCTCAAGCGCGATCCGCTCTTTGGCCCGCTCCTGATGTTTGGGCTTGGTGGCATCTACGTCGAAGCACTACGGGATGTGACGTTCCGGCTGGCGCCGGTGCGAGAACTTGGCATCCAAAGAATGATCCGGCAGATTCGGGGCTTTAAGATTTTGGAGGGCTTTCGCGGTGAGCCCCCGTCAGATATAGATGCGATCGCGGAGTGTCTCGCGCGGCTGTCGCAGCTCGCTACTCAAATGGAAGAAATCGTCGAGCTGGACATCAACCCGTTAATAGTCTTAGAGAAAGGGCACGGGGCACGCGTCGTGGACGCGCGCATCGTCGTCGCGTGAGTGCCGAGTATTTAGCGATCTTTTACGCGGGCGCGCTGGCGCGGGCAGTCATCGCCCCATTCTTCACACGACTTGCTGAAGAGATGCGTCCGCCCCTCTTTGAGATTGACTGGGTGCCAACACATCTGCCCAATCCGAATATCTCGACTGATGACCCACGGGCCGCGATACTCGCACTCGTCAAGCTGTTTCTTTAGAGCAGCCATCGCATACACCTCCGCTGCCCTCAGCGTACAGCTGAGCTGCTCCAAAGACTATGATCGCGGTCATTCACTGATTTGATCTTAGGCAACCTAGCGCACCTCCACCCAGATCGGGTTTGTATACGCTTGGTCGCTGTCGTCGGCGACAACGTGTACAACGTACCAGCTCCTCTCCGTGGGCTTGTCCGTGAATGTAACGACAGCGCGATCTTCAGTGAGAGTGAATTTTTTGAGGACCTTGCCGTTGCTGATAATTTCGGCAATCTGTAATGTGCGCGGTTCTTCTCGCGAGGGGTCGCGTGAAAGCACGAGCAGCTCTGCCTTCAGCGTAATCTCCTGCCCACGAGCGAGAACGACCGTATCGCCAGGAAGAGCTTTACCGTCCTGAGCAGTGAAATTTATCAGTGGGCCGTAAGTCGCAAATGCCCGCCCGGCTTTGAGCGCAGCGATCCATTTCTCAGTCGTTAGCTGCCCCTCAACACGCACGAACGTTCGCGGCCGACCGTAGCGCTCAAAGCGGAAGTCCATCCAGTCGTGATCGTCGCTGTTGCCCACGGCAACGTAACGTCGCCCTTCGTTCCAGAATTTAAAGAGCTGCTCGATAGCGCTGGCGTCGCCCCGATCAAATTCGCCGTTGAAGATCTCGACGGCATCAAAGCCATAATCGAAAGCCTCTGTGCCAAGGAGAGCAAAGTAGCCATCTCCAGTTGACCCAGGGTGATTCGCCTGTATGATCTCTGCACCGCAGGCGCGGGCTTGCACAAAATAGTCTTTGGGCTTCTTGTCAGGAGCATATGTCACAGCGCACGTGAGGGGATAGGCGTTCCAGTGCCCCAAGGGGGTCGTAATCTCCTCGCTCAAGATCGCGAGGACGCCCCGGGCTTGCGCGGTCTTCGCAAAGAGCTCGTGCCCGGCAATCGTCTCGTGATCGCTGATAAAGACCAGATCTAAGTCAGCTGCCAACTGCACCAGCACCAACTGATCTATAGGCGTATGCCCATCGAGACTTGCATTGCTATGAGCATGCAAGTCAGCTGAGTAATAGCCCCACTCTTTTGCGGGCGAGAACGCACGCTGGAGCGCAGCCGTCACTTCGAGAGTTTTCCCCGCTTGCACCGTGATCTCCTGAGCGAGCGGCTTGGTTGTGAATCCTGCGCCGTGGTCAACGATCAAAGTATAGCGCTCTTGGGGCAGCGTGAGCCGAGCTAGACCGATTTCTTTGAAATCCGTATATGCAATAAAAGTCTTGCCGAAGCGATCTTTGGCAAAGATCAATGCATCGATGGGCTGGCCGTCGAGCGTCACCTTCACAGTCACTTGCCCTGTCGGCTGGGTGAGCACTGGAGCCGACGACATGACAAGAACGACGAGAACAGCAGCGAAGGCAAGGCGCTTCATAGATACCTCCTTGCTCATTCTCGGTTTTCAGCGCTCAACTAGAGCCTGTCGCCAGTGCTGAACTACTGACAGCTATCCGTCAGTTCCGCAGTGGCCTCCCCGTCGCGAGCATGTGCTGGATGCGCTCCTGGGTCTTTTGCGTCCCACAGAGCGAGAGAAACTCCTCGCGCTCTAGATCAAGCATCTGCTGTTCCGTGATCTCTGTCCCCGGCGGGACGTCGCCGCCAGTCAAGACTCGCGCGAGTTTTTGCGCCATCAGCGCTTCGTGATCGGTAATGCGCTTGGCCCACTGGAAGTTTTTTATAGCGATCTGTAACGCAGCATAGCCGCTGCGCCCTGTGACTTTGAGCTTTCTCGGCCGTGGCGGCTCATAGCCCATCATCGCGAGCGCTAAGACGTCCTTCTTCGCATCAGCGATGAGACGATCTCTGTTCATAGTGATCTTGTCGTCGCGACGCAGTAAGCCGAGCTTCTTCGCATCTTTGGCGCTTGTGGAGACCTTGGCCAGCGCAATCGTCTCGAAGACCCGCTGCAAGAACGGGAAGAGATCGATATTGGCGTCTTCGGGGAGATTTTCTAATTGTCGTGCCCAGAGCTCCTTGCAGCCCCCAGCCGCGGGGATGACCCCAACGCCGAACTCGACCTGGCCCAT
>JAUQPG010000012.1 GCA_030550495.1 Candidatus Bipolaricaulota bacterium | reverse complement strand
GCGTATCCGCGGGCGCGGCGGAGCACCAGCTCACGACCCCCAACGATCCGCACGATCGAGTCGTCCACATGGCGTGCGATGGGGCGATTGTGCACAAGGAAGAGATCCGCGATCTGATTGAGTCTTTCGAGCGCTTCGTGCTCGTCGGTACAGATGGGTTCATCGGAGAGATTGCCGCTGGTGGCAACGACAGGGAAGCCAAGTTCAGCCATCAATAAGTGATGGAGCGGGGTGTAGGGGAGCATTACTCCCAGATAGGGGTTGCGCGGGGCCACGCTGCGCGTGGGCTTTAACGGTGCAGGCGAAGCCTGCTGCACGAGCACAATCGGCGCCTCCGGTGAGAGTAACAATCGCTCTTCAAGCTCCGAGACTTCACAGTGAGCTTTTATCAGCTCCAGCGATGGGTACATAAGCGCAAACGGCTTCTCTTCGCGGTGCTTGCGTCTTCTGAGCTCTTGGACGGCCTCGTCGTTGCGAGCGTCACAGATCAAGTGAAATCCCCCAAGCCCCTTGACGGCAACAATCTGCCCATCACGAATCGCTTTGGCAGCTTGACGCAAAGCCTCATCGCGCTGGGCGAGCACGGTGCCCCGACGATCCCATAGTTCTAGGTGCGGCCCGCACTGCGGGCACGCATTGGGCTGGGCGTGAAAGCGCCTATTAGTTGGGTCTTCGTACTCGGCTTGGCAGTCCGGGCACATTTTGAAGATCTTCATGGTCGTGTTCGGACGATCATAGGGGAGGGCTTCAATGATAGAGAAGCGCGGGCCGCAGTTTGTGCAGTTCGTGAACGGGTAGCGATAGCGTCGGTCGTTTGGATCGAAGATCTCTCTCAGACAATCGGGGCAGGTTGCGATGTCTGGAAGAATAAATGCAATCTTCTGACCAGACTCGTCGCTGTGGCGAATAGAAAATTCCATGTAGCCAATGGGGTCGAGCCAGGAAGCTTCTAAGCTTTGGATAAACGCGCGTGGGGGCTTGTCGCGCTCGAGCCTGCGCAAGAACTCTTCGAGCTGTTCCTTGGGCCCTTCGGCTTCGATGAAGACCCCTTGAGCGGAATTGAGCACCCAGCCCGTCAGTTTGAGCTCTGTCGCCAGACGATAGACGAAAGGCCGAAACCCCACCCCCTGCACCGCGCCGTGGATGACGATCTTCAGACGTGCTCGTTCAGCGTGTTCGCTCATGGCTCTCCAGTATAAGTGCTGCACCGATAGCACAGCAACTCCGTGCGTTGCGCCTTTTCTATATAGTAATATATATGACGTGCTTCTTCGCGGGCAATTTTGATTTTCGCTAGTTTTTAAGCTGATTTTGATCATAGCCGAGGCTGGGGAAGTTCGCCTAAAATGCAACAGCTATGAAGGTTGCGATCTCCGGCAAGGGCGGAGTGGGCAAGACAACGCTCTGTGCCCTGTTAGCTCGAGAAGCTGCCTCGCAGGGGAAGCGCGTCTTCGCGGTAGATGCCGACCCGAACCCCACATTGGCCCTTATGCTTGGCTTCCCCGAAGAGATCACCCCGCTTGTAGAGCTGCAGGAACTGATGGAAGAACGCCTGGGCTCTTTAGAGGGATTCTTGCGGCTCAACCCCAAAGTCGACGACATCCCGGAACGCTTCGCGGTGGAGAGAGACGGCATTAAGCTTCTCGTGATGGGGCCGATCCGTCAGGGCGGGGGCGGCTGCGCCTGCCCGCAAAATACCTTTCTCAAGAGTCTTCTGCAGCATCTCATGCTCGAACGCGATGAGCTGATTCTCTTAGACTTTGAAGCAGGGCTGGAGCCCTTAGGGCGGGCGACAGCTCAGGGAGTCGATGCTCTGCTCATTGTCGTCGAACCTGATGGCGCGAGCATCGTCACCGCGCGGCGCATCTCTACGCTAGCTCAGCAGATTGGGATCAGGAGAATCTTTGCGGTCGCGAATAAGATTCGCGAGCCCGGGGAACTGCGTGCTATCCAAGAGAACTTAGGGATAGCAGTGATTGGGGCGCTGCCCTATAGCGAGCGGCTGCGCATTACTGGCCCAACCGCTGATGCGGAGATGCGTCATCACGTTCAAGCGATCTTAGAGAGCATTGAGCACCCTCATCCCCAGCCCCTCTCCCCTTAGAGGGAGAGGGGAGCAAGGGGTGAGGGGCAAAAAGGAGGCGTCATGGAGCGGCTCTTCTGTGACCCGCGCCGCTGTGTCGGCTGTCGGGCGTGCGAGATCGCATGCGCGGTCGAGCATACGCCCAGCAAAGACCTGTTCGTCTCTGTACTGAACAGAGAGCTTGGGCCGCCGCGCCGGCGTGTTCAAACTGTTGGAGCACAGCCGTATCGTGTGGCGATTGGGGGCGTCGTGCTCTCGCTAGGATGCCATCACTGCGATCCCGCCCCCTGTGTGGATGCGTGCATCACCGGGGCGATGCACAAAGAAGATGGCCAAACTGTCTGTGATACAGACAAATGCGTCGGCTGCTGGATGTGCGTGATGCGCTGCCCCTATGGTGCGATCACGCCTAAAGTCAAAGCCATCAAGTGCGATCTCTGCCCGGACCGAAGAGAGAAAGTAGGGCGCTCGCGCTATGCGTGCGTCGAAGCGTGCCCAACAGAAGCGCTCTTTGCCGGGACGTTCGAAGAGTTTCAGAGAGTTTTAGCTGAGCCAGTCACGGCCGTCTGGGAGGGAAGACAATGAAAAAGACTCAGAGATTTGTGATCATCGGTGCGTCGGCTGCGGGCAGCAGCGCTGCAGAGACCCTGCGCCGCTACGATCCAACAGCCCAGATCACCGTCGTCTCCGATGAGAAGATCACGTACTCCAAGCCGTTGCTCTCGTATTATCTGGCGGGCAAGCTCGGGGAAGAACAGCTCTTCTTCCGTGCGCCTGATTTCTACGAACGCTTAGGGATCGAAAGGATTCATGCGCGGGCAGTAGGGCTGCTTCCAGAGAAGAGCACGGTTGAACTCTCAGACGGGCAGAAGCTGAAGTACGATAAGCTCTTATTGGCAACCGGGGCTGCGCCGCGCTTCCCCAAGGTCGAGGGCATTCACAGAGATGGGGTCTTTGGGCTGCGCAAGCTCGAAGATGCCCAGGGGATCTTAACGCGCCTGCCCAAGACAAAACGCGCTGTGGTGCTTGGCGGGGGCTTGGTCGGCTTAAAAGCAGCAGAAGCGCTGAAAGAACGCGGCGTCGACGTTACAGTATTGATAGACTCGCCCCACGCGCTCTCGCAGATGCTCGACGAGAGCTCAGCCCGGATCTTTGAGAGAATTTTCGAACAGAACGGGGTCACGATTCGGACCAAAGCGAAGCCTGTCGCGGTGCTGGGCACGAAAGAGAAGATAGAGGGCGTGCAGATCGCGTCGGGCGAGGTCTTCCCGTGTGATCTCGTCGTCGTGGGCAAGGGCGTAGATCCGAGCTTAGAGCTTCTCGAGGGCACGCAAATTCGCAAGGATTACGGGGTTTGCGTAGATGATTATCTGCGCACGAGCGTCGAGAACATCTACGCTGCGGGAGATGTGGCGCAAGCGCGCGATGTGCTGCGCGGCGAACCATGGATCAACGCGCTCTGGCCCTGCGCTGTCGAGCAGGGGCGCGTGGCCGCGCTCAATATGCTCAATAAAGAGACAATCTATCGTGGCTCGATGCGCATGAACTCTGTGCAGTTCTTTGGGGTCCCTGTGATCTCGGCGGGCTTAGCCGTCTTGACGCCAGGGCCGTTGGGCGGGCATCCTGGCGAACACGACGAGACGCTCGAAGCTCAACCTGTGCCAGGAATCTATCGCAAGATCTTTTTGAAAGACGAGACGATCGTAGGATTTGTGCTCGTGGGAGATGTGGAAGCCGCAGGAGTATTGCGCATTCTCATGGAGCGGCGCGTCACCATCGCTCCCGTCAAAGACGAGCTCTTAGAGTTAGGGCCGGATCTGGGGCGAGTGCTGCCGTTAATTATTGAAAACAAAGAGCGCTTTGTCGAGCGCGAATTCCAAGAATTAGTACACACGGTGGGGGTGTAGCGTATGTCTAAGATTATCGCGTCTGCCGCGATCCGTGGCGCTCACAAGTACGTTGCTGAAGCCGAGCAGAAGCTCGCTGAAGCGATAGCAGCGTATAAGCCAGAGAAGAAGATCGGCTTCCCCAATACGGCGTATTACTTGCCGTTGATCTTAGCGCTGACGGGCCTCAAGGTGGAGACGCTCCAGGACTGTCAGGAGGCGCTCCGGTATGCGAAAGAGCTTCTGCCCCCCATTCCTGAAGAGCGACTATGGCTCCCGTATCTGGGCGATGCCCTCGACGCGGGGATCGCGACGCTGATCGCTGAAGAGATCATCGAAGCTTTGAGATACTTAGACCCAAGTTATAAACCGGAGCCGCCCTGGCTCGGTTTCACCGACGACACGATCTTGAGAACCCAAGGGATCAAGCTCGTAGACGGCCGGATGCCGGGGTTCGCTGCCTGTGTTGGGGCGCTGCCGACGAATAAAGACGCCGTCGAGCTAGCCCGCGCCCTGCAAGAGAGAAATATCTTAGTCTTTATCGCTGGGGATTCCAACGGGCGCTCCATGGCTGAGCAATTAGCCGATGAAGGCATTGATATGAGCTGGGACACGTTCTTAGTCCCCTACGGCAAGCCCGTGAGTGCAGCCGTCTTTGCTCTCAATTTCGCGGCTCGCGCCGCGATGACGTTTGGCGGGATCAAGCCCGGCAGCTTCGACGCTGCGCGCAAGATCTTGCTGTATAACAAGGAGCGCGTCTTCGCGTTTGTGCTGGCGCTTGGCGCTGACCCTAACGTCGACAGCACAGGGCAGCTCCTCACCGACGAGAAGTACGCGACCGCCGCGGGCGCGATCAACTTTGGATTTCCCGTGATCGCTGACGTGCCCATCCCCCAGATTCTGCCCAGGGGCATCTGTACGTATGAGCACGTCGTCTCCGGGGTCTCTTTGGATAAGATCGTCTCCAAGGCCATTGAGGTCCGAGGGCTCAAGATCAAGGTCTCGAAGATCCCCATCCCCGTACCCTACGGGGCGGGCTTTGAGGGCGAGCGCGTGCGTAAAGAGAATCTCTATGTCGAGTTCGGCGGAAAGTACAGCACAGCGTTCGAGCTGTTGCGTGCCCGACCCATGGACGAGGTCGAAGATGGCAAGATCGAGCTGATCGGCCCGGATATAGATCAAGCCAGAGAAGGCGAAGCCATGCCCTTGGGGGTGATTGTCGACGTGGCCGGGCGCAATCTCAAGACGGACTTTGAGCCCGTCTTGGAGAGAAGAATCCATCACTTCATCAGCTGCATTAACGGCGTAATGCACATTGGGCAGCGCGACATCCCCTGGGTGCGCATCTCCAAAGAAGCGTATGAGAAGGGCTTTCGCTTGAAGCACTACGGCGAGGTCCTGGTCGCAAAATTCAAAGAAGACTTTGGGGCATTAGTTGACAAAGTGCAAGTGAAGATTGTCACCGATCAAGCCCAGGTCGAAGCGCTCCTCAAAGAAGCACGTGAGATCTATCGTGCTCGCGACGAGCGCGTCATGGGCATGAAGGACGAAGACGTGGACACGTTCTATAGTTGTATTCTCTGTCAGAGCTATGCACCCAATCACGTCTGCATCGTGACGCCACAAAGATTAGGTTTGTGCGGGGCGTATACATGGCTCGACTGTGGGGCGTCGTACGAGATGGACCCGCACGGCCCGAATAAACCCGTGCCCAAGGGCCTCTGCCTCGATCCCGTCTTGGGCGAATGGCAAGGGGTCAACGAGTACGTGCGTGTCGCCTCCAACGGGAATTTAGAGAGAGTCTCGATGTACTCTATTATGCAAGACCCGCAGACAAGCTGCGTGGTTGGTGATACGGAATTGATCATTGACGGCGTTCCCATGCCCATTGGAGAGTTCATCGAGAGGCACCGAGGCGGCGAGCGCTATCGAGATGCTCAAGTTCTGACGCTGCGTGAGGGCAAAGCCCATGCTGAGCCTGTGGTGGCCTTGCAGCGCTTCGAGGCCCCCGACGAGCTGATTTGCCTAGAGACGAAGTCTGGGGCTCAGCTGATCTTGACCAAGGACCATGAGCTGGCCGTTGATCGGCCGGACGGCCTGCAATGGGTCCGAGCGGATCAGATCCAGCCGGGCGAGCGCCTAATTGCGCTCCGGCACCTGCGCCTGCCGGGACATCTCCCTGCTATCACCGATCTTCTGCCCAAAGACTTCCGATCGCGCAAGCCTCTGCCGGGGTCTCTCACCCCGGATTGCTTCTATGTGTTGGGCTTGATCGCGAGCGACGGCTGCATCACCCCTCGGGGACGCTATGAGCGCATTATCAGCTTTGTTAACACCGATGAGGAGCTGATTGAGCAATTCACAGAGATCTATCAGCGGCTCTTCCCAGGGTATCGTCTGACGAGGCGGATCAAATCGGGCAAGCCAACGACGTTGCGCGGACGCACGATCACACCGACCAAACCCTGCTTCCACCTCTCTGGCAACAATTCCGTCTTGGGCTTGCTGGCGGAGCGCCTAGGAATCCGTGTCGGCAGCCAAGGACGCTGGGAGCTGGGACGGTTGGTGAGTCTGCCGGAGGCACACATCGCGGCCTTCTTGGCTGGGGTCTTTGACGGCGACGGCAGTGTCCGCTTGCGTCGCTATGCAGGAAGGTGGGACATTGCCGAAGGGTATATGTGCATTGCGGATGAGCGAGCCGCACGCCATCTACAGCTTCTGCTGCGGCGGTTGGGCATTGTCGGCAATCTCCAAAGATCGGGATCGGTATGGAAGATCGTCATGCATGGGGCGAACCTACGCAGGTTCGCAGAAGTCATCCCGGCCAAGCATCCGGAGAAGCAAGCCGTGTTGTCGGCCATCCGTCAGATGCCTAGTAACGGCAAGCTCGACAAGACCCAAGAGGAAGTATTGCCGCACTGGGTGGGCCAAGCCCTAGCCCAGCTGCCCGCCAGCCGTATGGTCCTTAGCCCCAGCACACTGTACTATTACCAGTCAGGTCGCTCGCGGCCCGTGTCAGCCAACGTGCAGAAGGTCTTAGAAGCTGCCCCGGAGGCTGAGCAGCTGCGGGCCGCGCTGGAGACGGACTACTTCTTAGATACCGTGACTGCCGTTGAGACGGTGGACAACAAGGGGAGAAGGCGCTATGAGCTCGTCTACAATATAACCCTTGCGGATATCCATTGCTACTTTGCTAATAGCCTCTTAATTAAGAACTGCGGGTGCTTCGAGTGCATCGTCGCGGTGCTTCCCGAGTGCAACGGGGTTATGGTCGTCAATCGTGAGTTTAACGGCATGACTCCTATCGGCATGACGTTCTCGACCATGGCCGGCGAGGTCGGCGGCGGCGTGCAGACGCCGGGATTCTTGGGCGTAGGCAAGCTCTATCTCACCAGCGAAAAATTTATCAGCGCTGAGGGCGGCATCAAGAGACTCGTCTGGATGCCTAGTGAGCTCAAAGAAGAGATCAAAGAGAGGCTGCAGAAGCGCCTAGAAGAGATCGGGATGCCGGAGCTCTTCGACAAGATTGCTACCGAAAAAGATGCCACGACCAGCGAAGAGCTGCTCGAGTTCTTGCAGCGTGTGGGTCATCCGGCGCTCGAGATGGAACCCATCGTTCAGTAGGGAGCTGATCGCTATGGCGAAACTGACAGGCATAGAGATTTATAAGCATCTGCCCAAGACTAACTGTGGGGATTGTAATTTCCCAACGTGCATGGCGTTTGCCATGCAAGTCGCGGCCAAGAAAGTCGGGCTGGAGCAATGCCCCCACGTCTCAGCTGAAGCGAAGGCGGCGCTCTCTGAAGCTCAGGCCCCGCCGATGCGGACTGTCACTATCGGTGCAGGAGACCGGGCTCTCAAGCTCGGCGGTGAGACCGTCTTGTTCAGACACGAAGAGAAGTTCCATCACCCCACGGTGATCGCTATCCGTGTCCGAGACGATCTCCCTGAGGGTGAGCTGACTCAGCGCGTCGAGAAGATCAATCAATTGCAGTTTGTGCGGGTAGGGCAGCTCATCGGGGTCAACGCTATTGCTGTCGAGCAGACGACTAGCGATGTCAATAGATTTGCGCAAGTCGTCAAGGTTGCTGCGGAAAAGTCGCCGTTGGCGCTTGTCTTGTCTAGCACGGAACCGCAGGCGCTCAAGGCAGCTCTTGAGGTCTGCGCCGAGCGCCGGCCACTGCTGTGCGCCGCGACTAAAGAGAATTTTACAGAACTCGCGGCGCTAGCCAAAGAATTCAAGTGCCCGCTCGCGGTGCGCGCAGCGACGCTCGAAGGGCTTGCCGATCTGACACAACAGATCAAATCGCTCGGCGTTGAAGACCTCGTGCTCCAGCCCGAAATTTCAGGGCTTGCCGACGGCTTAGCAAAATTGACGCAGCTGCGCCGGCTCGCGCTGGAGAAGAATTTCCGAGCCGTGGGCTATCCCGTGATGGTCTCCATACCAGAGAGCGACCCGTTCTTAGAGACAGCATATGCTGTGACGTTTGTGTGCAAGTACGCAGGCCTTATCATCCTGGACGGGGCGGAGCGCTGGCAGCTCCTGCCCATTCTCACAGTGAGACAGAATATCTTCACTGATCCGCAGGTGCCCAACGCCGTCGAAGCCAAGCTCTATAAAGTTGGCGAGCCGACCCCGCAGTCACCCGTGCTCGTCACCACGAACTTCGCGCTCACGTACTTCACTGTTGAGGGCGAAGTGGAAAACAGCCGGGTGCCAGCGTACATTGCCGTCGTGGACACAGGCGGTCTGGGCGTGCTCAATGCTTACGCCGATGACAAGCTCACCGCGGAAGCCATTGTCAAAGCTGTGAAGAGCTATGGGGTGATGGACCTGGTGGCGCACAAGAAGTTAGTCATTCCAGGCTTAGTGGCGGTGCTCAAAGGCGAGATTGAAGACCTAGGGGGCTGGGAGGTCTTAGTTGGCCCAGAGGAAGCTGCGGGGATCCCCGCGTACTTAAAGAACGAATGGAAAGCGTGAGCGATGCCCAGAGTGAGATTTCATCCCGATGAGGTGAGCGTCGAGGTCGAGCGCGGCGTCACCATCCAAGCCGCGGCGAAGGCCGCTGGCGTCGAACTCGCGAGCATCTGCGGTGGCGACGGCATCTGCGGGCGCTGTCGCGTCATCGTCAAGAACGGCAATATCGAAGCCGCGCCGACGACTCTCTTAAATCGCGATGAGATCCAGAGAGGCTATGTGCTCGCCTGTCAAACCAAAGTCTTGGGCGACGTCGAAGTCGAAGTCCCTCCTGAGACCCGCGCCGAAGAAGGCCAGATCTTAATAGACATAGACGCACAGCGCTTCCGCGCCCTCTACCAAGAAGAGAGGGTCTCCTTCAGACACGAACCCCTCGTGCAGAAGCTCTATCTGGAGCTGCCCCCGCCCTCCCTGCACGATAACGTAGCTGACCAACAACGGCTCTATCGGGAGATCCGGCGGCATAGAGACTATCCGATCATGCAGATGGGATTGAAGATCTTGCGAGCGCAGCCCAAGCTCTTGCGTCAAAACCATTGGAAGGTGACAGCGACGTTGGGGCTGCGCGGCGGCACCGTCGAGATCTTACAGCTTGAAGGCGGCGATACTTCTTCTCGTAATTACGGGATCGCCGTAGACGTCGGCACCTCAACCGTCGTTGCCCATCTTGTAGACTTGAACACCGGGCGCACCGTAGACGCCGAAGCCATGTACAACTCCCAGCGGGCCTACGGCGAAGAAGTCACCCGAAGGATCATCTACGCCGAGCGCGGCGGATTGGAACAGCTCCAGAAGACCATCGTTAACGATATCAACAATTTAATCACAGCGCTGGTCTCGCGCAATAACATTGCGTTGCACGACTGCTCGGCGGTCGTCTGCGCGGGCAACACCACGATGATGCACTTATTGCTTGGGCTTGATCCGAGCTCGATCCGGCGCGATCCGTATGTGTCGTGCTCGACGGCGCCCCCGCCGGTGCGTGCTGCCGAGGTCGGGATTCAGATCAATCCCAGGGGGCTGCTCTATTGCGTCCCGGCGATCGGCGGCTGGGTCGGCGGTGACGTCACCGCGGGCATTTTAGCGACCGGACTCTATGAGTCTGACAAGACCGTAATGTTAATAGACGTGGGCACCAACGGGGAGATCGTCATCGGGCGCCGCGAGGACGGCTTCAGTTGGATGGTGACGTGCTCGGCCTCGGCAGGGCCGGCGTTTGAGGGCTCTGGCGTCAAGTGCGGCATGAAAGCGAGCCGTGGCGCCATTGAGAGAGTTCAAATCTCTCCCGACGGAAATGTGCTCTATAAGACAGTAGGCAACGTCAAGCCCAAGGGGATCTGCGGCTCTGGATTGATAGACTTAGTCGCGGGGCTTTTAGAAGCTGGGTTTATAGATCGCTCTGGGAGGCTCATCCCCGAAGCGAGCCCGCGCATCCGCGAGCGCGACGGGATGTTAGAGTTCGTCGTCGTCCCAGCGCAGCGCTCTGCCACAGAGAAAGATATCGTGATCACCCAAGCGGATATCGAGAATCTCTTGCGAGCTAAAGCGGCGATCTACGCCGGAGCATTGATCTTGATGAAATCGCTCAACCTTGACGTCGCTGACATAGAGAGAGTCTTTCTCGCTGGAGGCTTTGGGAACTATCTCGACCGCGAGAAAGCGATTATGATTGGGCTGATCCCCGATCTGCCGTTAGAGAAGATTCGCTTTGTGGGGAACACGTCTATCATCGGGGCGAAGATGGCACTATTGTCGCGGGAGGCCTGGGAGAAGTGTGAAGAGATCGCCCAAAGCGCGACGTATTATGATCTCATCAGCTTCCCGCACTACTACGAGGAATTTCTCGCGGCGAAGTTCTTGCCCCACACAGAGTTAGAGCGCTTCCCATCGGTGCAGGAGCGCTTGCGGGTGAAGGAAGCACTATGGCATTCACGATAGCGGTTGCCGGCAAGGGCGGCGTCGGAAAGACAACGGTAGCAGGGCTGATCGTGCGCGCGCTCGTTGAGCGTCGCGACGGGCCGGTGCTGGCGATTGACGCCGACCCCAATACGAATTTCCATCAAGTCTTAGGGCTGCACGTCGAGCGGACTATTGGCGACCTGCGCGAGGAGACCCTAAAGAAAATTAAAGACCTCCCGCCGGGGGTCACGAAAGATCAGTATTTAGAGTACGGGCTCCAGCAGTGTCTTGTCGAAAGCAACGGCATTGATCTGTTGGCGATGGGCCGGGGCGAAGGCCCGTTCTGCTACTGCGCTGTCAATCACGTCTTGAGACGCTATATAGATCTGCTGAGCAAGAACTATAAATACGTTGTCTTGGACAACGAAGCGGGATTGGAGCACTTGTCACGACGCACAACCCAAGACGTGGATGTCTTATTAGTCATCAGCGATGCCAACCCCATCGCGTTGCAAGCTGCGGCTCGCATTAACAGATTGGCTGATGAGCTGCAGCTGTGCATCCGCAAGAGATTTTTGGCTCTCAACAACGTGAGCGAGAGCATGCGAGCTCGGCTGGGGACAGAATCTTTTCGGGAGAAGCTTGCCCAGGCAGGGCTTGCGCTCATCGGCGAGATACCGACAGACGAGACGCTCTGGAGTTTGAGCTTAGAGGGCAAACCCCTCAGCGAGCTGCCCTCGACTTCTCCAGCCAAGCTTGCCGTGCATGAGATCCTAGAGAAGATTTTGCGGAACGGAGGAGGATCGTAAGATGCCCCTCGCTATTCCTGATGTCAAGAAGACTTGGACAAACGCGATCAACACCGTGACGTTGGGCGCAACCAAGGACGAGGGCGGCACCCGCACGAAGAAAGTCACTGTGGGCGGCGCAACAGCGCTGCCGTTCCATCACTTTGAGGGCAAGATGCCCTATCCCCCGGCAATAGCTATGGAAGTGTGGGATGTCGCTCCTCAAGACTGGCCCGAGGTGCTCGCCGAGCACTTTCGCGACGTCTGGCACGATCCGGGGCTGTGGGCCAAAAAGTGCGTCGAGCAGTATGGCGCAGATCTCATCTGTCTGAGGCTTGCTGGCTGCGATCCCGTGCGGCAGAATCGCGGCCCCCAAGAAGCGGCGCAAGCCGTCAAGCACGTCTTGGAGTCTGTCGGCGTGCCATTAATTATTTGGGGCACGGGCAACGACGACAAAGACAACGAGATCTTTCCTGCTGTTGCTGAAGCTGCCTCGGGCGAGAACTGTCTGCTAGGCACGATCACCGAAGATAACTATAAAACTTTAGTCGCGCTCTGCACAGCGTACAAGCACAAAGTGATCGCTGAGTCGCCGTGCGACGTGAATATCGCCAAGCAAGTGAATATTCTCGCTACCGATATGGGCTTCAAGCCCGAGGATATCGTGATCTACCCCACAAGTGCCGCCCTGGGCTATGGGCTGGAGTATGTCTACTCAGTGATGGAACGCGCACGGCTCGCTGCACTTCGTGGGGATAAGATGCTCTCGCAGCCCATGATCTGCGATATCGGCATCGAAGTCTGGGGTGTGAAAGAAGCCAAAGCGAGCGAGCAAGAATTACCTGAATGGGGCGCGCAAAGGGAGCGTGGCCCCTTATGGGAGGCGACAACGGCTTATGTCTATCTCTTAGCGGGCGCAGATATTTTGGTCCTGCGCCATCCCCAGGCCGTCGCCAGTGTACGCCAAGCGATTAAACAGTTAATGGGAGATGGTCTCACATGATTCTGATAGGGGAGCGCATCAACGGTTCTTTCAAAGACATCGCCGCGGCGATCAGGGAACGTAATAAAGCCCCGATCCAAGAGTGGGCGAGAAGGCAGACCGAAGCCGGGGCAGACTATCTGGACGTGAATTTAGGCGCGGTCTCCAAGAGCGCCGACGACTTTCGTTGGTTAATACAAACTGTCTGTGAGGCCGTCCCAACCCCAATCTCCGTTGACTACAATAAGCTCGATCTCATGAAGGCGGGCTTGGAAGCGTACAAAGAATTCGGGGGCGGGCGGCCCGTGATCATCAACAGCACCACAGCCGAAGACAGCAAGCTTGTCCCCTTGGTTGAGCTCGCAGTGCAGTACAACGCCGGGCTGATAGGTGTGGTGATGGACGAGCGCGGCAGCCCCCAAGATGTAGATAGAAGAGTCGAGCTTGGCGCAAAGATCTTCGCCGTCGCCAGTGAAGCTGGGTTGACCCCTGACAGAATCTATCTCGATCCCATCGTGATGCCCTTGAAGTTCATGCAAGAGCAAGCGAAGAACGTCCTGGAAGCGATCAGACAGTTCGCGATGATCTCCGACCCGCCGCCGCACATCTCAATTGGGCTGAGCAATATCTGCTCCAAAGCTAAAGAGCGCTCGCTCATCAATCGGACGTTCTTAGTCATGGCGATGGCCGCAGGGTGCGACACAGCGATCTGCAACGTCTGCGACACAGAACTGATGAACGCCGTGGCAACAGCTGAGCTGATTCTCAATAAAGAGATCTACAGCGACGACTACTTGAAGGCATATCGAAAGAGGAGCTGAGATGTGGACAATGAGGCTAGGGGCTTTTCCAGCTAAGGGTTTGCAAACCCGCGATGCGCTGAAAATGGGCTACGTTGTTGGTGACCAGCACCAATCTGTGAGTCATAGCTGTCGCGGCAATCAAAATATCCGCATCACTGATCAGCTGCCCTTGGCGCTTCAAATCGGCGTAGATCTCGGCGGCACGCACGATGATCGGATCTGTCAGAGGCAAAACTCGGTTCACCTGGCAAAATTGCTCGAAAGCTGTCAATCTTGCTGTTGCCTGTTTGGCTTTCAAGCCTCGCAGGATCTCATAGCGCGTGATGATCGAGAAGCTAAAGTAATGGTGCACGTGCAAATACTGTCGAGATTTTTGCACCAAGCCAGCATGTTGGCCCCGCATGATCTCCGAGAGCGTATCGGTGTCGAGAAGGGCCGGAGCGATTGTCGTCATCACTCACTCCGCGGGCTTCATGAAATTGCTGCGATCCAGAGCAATGGCTTCAATCTCGGCAATCTCTTCTTCCGAAAGCCCTGCATAGACTTGTTGTGCCAGCTCGAGAATCTCGTCAGGGCTGAGCTGGGGAAGGGGGCGGATTGCCAAAAGCACCCGTTGGTGCTCCGGCAACTGCACCGGCTGCAGCGGCTTGAGCACGCCGTCTTCGTAAATGGCTTCGACTCTCTGGGTCATATCGAAACTCACCCAATTGATTATACCCTTAACGAAAGGATCACTCCAACGACAAAGAACCATAGAATTTGAAGGAGGAGCTATGAAAGAGCGCAGCGTAGACCGAGCAACGCAAGAGATGCTCCAGCGCACAAAACAAGAGCGTCTGGAGACGGCGTGGGACCGCTGGGAGGCACAGCAGCCTCAGTGCGGCTTCGGACAGTTAGGCTTGTGCTGCAGAATCTGCAATATGGGGCCGTGTCGGATTGATCCGTTTGGCAGAGGGCCGCAGCGCGGCGTCTGCGGCGCCGACGCCGATACGTTCACGGCTCGCCATCTGGGACGGATGATCGCAGGGGGAGCGGCTGCTCACTCCGACCATGGACGTGACGTCGCCCATACTCTCTTAATGGCCGCTGAGGGCAAGGGCGGCTATCGTATTAAAGACCCCGTTAAGCTCAGAAAAGTCGCCGCCGAGTTTGGGATCGGCCCGGACACCAAAAGCGACGCCGAGATCGCCAAGTCGTTAGCCGAAAAGATATTAGCGGAGTTCGGCCAGCAAGAGGGCGAACTGACGTTCACGCATCGTGCGCCCAAGGCCCGCCAAGAGCTTTGGAGAAAACTGGGCATCATGCCCCGTGGGATAGACCGCGAAGTCGTGGAGATGATGCACCGCACGACGATGGGGGTAGACACTGATTATTATAATATCATTCTGCACGGGCTGCGGACGTCTCTGGCTGACGGCTGGGGCGGCTCGATGATCTCGACAGAGTTACAAGACATTCTCTTCGGCACGCCGACACCCTTGCGCGCCCGCGTCAATTTAGGAGTGCTCAAGAAAGACGAAGTGAACGTAGTCGTGCACGGCCACGAGCCCATCTTATCAGAGATGCTCGTCGCCGCGAGCCGCGACCCCGAACTGCAGCAGCTTGCGCGCCAGAAGGGTGCCAAAGGGATCAATCTCGCGGGCATCTGCTGCACGGCAAACGAGATTTTGATGCGCCACGGCATCCCCATCGCTGGGAACTTCTTGCAGCAAGAATTAGCGTTAGCCACAGGAGCCGTAGACGCGATGATCGTGGACGTGCAGTGCATCATGCCCGCGCTCAGCAGCCTCGCCCAGTGCTTCCATACGAAGCTGATCGCGACCTCTCCTAAAGCGAAGTTCCCCAATACTGAGTTCATCGAATTTCGAGAGGAGCACGCCTTGCAAATCGCCAAGGAGATCATCCGTCGAGCGATTGAGAACTTCCCCAACCGAGATCCTCGTCGGGTGCAGATCCCCAACGAATCTATGGACCTGATCGCAGGCTTCACGTCCGAGTCTGTCTTTCGATTCTTGGGCGGGCGCTATCGCGCTACGTATAGACCCCTCAACGACGCGATCATTGACGGGCGGCTGCGCGGTGCTGTTGGGATTGTCGGCTGCAACAACCCCAACACCCCGCACGACTGGGGGCACATCGAGCTGACGAAAGAACTCTTAAAGAACGATGTGCTCATCGTCACTTCGGGATGCTCGGCGATTGCCGATGCCAAGTATGGGTTCTTGAAGCCCGAAGCGGCGTTCGAGTATGCCGGGCCGGGGCTGAGAGAGATCTGCGAGGCCGTGGGCATCCCGCCAGTGCTGCACGTGGGCGCGTGCGTCGATAACTCTCGAATCTTGATAACACTTGCGGAGATCGTGAGCGAGGGCGGCCTGGGCGAAGATTTTTCGAAGCTGCCCGTCGCGGGGTCTGCTCCCGAATGGATGAGCGAGAAAGCCGTTGCTATCGGGTTCTATTTTGTGGCGTCGGGGGTGCTGGTGCACTTCAACACGCCCTTCCCCACGCTGGGCAGCCCCAGGATGCACAAGCTCCTGACGGAAGATTTAGAAAGACTCGTGGGCGGGAAGTTCCTCTTTGAGCCGGATCCCCATAAAGCAGCGCAAGCGATCCTAGCGCATCTGGACAAGAAGCGCGCCGAGCTGAAGCTCAAAGAGCCGATGTATACGCCCGTGTATGCGTAACCCAGCGTGGGAGAAGAGCTTAGAGCCCCAGATCGCGCAGGCGCGCGAAGAGCTGCGCTCGCGGGACCCGCGCATCGTTGGTGATAACTCTGGGGCTATCTACTATGAGATTGAGGAGGGCCAAGGGCAGTTTCAGTTGCGCTTCTTCGGGCTCCCCTACACGATCACCTGGCCGGAACTCGAAGTTCTCGACCCAGAGGGGCAGAAGTGCCCCAATCCTGTGCAGGCGGCGCTCTTACAGTATTTAGTTCTCGCCGACGGCACGCCCTTAGCTCATCAGTGGGTCTCTCTTAGGGAGCTGCCCAATGGGGCTTTTTATGAGCGCGCGTTTCAGAGCTATTCAGGGAATCTCTTGGCGCGCCATTTTAAGAACAATATAGAGGGCTTTCGACAAGCAGCGCAGAAGCTCAGCGGTGAACCCCTCGATCTTGGAGATGCTTCGTTTCGGTTTTGGGCGCTCCCAAGAATTCCAGTGGCGGTCGTCTACTGGTCTGGGGGCGACGAGTTTCCCGCGAGCGCGCAAGTCTTATTCGACGCGTCCGCAGGGCATTATCATCATCTGGAGATGCTGGCGCATCTCGGTGCGATGATCTGCGACCGATTGATTCACACTGTGTGAGTGTAGTAAGATAAGGGCACCAAAACGCACAGGAGGTAGTACTTATGAACATACGGCTAGCCAGCGGCAAGGAGATCCCCATCGAGATGCACAAGGTGCGCATCGTGCAGAAGATCCAGCTGCGCCCGGTAGAGGAGCGCCTGCGCGCCCTCGAAGAAGCTGGCTATAATACGTTTCTCTTGCGCACGCGCGATATTTTTTTGGATATGCTCACCGACAGCGGCGTCAACGCCATGAGCGATCATCAGCTCGCCGGGATGATGGTCGCCGATGACGCCTACGCCGGCAGCGAGAGCTACTATCGCCTAGTCGACGCTGTGCAAGAGATCTTGGGGTATAAATATGTGCTGCCCACGCACCAGGGGCGCGCCGCCGAGCACTTGATAGATAAAGTCTTTCTTAAACCCGGTCAGGTTGTCCCCACAAACTATCACTTCACCACGACCCGCGCGCATATTGAGATCCTGGGCGGCACCATGCTGGAGATCTACGCCGACGAAGCCCTCAATACCCAGAGCACCCACCCCTTCAAGGGCAATATAGATATTCAAAAGCTTCAAGACGTCATCAAAAAATACGGGCCGGAGAAGATCGCCTATGTGCGCATGGAGGCGACCACGAATCTCTTGGGGGGGCAACCGTTCTCGCTTGAAAATATGCGACAGGTCCGGCAGATCTGCGATAAGCATGGCTTGCTCTTAGTGCTCGATGGCAGCCTCATCAGCGAGAACGCGTATTTGATCAAGCAGCGCGAGAAGGGCTATGAGAAGAAGAGCGTCGCGGAGATCATTAAAGAGATATGCTCTCTTGCTGACGTGTATTATATGAGCGCACGCAAGAACACCAGCGTGCGCGGCGGCCTGATCGCCACCAACAACGAGAAGTTCTATCTTCAGTTACGGGATTGGCTGCCGGTTTATGAGGGCTTTCTCACCTACGGGGGCATGTCGGTCAAAGAAGTCGAGGCAATGGCCATCGGAATGCGGGAGATGGTTGCGCCGGAAGTCGCCGGCTGCGCCGTCGAGCAAGTGAAGTATTTCGCCAATAGACTCCTAGAGAACGGTGTGCCGGTGGTCACGCCGCCAGGGGGACTAGCATGTCACCTCGACGCGCGGCGCTTCTTGCCCCATATCTCGCAGAATCAGTATCCCGCCGGAGCCCTGGCGGCAGCTGTCTATCTCGCTTCAGGGATCAGAACGATGGAGCGCGGCACGATCTCCACAGATCGCGACCCCAAGACGGGCAAAGAGATCCTAGCAGACTTGGAGCTGACTCGGATCGCTGTCCCTCGCCGGGTCTACACGATCTCGCATATTGAGTATGCTGTGGATCGGATCAGTTGGCTCTACAAACATCGCGATATTGTGAAGGGTCTGAAGTTCGTGCAGGAGCCGCCGGTACTGCGGTTCTTCTTCGGCAAGCTGACAGCTCTCGATAACTGGGGCAAGGCCCTGTGTGATACTTTTAAGAGGGAGCTTGGCGACTATTAGGAGGCTCTATGCCCGAGGTCAAATCCGTCTGTCCGTACTGTGGCGTCGGTTGTGGCGTCATCCTCAAGACAGAAGAGAATAAGCTCATCGGGCTGCGGCCCGACCCAGATCACCCGGTCAATCGCGGCACGCTCTGCCCCAAGGGCGCGACAGCCTACGAGTTCGTCCATCACGCTGACAGACTGCACAAGCCTCTGCTGCGCAAGAACGGAACGCTCACGGAAGTGAGCTGGGACGAAGCCTATGACTATATCACCCGTGAGCTGCAGCGCATCAAGCAGAGCTATGGCCCCGATGCTATCGGGGTGATCAGCTCTGCACGAGCTACGGTTGAAGAGAATTATTTAGCTCAAAAATTCGCGCGCGCCGTGCTCGGCACCAATAACGTAGATCAGTGTTTTCGCATCTGCCACTCGGCGACCGTAGCGGGCTTAGCCCTGTCGCTGGGCAGCGGCGCGATGACGAACTCTATTTCAGAATTTGCCGAGCCTGGGCCGAAAGTCTTAATGCTCGTTGGGAGCAATACTCCCCATGCCCATCCCATCATCTGGACGGTCTGGATGAAGCGCGCCGTCAAGAACGGCACAAAGCTCATTGTGATAGACCCGCGCACAACGGAGCCAGCCAAGCTCGCCACCGTGCACCTAAAGAGCAAGCCCGGCACCGAAGTCGCGCTCTTTAACGCGATGGCCCAGCATATCATCGCCAATAATTTGCACGACAAGGGCTTCATCGAGGAGCGCTGCGAGAACTTTGAGCAGTTCTGGAGCGTGGTGCAGAAGTATACCCCCGAATCTGTCGAAAAACTCTGCGGCGTGCCCGCCGCGCAGATCAAACAAGCTGCTGAGCTCTATGCTCGCGAAAAGCCCGCGAGCATCGCTTACGGGCTAGGGGTGACGGAGCATCGCACGGGGACGGATAACGTCCGGGCGCTTTGTAATCTCGCGCTCATCACGGGGAATTTCGGGAGAGAATCGAGCGGGATCAACGCGCTGCGCGGGCAGAACAACGTCCAGGGCGCGACCGATATGTGTCGGCCCGAGACGCTGCCGGGCTATCAGAGTTGGAAGGACCCAGCAGTCATCGAGAAGTTCGAGCGGGCCTGGGGTGTGAAGCTCCCCGTGCCCTCTTCAGATTCTTTTCTCTTTTGCTCGCGCATGTGGGAGCGAGCACTCATGGGAGAGCTCAAAGCGTTCTATATCATTGGCTCCGACCCGGCACTCACTGAGGGCAATGTGAAGAAAGTCGAAAGAGCGCTGCAAAGCGCCGAGCTCGTGATCGTGCAGGATCCCTTCCCCAGTCGAACGATACAATTCGCGCATGTTGTGCTCCCCGCGGCGAGCTTCGCCGAAAAAGACGGGACGTTTGTGAACTCCGAGCGCCGCGTGCAGCGCATCAGAAAAGCCATCGAGCCCATCGGCGCAAGCAAGCCCGATTGGCAGATTCTCTGCGAATTAGCTCAGCGCTTGGGCTATAGAATGAGCTACCAAAGCCCTGAAGAGATCTTTGAGGAGATCCGACGCTTAGTCCCCATCTACGCGGGGATCAGCTACAGACGTTTAGAAGAGAATTATGGGCTCCAATGGCCCTGCCCCGATGAGACCCATCCGGGCACGAAATTTTTACACAGAGACAAGTTTACGCGGGGGCGGGCGCAGCTCATCGGGATCGACTACTTCCCGCCAGCGGAGCTGCCCGATTCAGAATATCCGTTCTTGCTGACGACCGGGCGTACTTTTATGCAATACAATTGCGGGACGATGACCCGGCGCACCAAAGCTGGGAGGGCTGAGCCGGAGAACTTTGTGCAGCTCAGTGCTTCTGACGCCCAGAAGCTCGGCGTGAAAGCTGGAGATCGGGTGCGAGTGCGCACGCGCCGCGGCGAGCTTGTCGTCAAAGCCCAGATCGCTGAGATCGCCGAGGGCGTCATCTGGATGCCCTTTCACTACGCCGAAAGCCCAACGAATATCTTAACAAACGACGCCGTAGACCCCATCTGCGGGATCACGGAGCTCAAAGTCTGCGCTGCGCAGGTCGAGCGGGTTGCTTAACTTACTGTAAGTTGCTTGCCAGTGATCATCTTCGTGGCTGCCGTGTATCATAGTGTACCGAGCCGAGATCCCCTAGAATGAAGCAAATTCCAGAAGCGAGGTGGGCTATGGCTGCTACTGTTATTGACGGCAAGCAGGTCGCGCAGCAGATCCGCGACGCACTCAAAAAAGAAGTTGCGCAGCTTCAGCAGAAGTACGGCATCACGCCGGGGCTGGCTGCGGTCTTAGTTGGGGAGAATCCCGCTTCGAAAGTCTATGTCAATATGAAAGCAAAAGCGTGCGAGGAGACGGGAATCTATTCTCAGAAGATCCACCTGCCCGCCGATACCCCCCAAGAGAAGCTGATCGAGCTCATTCACAATCTGAACGCAGACACGCGCATTCATGGGATTCTCGTGCAGCTGCCCCTGCCGGACCATCTCGATCAGCATAAAGTCTTACAAGAAGTTAGCCCCAATAAAGACGTGGACGGCTTTCACCCTATAAATCTGGGAAAGCTGCTCTCGGCCAAGTTCTGGGAGGAGTTGCCTCTCTTTGTTCCCTGCACGCCTGCCGGGTGCATCAAGCTCATTGAGTCAACGGGGACGCAGATCGAGGGCAAGCACGCTGTGGTCGTGGGGCGCAGCGTGATTGTGGGCAAGCCCGTGGCGATGCTCTTGCTCGCCAAGCAAGCGACCGTGACTATCGCGCATTCGCGCACAAAGAACCTTAAAGAAGTCTGCCGCCAAGCAGATATCTTAGTTGTGGCGGCGGGGCGGCCTAAGCTCGTCACGGCTGATATGATCAAGCCCGGCGCAGTTGTGATTGACGTTGGGGTCAACCGTGTGGGCGAGAAACAGTTAGTCGGCGATGTGGACTTTGAAGCTGCCAAGGAAGTCGCGGGCTTTATTACGCCGGTGCCTGGCGGTGTCGGCCCCATGACGATCGCGATGTTATTAAAAAATACCGTCGAATCTGCTAAGCGCACCGTGGGGGCTTGATCCATGAGCCTGCGCATCAAAGAGCGGGTCTTCGTTTCGTTCTCTTAGTCATCGGCTGGTGGAGCTACAAAAGACCATCGCCCACACGGTCTATGCGACCAATATGACGGCGTTCTATATGCTAGGCACCCCAGGCAACGCCTATCGCCAAAGGATCGACACCTACGGCTACATCGCACTTGCCTCGGCTTGAGTGATTCCCACACTGTTCTATCTCATCGGGCATGGCTCGTCGGCAAGCCGTTGTGCTCTTGGTAGTCGTCTCGCTCTGGACGCGCCCGCCTTCAGAACAAGTAGTCCAACGTTTCCTCTGTCTTTGACTGGAATCAGATTTCTTAATGATCTTTCTCATAGCTTGCCCACGTTCACAAATCTACAATCAACTATATAGAACAGTAGGGAAAAGAATTTTATGACAGGGGCTCAGGCAGGAGATCGCCAACTTACAGTGCAGTCTGCTGATCTTCTCAAAGAGATCGAGGCGCACAGCGGCGAATTGGTGCGGCGCTGCTTCCAATGCGATCGCTGCGCCACCGGCTGTCCTATGGTCTCCTATATGCAGCATACCCCCAATGAGCTCTTTCGGCTGATTCAGCTTGGAGCGAGAGAAGCCGTACTCTCTAGCAATGCGTTCTGGTTCTGTGTCTCGTGCTATACGTGCTCGGTGCGCTGCCCCAACGATATCGATATTGCGCATGTGATGGACACGCTGCGCGAGCTCTCGCTGCGTGAGGGCTTTGCGCCGGCACTGCCTCAGGCCCGCGACTTCCATCAGATCTTCTTAGGCTGTGTGCGCAGGGGCGGGCGGGTAAGCGAGCTGGAGCTGATGGCTCGCTACAATCTGAAACTGAAAAAGCCGTTTGCGCGGGCGGCGTTGGGCTGGGAGCTCCTGCGTAAGAGACGTCTGGAGTTATGGCCCAGACGAGGCCGGCCAAAGGCCGGCGAAGGCGAACGGTCCAGGCGAAGTCTGGTGATGCGCTTCTATCCCGGATGCACGCTCAGCTCGTCGGCGAGGCCCTATAAACGCTCTCTCGATTGGGTCTGGGAGCGTTTGGGGATCGAGATAGAAGAGCTTCCGGGCTGGACGTGCTGCGGCGCAACTTCAGCTCATGCTCTGAATAGAGACTTAGCGTATGCGCTGCCCGCGCGAAACTTGGCGATTGCCCAAGAGCTAGGCAGTGATTTACTCGTTGCGTGCTCGGCGTGCTATAGCCGTCTGAAGATCACGCAAAAAGCTCTGGAGAACCCGCAGACCCGCGAGCGCATCTCTCGGGCGATTGAACGCCCTCTGGATGGGCGTGTGCAGATAAAAAATATTCTCGAAGTGCTGAGCGAGCACGCGCCGCGCATCCAGAAAGAAAAGATCAAAGCTCTTGAGGGTCTAAAAGTTGCGTGCTACTACGGGTGCTTGGCAACGCGCATCCCAAGGGTCACAGGCTTCGATGACCGCGAGCACCCAACGATGATGGAACGGCTCGTCTTGGCTGCCGGAGCGACAGCTGTAGAGTGGCCCGCAAAGACGTCCTGTTGCGGCGCGAGCTTTTCGGTCATTAGCGAAGAGATCGCGCTCAAGATGTGCTCTCAGATTTTGGAGATGGCGCGGCGCTGTCGCGCTGATGTGCTCGTGACGTCGTGCCCGTTCTGTCAATACAATCTCGACTGGGCCCAATGGACGCTCTCTCGCAAAGATGGCCGGGAGCCGACAATCCCCGTGCTGTTCATCACGCAACTCGTAGGTCTCGCCCTGGGCGGGAGCGAGAAAGATTTGATGCTGAATTCGCATCTCGTTGGCTCAGAAAAGATCACGTGCCGAACACAGCCGACTGTGAACACACGATGAGCGAAATCATGCACGGCGCTGTCGCGGTAGTGGGCGGCGGGATCGGGGGCATTCAAGCGGCCCTCGATCTGGCCGATTCCGGGTTTTATGTCTATCTGATCGAAGAGGGCCCGGCCATCGGCGGGCGCATGGCTCAGTTAGATAAGACCTTCCCGACAAATGACTGCGCCATGTGCATGCTCTCGCCCAAGCTTGTCGAGGTCGGCCGTCACCCCAACGTCCAGATTATGACGCTCGCTTCTGTCGAAGCGCTCGAGGGACAGCCCGGAAATTTTCAAATCACACTTCGTCAGCGCCCGCGCTATGTAGACATCACGCGATGTATCGCGTGCGGGCGGTGCATCGCCTCGTGCGTCTACCAAGACGCGAAGTTCCCCAGCGAGTTCGACGTAGGTCTGGGCAAGCGCAAGCCCATTTATATCCCATTTCCACAGGCCGTGCCATTGGCAGCCGTCGTTGACCCCCAGACGTGTATTTTCTTTAAGTCCGGGCGCTGCCCGCAGAACTGTCTCAAAGCCTGCGAGCGCGGGGCGCTCGATTTTACCCAGACTGAAAGAGTCTTGACGCTCGACGTGGGCGCAGTGATCGTAGCACCGGGGTTCGAGCCGTATGATGCTCGTCGTGTGGGGGAGTACGGGTTTGGGCGCTACGCCAACGTGCTGACGGCTCCGCAGTTTGAGCGCCTGCTCAGCGCTTCTGGGCCGACGACGGGCAAAGTCTTGCGGCCCTCCGACGGCAAAGCCCCGAAGAAAGTCGCGTTCATCCAGTGCGTCGGCTCGCGCGATCTGCGCCATCAGAGTTACTGTTCGGCCGTCTGTTGTATGTACGCCACCAAAGAAGCGATTGTCGCCAAGGAGCACGATCACGCTATCGAGCCGACGATCTTCTATATTGATCTGCGCGCTTACGGCAAGGGCTTTGAGAACTTAGTCAGGCGCGCGAAAGAAGAGCACGGCGTGCGCTACGTTCGCTCGATGATCTCGCAAGTCACGGAAGTCCCAGAGACGAAAAATCTGCTCGTGTGCTATCGGGACGAGTCGGGCTCTTTGCGAGAAGAAGAGTTTGATTTGGTCGTGCTCGCCGTGGGGATGCGTCCCAGTGCCAAAGGACAAGAGCTCGCGCGCAAGCTCGGCATAGAGTTAAACGAACACGGCTTTGCCAAGACAAGTCTGTTTAATCCCGTCATGAGCACGCGGGAGGGCGTCTTCGTCACTGGGGCGTTCACGGGACCGAAAGATATTCCCGAAACGGTCATTCAAGCAAGCGCCGCTGCAGCCGCCGTTGAGGCGCTCTTAGCGCCAGCACGAGGCACGCGCACCAAAGCGAAGCAGTATCCCGAAGAGTTTGTGTCTGAGGGTACCCCGAGAATTGGCGTCTTCGTCTGTCATTGCGGGAGCAACATCGCTGGGGTTGTGGACGTCAAGGCCGTTGCTGAGTATGCTCAGACGCTCCCTGGCGTCGTCCACGCCGAAAACGTGCTCTACACGTGCAGCCAAGACAATCTCAAGCACATGAAAGAAGTCATTCGCGAAAAACAGCTCAATCGAGTCGTGGTCGCTTCGTGTACGCCGAGAAACCTAGCAGCGCTCTTTCAGGATACGATCCGCGAAGCCGGGCTCAATAAGTTCTTATTCGAGATGGTCAACATTCGCGAGCAGTGCTCGTGGGTGCATTCGGATCAGCCAGAGAAAGCCACAGAAAAAGCCAAGAGATTGGTGCGCATGGGGGTGGCGAAAGCGCGCGAGCTGAAACCGCTTGCGGTGCAGTCTGTGAAAGTAACCCCAGTCGCGCTCGTGCTCGGCGGTGGGCTGTCGGGGATGGTCGCGGCGCTGACGCTGGCCGACAGCGGCTTCGAGACGCATCTCGTCGAAAAATCATCAGAGCTTGGGTCTGACCTGAAAGAGATCGCTCGCACGCCAGAGGGCGAAGACGTGCAGAGTTTAAGGGCCAACTTGCTCGATAGGGTGTGTGCACACCCGAAGATCCGCGTGCGTACGAACACGGCAGTGAAAGAGATCTCTGGGTTTGTTGGGAATTTCTCGACGGTGCTGCACAGGGGCGAGGAGCGCATCCAGCACGGCGTCGTGATCGTTGCTACGGAAGCGCATGAGCATAAGCCGAACGAATATCTCTATGGTGAAGATGGGCGCGTGCTGACGCAGCGTGAGTTGGAAGCCAAAATCGAGAGATCAGAAGCCAGAGAGAAAACTATCGTAATGATCCAATGTGTGGGGCGCAACGAACAGCGACCCTACTGTTCGCGCATCTGCTGCGCAGAAGCTCTCCAAAATGCGCTCGCGCTCTTAGACCAAGACCCAGATCGTCAGGTCTATGTGCTCTATCGCGAGATGATTTCTTATGGTTTTTTGGAAGATCTCTATCGTCGTGCGCGCGATAGCGGGGTCGTCTTCATTCGCTACGATGAGCAGGCGCCGCCCGTCGTGCGTAAAGAGAGAGATCAGCTCTTCGTGACAGTGCGTGATGCGCGCCTGCGCCAGGAAGTTCTGATCAAGCCCGATCTGGTTGTGCTGAGCACTGGCGTCGTGCCCGATCCGTATAACGAAGAGCTGAGTCGTCTCTTGAAGGTCCCGCTCGACGCTTACGGCTTTTTCGTAGAAGCGCATATCAAGCTGCGCCCCGTAGATTTTGCGTCACACGGGATCTTCCTCTGTGGGGGCTCGCACGCGCCGGGGACGATCTCCGAGCTGATCGCCAAGGCTCAAGCGGCTGCCGGGCGAGCAGCGATCATTCTCTCCAAGGAGCAGCTTGAAGCCGGGGGGATCGTCGCGTCGGTAGACCCAGAGAAGTGCACGGCGTGCCTGACGTGCGTGCGAGAGTGCCCTTTCGGTGCAGTCTTTATTAATGAACTTGGGCTTGCAGAGATAGAAGCGGTGAAGTGCCAAGGGTGCGGGATCTGCGCGGCGGACTGCCCGGCCAAAGCCATCCAGCTTGGGCAGTTTGAAGATATTCAAGAGCTCAGAATGTTGGAGGAGCTGTTTGCGTATGAACACTAACGAGCCCAAGATCGTGGCGTTCTGTTGCCACTATTGTGCATTTGCCGCGGCAGATTTGGCTGGGGTCTTGCGCTTGAGATACCCACCCAATGTGCATATTATTCGTTTGCCCTGCACGGGGAAGCTCGATGCGCTCTATATACTGAAAGCGTTTGAAGCCGGAGCTGATGGCGTCATGGTCGCTGGGTGTCTAGAGGGGAGCTGTCACTTCATCTCTGGGAATCTGCGAGCCAAGAAGCGCGTGCTCGCTGTCAAGAGCTTACTGCCAAAGCTCGGCATTGCGCCGGAGCGATTAGAATTCTTCAATCTCAGTTCGGCCCAAGGGGACAGATTCGCGCAGATTGCGCGGGAGCTGACAGAACGGATTAAGAATCTCTCCCCCAACCCCTCCCCTCAAGAGAAGGGAGCTCTTGAAGGAGGCCGCAGATGATTGTCGCTGACCAAAAACCGATAGAAGAGATCCTGCAGATGCTGGAGCCCTATAAAAAAGTGCTCTTTCTGGGGTGTCAGACGTGCGTGGCAGTCTGCATGGCCGGGGGCGAAAAAGAAGTCGGGTTATTGGCTGCAGCGGTGCGGCTGGCGCGCAAGCAGCAGGGCCGCCCCATCGAAATTATCGAGGGCGCGGTCAAGCGCCAGTGCGACGACGAGTTTAATGAGCCCTGGGCAAAGACTATTGAGCAGCAAGAAGCGGTGCTCTCGCTGGCATGCGGGGTCGGGGTCAATAAGCTCTCAGAGAGATTTGACGTTCCGATCTTGCCCGCGCTCAACACAAAATTCTTTGGTGAAGTCGAGCGCCAAGGGGTCTGGGCCGAGGTCTGCGCCGGCTGCGGCAATTGCATTCTGCACTTGACTGGAGGGATCTGTCCTATTGCGCGGTGTGCCAAGAATTTACTCAATGGCCCGTGCGGGGGCGTGCGTGCCGATGGCACATGCGAAGTCGCTCACAACGGCCCGCGCCCCTGCGCGTGGGTCATGATCTATGAACGTCTAGGGAAGCTCAATCAGCGACAGAATATAGAGAATATCTTTGCGGCAAAAGATTGGTCCTCGGATCGTCATGGAGGTCCAAGAAAGCGTGTGCGGGAAGATATGCTGTTAGAGACCTGAAGAGAGAAATATGCCCGAAAGCAATCTCCAGCGCGCTTTGGAAGCAAAAAAATTCGTGGTGACCGCCGAGTGCGGCCCGCCCAAGAGCGCCGACCGAAGAGTCATCGAAGAGAAAGCAAAGCTCTTAAAAGACTGGGTCGACGCTGCCAACGTCACGGATAACCAGACAGCCGTGACGCGCATGAGCAGCCTCGCGGCGTGCGCGATCTTGAAATCTTTTGGGCTCGACCCGGTCTTTCAGATCACGTGTCGGGATCGCAATAGAATTGCCCTGCAGAGCGATATTCTTGGCGCGTATGCTCTCGGCATTCGCAATGTGCTCTGCCTGACGGGAGACCATCAGTCGTTTGGGAATCACCCACAAGCCAAGGGCGTCTTCGATCTCGATTCGGTACACTTGATCGAGACAGTGAAAAAGATGCGCGACGAGGGGCGCTTCTTATCGGGGGATGAGCTGACCGGCGAGCGCCCTGCTATGTTTATCGGGGCTGTGGAGAATCCGTTTGCGCCACCGTATGAGTTTCGCGCATTGCGCTTAAAGAAGAAAGTCGAAGCCGGGGCCCAGTTCATCCAGACCCAGATCGTTTATAATATCCAAAGATTTCGGGAGTTCATCGCCCGGGTGGGCGATTTGGGATTGCTCGACAAAGTCTATATCATAGCGGGAGTCAGCCCGATCAAGACGCCCGGAGCTGCTAAGTATATGCGCGACAACGTTCCGGGCCTAGACGTTCCCAATGAGATCGTCTCGCGCATGGAGGCCGCAGGCAAGGGGATCGAAGACAAGCAAGCGAGAGCCGAAGCGTGGAGACAAGAAGGGATCAAGATCTGTGTAGAATTGATTCAGCAGCTTAAAGAGATCCAAGGGGTTGCAGGCGTGCACATTATGGCTATTGAATGGGAAGAGGCTGTGCCGGAGATCGTACAAAAGTCGGGACTGAAGAGCTAAGGAGGCGATGCTTATGGCATACGATCCCACAAAGCTGAAGGACTGGCAGATCGCGGAACTGGCCGAGGAGAAGATGCCCACCCCTGACGAGTGGCGCGATCGCTTAGGGCTCAAGAAAGACGAAGTCCTACCCTACGGACGGGTGTGCAAGCTCGACTTCGCCAAGATCATGCAGAGGCTCAAAGACAAGCGTGATGGCAAATATATCGAAGTCACGGCGATCACACCAACCCCCCTTGGTGAGGGCAAAACCACGACGACGCTGGGGATTATTGAAGGGCTGGGCAAGCGCGGCGCAAACGTCGGCGGCTGTATTCGTCAGCCCTCCGGTGGCCCGTCTATGAACATTAAGGGGACGGCCGCCGGCGGCGGCAACGCCCTGCTGATCCCTATGACCGAGTTCTCCCTCGGGCTCACTGGGGATATTAACGATATTGCGAACGCCCATAACTTGGCGATGGTCGCCCTCACGGCTCGGCTCCAGCACGAGCGCAATTATGACGACGAGCAGCTCAAGAAGATCGGGCTTCGCAGATTAGACATAGACCCGACCAACGTCCAGATGGGCTGGGTTATAGACTTCTGCGCTCAAGCTTTAAGACACATCGTGATTGGGCTAGGCGGGCGCATGGACGGCTATATGATGGAGTCGCGCTTCGATATTGCCGTCAGCTCGGAATTGATGGCTATTCTCGCGATCGCGAAAGATTTAGCGGATCTGCGCGAGCGCATCGGACAGATCACGGTCGCGTTTGACAAGAAGGGCAACCCCGTTACGACAAAAGACTTGGAAGTCGACGGGGCCATGGCCGCGTGGATGCGCAATACTATCAATCCTACGCTCTGCTGCACGATCGAGTATCAGCCCGTCTTAGTCCATGCCGGGCCGTTTGCCAATATCGCCGTGGGGCAGTCGTCGATCATCGGCGATCTGCTCGGGCTGAAGCTCTTTGACTATCACGTGACGGAGTCAGGCTTCGGGGCCGATATCGGCTTTGAAAAGTTCTGGAATGTGAAGTGTCGGCTCAGCGGGCTGAAGCCTCATGTGTCAGTCCTCGTTGCGACGATCAGGGCGCTGAAGATGCACGGCGGCGGCCCCAAGGTCGTGCCCGGTCGGCCTATCCCGCAAGAGTACACAAAAGAGAACGTGAAGCTTGTCGAGCAGGGTTTGCCCAACTTGCTGCATCATCTCAAGATCATTCAGACTTCCGGGATCGTGCCTGTGGTCTGTATCAACGTCTTCCCTACAGATACGAAAGCCGAGATCGCTGCAGTGAAGAAGGCCGTCGAAGCTGCTGGGGCGCGCTGTGCTGTTTCAGAACATTGGCTCAAAGGCGGTGAGGGCGCGTTAGAATTAGTCGACGCGATCATCGACGCTGCTCAAGAGCCGTCACAGTTTGAGTTTCTCTATCCGTTGGAGATGAAGCTGCGTGAGCGGGTCGAGAAGATCGCAAAAGTCGTCTACGGGGCTGACGGAGTGAGCTGGACCCCCGAAGCCGAAGCCAAAGCCAAGAAGATCGAATCCGACCCTAAGTACAGCAACTACCAAACGATGATGGTCAAGACGCATCTGTCGCTCAGTCATAATCCCGAGCTGAAGGGGGTGCCCAAGGGGTGGGTCCTGCCCGTCCGCGATATTCTCATCTATTCTGGGGCGAAGTTCTTGTGCCCCGTGACCGGGACGATCAGTTTGATGCCCGGGACCTCATCTGATCCAGCGTTCCGACGAATTGATATTGACGTCAAGACCGGCAAAGTGACGGGACTGTTCTAAAAGCTCTCACCCCAACCCCTCTCCCGTGGGTGGCCACGGGAGAGGGGGCCTGAGCGAAATCATTCCCAGCCCTGCGCCGTATCATGGCGCTCCTCTCCCTATGCCCTCTAGAATTAAAGTACAACGGAAATGGAGTGATCGAATATGACCAATACTCAGACCATCGCTGCGCTGCTGGAAGAGAAGCGGACCTTCCCCCCGCCGGAGGAGTTCAGGAAGAAGGCCAATATCAATGACCCAACTATCTATGAGCAAGCCGCAAAAGATCCTGAGGCCTTCTGGGCACAGGCTGCTGAAGAGATCGACTGGTTCAAGAAATGGGATAAAGTCTTAGAATGGGACCCGCCCTGGGCCAAGTGGTTCGTCGGGGGCAAGCTCAACGCCTCGTATAACTGCATTGACCGACATCTGAAGACCTGGCGGCGCAATAAAGCTGCGATTATCTTTGAGGGCGAGCCCGGCGACGAGCGCGTCTTGACTTATCAAGATTTGCATCGTGAAGTCTGCAAGTTTGCCAATGTCTTGAAGAAGCTGGGGGTCAAGAAGGGGGATCGCGTCGCGATCTATCTCCCCATGATCCCAGAACTCCCAATAGCGATGCTCGCGTGTGCTCGCATCGGCGCGGTACACAGCGTCGTCTTTGGCGGATTTTCTGCGGAAGCCCTCAGGGATAGAATCAACGACGCACAAGCGAAGCTGCTGATCACGGCTGATGGTGGTTGGCGTCGTGGTCATATCGTCCCCTTGAAACAGAATGCTGATGAAGCCCTGAAGAACGCCCCATCTGTCGAGAACGTGATCGTCGTGCGGCGCATCTTGGGCAGTGACGTGCTCAAGACGCCCCTGACCGGCGGGTACTATCGCCGTGAGTTCTGGTGGCACGAGCTGATGCGCGATGCCCCACTAGATTGCCCGCCTGAACCGATGGATTCTGAAGACATGCTCTTCATTCTCTATACGTCGGGCACGACCGGAAAGCCCAAGGGCGTCGTGCACACGACTGGGGGCTATTTGGTGGGCACTGCTCTCACCCATAAATGGATCTTCGACATCAAAGACGAAGACGTCTATTGGTGTACGGCTGATATCGGCTGGGTGACTGGGCACAGCTATATCGTCTACGGCCCGCTGGCCAACGGAGCGACAACGGTGATCTTCGAGGGCGTGCCCGATTACCCCGATAAAGATCGCTTCTGGGCGATTGTCGAAAAGTACAGAGTGAATATCCTCTACACGGCCCCGACAGCGATCCGAACGTTTATGCGCTGGGGCGAAGAGTACCCCAACAAGCACGATCTGTCGTCATTGAGATTGCTCGGCTCTGTCGGTGAGCCGATCAACCCTGAAGCCTGGATGTGGTACTACAAAGTGATCGGCAAGGAGCGCTGCCCGATTGTCGACACGTGGTGGCAGACCGAGACCGGGCACATTCTCATCACACCCTTGCCGGGGATCTCGACGCTCAAGCCCGGCAGCGCAAACAGACCCTTCCCAGGCATCGAAGCACAAGTCTTAGACGAGTCAGGCAACCCCATCCCACCGGGTAAAGGAGCAGGCTATCTCGTGATCACCAAGCCCTGGCCGGGAATGCTCCGCACGCTCTATGGCGACCCCGAACGCTATAAGAACGCATACTGGAGCAAGTTCCCCGGGGTCTATCTGACCGGCGACGGCTGCAAGATCGACAAGGACGGGGACTTCTGGCTCCTAGGGCGCATCGATGACGTGCTCAACGTCTCTGGGCACAGAATCAGCACGATGGAGGTCGAGAGCGCCCTCGTCGACCATCCGGCGGTGGCCGAGGCAGCGGCCATCGGCAAGAGCCACGAGATCAAAGGCCAAGCGGTCTCGGCGTTCGTGACGCTGCGTGCTAGCTACAAGCCCTCCTCAGATTTAGCCGATGAACTGAAGCAACACGTCGCCAAGAAGATCGGCCCGATTGCGCGCCCCGACGATATCTTCTTTGTAGCGGAGTTGCCCAAGACGCGCTCGGGCAAGATCATGCGCCGGCTGCTCAGAGACATTGCCGAAGGCCGTGCGCTCGGTGACACGACCACGCTGGCTGATCCCTCGGTGATCGCGCAGCTCAAGAGCCAGTACGAATCGAGCGAGGGCTAAGCGCACATGACCTCCTCCTTCCCACTCCCTCCCTCGTCAGGGCAAGGCGAGGGAGGGATGGGGCTCACTTTGAGCTTTCATAGAAAGAGAGCACCATGAAAAATACAACAGTGACTATTGAAGAGCGCCTGCCGAATCGGTGGCTCTTCGTCATCGCGGCAGTCTTGATGCAATTGGGCCTGGGAAACGTCTACTCCTGGAGCATCTTTCGTAATCCGTTGATGAGTTTACACGGCTGGTCCATTCAAGAAGCAACACTGCCCTTCACGCTCTGTGTGGTCTTCTTCGCCGTGGGGATGATCGTTGCCGGGCGGTGGCAGGATCGCGTCGGGCCACGAATTGTCGCCATGACTGGCGGAGTTCTGCTTGGTGCGGGCTTTCTGCTCGCTGGCCAGTTTGGCCAAACGCTCCTGGGGCTCTACATCACGTATGGTGTGCTTGTGGGGTTGGGCGTCGGCTTTGCGTATGTCACCCCCATTGCGACATGCGTGAAATGGTTCCCCGACATGCGGGGGTTCATCACAGGCTTAGCAGTGTTGGGATTTGGCGCGGGCTCGTTGATCATCGCACCGGTGGGCACCTGGCTCATCTCTCAGATTGGTGTCTACAGGACCTTTGCGGTCTTGGGGGTGATCATTGGGCTTTTGGTTGTGATCGCTGGTGCGATCCTGCGCAATCCCCCTGTGGGGTGGAAGCCCGCGGGTTGGACACCCCCAGAGAACGGCCCTGGCTCCAAAGATCAGAAAGATTACCCTCCTTCCCAGATGGCCAAAACGTTTCAGTTCTATCTCTTGTGGGTCGTCTTTCTCTTCTGGGCTGGGGTCGGGTTGATGGTGATCTCCCAAGCGGTCCCTATGGGTCAGGAGCTCGCTGGGCTGAACGCGACGGTGGCTGCGGGGGCCTTGGGCTTAATGTCGGTTCTCAACGGTCTGGGGCGCCCGGCGTTCGGGTTTATCTCTGATCATCTTGGTCGCAAAGGCGCGACGATCCTAGCCCAAGCTGTCTTCATCGTGACGCTGCTCTTTATTCTCCCCAATGCCCACGATTTCACACTCTACACGCTGGGGATCAGTCTCATCGGCTTTGCCTATGGGGGCAGTCTCTCGGTCATGCCGGCATTCACAGCAGACTATTATGGGACGAAGCACCTGGGAGTCAATTACGGGTGGGTCTTCTCGGCGTGGGGAGCGGCGGGGGTGCTCGGGCCGATCATCGGGGCGCAAGTCCGTTCTGCCACGGGCGCTTGGAGCGGGGCATTCGTAGTACTCGCTGTCTTGGCCGCCGCCGCCGCAGCCCTGATCTTAATCGCCAGGCCGCCTAAGGAGGCATAAGAGAGTTGCACACAGACTCGCTCATCGAGCAAAATATATAAGAACTCGATACAAAGGAGACCCCATGTCTGCGAAGAAGACTCACATCGTGAGCAACCCCATTGTCTGGATAGTGATTCTCGCTATCGTTGCAGCCGGCGCGGTGATCGCGCTCAATTGGATCTCGTCGCGCCCGGCCAAGCCCCCTGAGACGACGACCGCACCGGCTCCGCCACCACAGCCAGAGCAGCCTCAGCAACCCACAGAGCCTGCTCAACCTACTCCGACGGCTGTTGAAAATATCCCAGAGCAACCGACAAAGGGCGTGGCCGAGGCCCCTGTGACAATCATTGAGTTTGCTGAGTTCTATTGCCCCTACTGCGCACGCCATCTCTTCCAAACGTTCCCCAAGATAGACCAAGAGTACATTCAGCCAGGGCTAGTCAGGTACGTCTTTCATAATTTGATCGTGCACGGAGAGGTCGCGCAGTTGGCAGCCCAAGCGGGCGAGTGTGCCCACGCCCAGGGGCACTTCTGGGAGTACCATGATAGATTGTTTTATGAGATCTTTAGCGAGGGCTCGGCTCGCCGCATGAGCGCAGAAGATCTGAGAGCGCTTGCCAAGGATCTAGGGCTCGACGTGGAGGCGTTTACCCGGTGTCTGGAGTCAGACTGGGCCAGAGAGGAAGTCGAGAAAGATCGTCAGATCTTGCGAGATCTCCTGGCTCGGGTGCCTGAAGCCGAACGACCAAGTTCTATTGGAACGCCACTCTTCTTTATCAACGGGCGTCCGTTGGTTGGAGCCCATCCCTATGAGCGATTTAAAGCGATGATCGATGCGGAGTTGGCTAAGCACGAGAAGTGAGGAGGTCTTCCTATGCGCGAAGTCGTGGTTGTTGGGGCTGTCCGGTGTGCTGTGGGACGAGCCGTCCGGGGCGTCTTGCGGGAGACACGCCCCGACGAGCTGGCCGCAGCGGTCTTGAAAGCCCTCATCGAGCGCACGGGGGTCGACCCGAAAGAGCTCGACGATATTCGCTTAGGCTGCGCTATGCCTGAAGCCGAGCAGGGCATGAACGTCGCGCGTATCGCTCAGTTTTTAGCGAAGATCCCGGAGACCGTGCCCGCATGCACGGTCAATCGCTTCTGCGCCTCGGGCTTGGAGTCGGTCGTCAACGGCTGCTACGCGATCGCGTACGGCGACGCCGATCTGATTATCGCTGGTGGGGTCGAATCGATGACCATGGTGCCGATGGGCGGCTACACCCCTCGTCCAAACCCGATCCTAGCTCAGGAGTACCCAGAAGTCTACACGCCCATGGGGATCACCGCGGAGAACGTCGCGGAAAAGTACAAGATCTCGCGTGAAGCTCAAGATAAATTCGCGTATGAGTCGCACATGAAGGCCGTGCGCGCTACCGACTCGGGGCGCTTCAAGGACGAGATCGTCCCCCTGACAGTACACGTAGACGGCAAGACGATCACACACACAGTCGATGAGACAATTCGGCGCGATACGACGCTTGAAGCCTTGGCGCAATTAAAGCCCGTCTTTCGCGAGGGGGGCACGGTTACTGCTGGAAACTCGTCGCCCTTGACTGATGGCGCTTCGGCGGTGCTGATTGCGTCCAAGCAAAAAGCGTGCTCGCTGGGATTGAAGCCAATGGCGCGATTTGTCTCTGCGGCTGCGGCGGGCGTCCGCCCAGAGATCATGGGCATCGGCCCGGTTTATGCGATCCCCAAGGCCTTGCAAAAAGCGAAGCTCTCGCTCAAGGACATAGATCTCTTTGAGTTCAACGAGGCGTTTGCGGCGCAGGCGCTCGCGGTCATTCAAGAGCTCGATCTGCCTATGGAGAAGGTGAACGTGAACGGGGGAGCCATCGCATTGGGCCATGCGCTCGGGTCGTCGGGGTGTCGCTTGTTGGTCACGCTCGTGCACGAGATGCCCAGGCGCGACGCGCAGTTTGGGGTGGTGACGATGTGTGTGGGTGGCGGCCAGGGGATGGCCGCGGTCTTCGAGAGAGTCTAAAGAAGGGAGCAAGCGACTATGCGTGAGATCAAAACAGCCGCTGTCTTAGGCGCGGGCACGATGGGATCGGGAATTGCCGCGCTCTTAGCGGGCGTCGGGATTAAAGTTCATCTCTTGGATATTGTCCCCAAAGAATTGACCCCTGAGGAGAAAGCGAAGGGACTCACTCTGCAAGACCCCGCTGTGAGAAATCGTATCGTCAATGCTGGGCTGCAGAGGGCGCTGAAAGCGAGCCCGGCGCTCTTCTTCGACCCCAATGACGCTCAGCTCATCACCGTGGGGAATACTGAAGATAACTTAGATCGCTTGGGCGAAGCCGATTGGATCATCGAGGCCGTCTTTGAAAGATTGGACGTCAAGCAAGAAGTGTTCGCTAAGATCGAGAAGTTTCGAAAGAAAGACTCTATCGTCAGCTCGAATACTTCCGGGATTGCGCTCAAAGCGATCACGCAGAAATCTTCGCCGGAGCTGAAGCGTCACACGCTCATTACGCACTTCTTCAACCCCGTGCGCTATATGAAATTATTAGAGATCATCCCCGGCGAGGAGACCGACCCGGAGATCGTACAGTTTATGATGGACTTCGCGGAGCGACGCTTAGGCAAGGGGGTTGTGTTAGCGAAAGACACACCCAACTTCATAGCCAATAGAATCGGGATTTTTGGGATCTCATATTTGCTTAAGGCGATGCTGGAAGACGAGTATAAGATCGAAGAAATCGACGCGATCTTCGGGCCGGCGCTGGGCCGCCCTAAGAGTGCTGTCTTTAGGACTGTAGATTTGGTTGGTCTCGATGTCATGGCCGACGTGATGAAGAATATCTATGAAAATCTGCCCCACGACCCCATGCGCGAGGTCTATCGCTTGCCCGCATTTGCGCAGACGATGCTGCAGCGGGGGCTGCTGGGCCGCAAGACGGGCAAGGGCTTCTATCAAGAGAAGACCGTCGACGGCAAGAGGGAGTTCTGGGTCTTCGACTATAAGACTTTGGACTATCGCCCTCAAGAGAAGTTTGATTATCCGTCGCTTGCAAAAGCAAGTCAGCAGGCTACCGTAGGCGAGAAGATCAAAGCTGTTGTCTATTCCGACGACCGCGCGGGGCGCATCGCCTGGAAGGTGCTCTCGGAGACGCTGCTGTACGCAGCGCGGCTGATCCCGGAGATCTCAGACAATATCTATTCGATCGACAACGCGATGAAGTGGGGGTTCAACTGGGAGCTGGGGCCGTTTGAGACCTGGGATGCTATCGGTGTCAGAGAGTCCGTCGAGCGGATGAAGCGCGAGGGCAAGCAGATCTCCAAGATCGTCGAGGATCTGTTGGCGCATGGGGAGAGCTTCTATCAGCGCAAAGAGAGCAAGAAGTTCTATTTCGATGTGCAAACAAAAGCATATCGTGAGCTGCCCAGACCCGCGGGCGTGCTTGTGCTCTCTGAGCTCAAAGAAGATAAAAAGCGCATTATTAAAGAGACGCCAGGGGCATCGTTGATAGACTTGGGCGATGGCGTGGCCTGTCTAGAGTTTCACACCTATATGAACGCCATCGACGCCGATATCATTGAGATGCTGAGCGCGTCTTTGGAAGAGGTGCGCCGGCGCGACTTTGTTGGGCTCGTGATCGGCAACGAGGGCCAGAACTTCTCTGTCGGGGCAAACATTGGCCTGGTCTTGGGCGCGATCCAGAGCAAGGCGTGGGAGCAGCTGGGACGGATGGTGAAGGCGTTCCAAGACGCCAATATGGCCATAAAGTATTTTGAGAAGCCCGTCGTGGCTGCGCCGTTCAATATGACTCTTGGCGGTGGCTCAGAGATCGTCTTGCACTGCGCGCGGGTGCGGGCACATTGCGAGCTCTATATGGGCCAGGTCGAGTTCGGCGTTGGGGTCATCCCCGCGGCTGGGGGCTGCAAGGAGCTCTGGGCACGACAATTAGAAAATCTCCCCGAAGACGCCAATATCGATCTCTTCCCGTTCTTGCAGCGGG
>JAUQPG010000054.1 GCA_030550495.1 Candidatus Bipolaricaulota bacterium | reverse complement strand
CTTCTGGCGGACAAGTTCACGCAGCATCTCTTCCCTCAACTTTGAACTTGGAACTGTCAACTGGTCCTAGGGACACCCCGCACGTCCTGGGTTATAGGCGTCAATAAGCTTATCTAAAAATCGCACGATTCTGCGCTCGATATCCGGGGTGATCTCTTCAGCATCGAATGTGTCTAAACGCCCCCAGGCCGTCAGCGCGATCTTCTTGGGCAACGACGGATAGGGCGCGACGATCACTTTGCAGTATCTTTCAAAATGCTCAGTACGCAGACGCCCGATCAATCTCTTTAAGCCCTCAGCAACGGGGTCGTCGAGCGCTGGGCTTTCCACGGGACGGTACTGCACCAAGACTCCCCCACGCCAGAGCATCTGGACTTGGATCTCGTTTGGGATGGGGCGGTCGTGAATCCCCCAGTCAGTCGCCGCGCCCGCCCGTGGCCCTGACGTCGGCGGAACAGAATGGTAGCTGACGGTCTCGCCCAGGCGCAGCTCGTAGTTACTTGGCTGCTGGATAGGGATAGCGATCCCCGGCTTGGCAAAGTAAATACTGTAGACAGCCCAACCTCCCAGCCCCACCGCGAGAACAGAAATTCCCACGATGATCCCCCAGCGATGCGGAGCGATTCCCCCCCGCTGTGGCGTGCGCCGCTTGGGAACGGCCATAGGTCGCCTCTTCTGGTAGTCGCCGTAACGCATCATTGACAGCCCTTCCCCGAAGATTATATCATAGAGCGGTATGGCCTTCAGCTTGCTATGCCGTAGGGTATAGACTCAGAGATGAGGCTCTGAAGGAGGGTCTTATGGCAGAGTACGCACAGGTCTTGCAGTTGGCCGATGCACCGTGGGAGCAAGGCATCTCGCCAACGATCTGGCAGAAGCCCATGTGGACGCGAGCTGATTCCAACTCCCACGCGCAGATGATGCTGGTGAAGATGGCTCCAGGTGGGACGTCGCCCGCCCATCGCCATCCCCATCCCCAAATATTCTACGTGATCTCCGGGACGGGGCTCGTCCGCCTAGACGGGGTCGAACATCAGCTCAAGCCCGGCTCGGTCGTACGGGTCCTCAACGGCGAGCTGCACGACTTTGTCAACACGGGCTCTGAAGAACTTGTCATGATCGAGGTGCAAGTCTTCGATATCAAGATCGACTTGAAGAGGGTGTTGGAGCAAGCGAAGAGGGTATGAATCTTACAATCTGGTTCCTCGCGACACGTCCGTGGTCGTTCACCATGACGGCGATCTCCGTTGGGGTTGGCGGGGCATTGGCAGCCCTCGATGGGGCGTTCGATCCCGGGCTCTTTCTCGTGACGCTCGTCGGGGCTGTAGCTGTTCACGCCGCGACCAATCTTATTAATGACTATTTTGATTATAAGAGCGGGGTTGACCGCCCCGGAGCACCCACGACCCTCTATCGGCCGCACCCGTTAGTTCAGGGGCTGATCTCCCCTAGGGGGGTGCTGAGCGTCAGTCTGGGACTCTACGCGATCGCTGCGCTCGTCGGGCTGTATCTGGTCTCAGTCGTGGGGCTTGGATTGCTCTGGTTCATCCTCGTTGGCGCGATCGCGAGCTTCTTCTACACCGCTGGCCCGATCAAGTACAAATATATCGCGCTGGGGGAGCTTTCTGTGTTTTTGATGTGGGGCCCACTGATGGTCGGCGGGACGTACTTCGTGCAAAGGAGCTCACTCAGCCCCGAAGCGATCTTGATCTCGCTGCCGTTTGGGCTCTTAGTCGCGCTGGTCTTGCTCGCCAATAACTTAAGAGATATCGACTACGACGGCAGTGTAGGGATTAAGACGTTGGGCACGCTGCTCGGTCAGAGAAAGACGCTCCATCTCTATCAAGGGCTGATTCTCCTGGCGTATGGTGCCGTCATCGCGCTGATCGCCTTGAAGATTTTAAGCCCGTGGGGGCTAGTAGTCTTCTTCTCGGCCCCCGTCGCGTTCAGGTTGATCCGCACGATGCAGCACCAGATCCCCAACGACGCCGACGCCCGCACCGCTCAGCTCGACACGCTCTTTGGCATCTGGCTTATTCTTGGGCTGGTGCTGCACAAGTTCTTTCCACTATGAGCAGAAACCTCCGCAGCGTAGCAGTTCTGGTGCTGGCAGCGTTCGGCCTGTGGTACTTCGCGTTCCAGACAGAAATCTGGAATTTCTGGGTCAGGCTCTCACTCGCCGCGGCGACCTTAGCAGGGAGTGCCCTGATCTTGACGCCCAAGCGAATCCAGCTCTTTTCGGTTCGTCCGCGCGATATCGCGATCGGCGTCGCGTCGGCTCTTCTTCTGTACGCGATCTTCTGGATGGGCCAGCAGATCGCCCTTGGGATCTTCCCGTTTGCGACCGAGCAGATCAGCAACGTCTACGCAACCAGAGCGCAGCTCGATCCCCTCTGGATCGGGCTGTTATTGTTTTTTCTCTTGGGGCCGAGTGAAGAGATCTTCTGGCGCGGCTTTGTGCAGCGCCAGCTCAGTGAGCGTTTCAGCGCTCAAAGAGCTCTTCTTATGACGACGGCGAGCTATGCTCTTGTTCACATCTGGACGCTCAATATTATGTTAATATGCGCTGCAGCAGTCGCGGGGCTCTTCTGGGGGTGGCTCTACGAGCGCGAGCGCAGCTTGCTTTCCGTGATGCTCTCGCACGCCCTCTGGGACGTGCTGATCTTTGTGATCTTTCCCCTCACCCCTTAACTCCCCTCTCCCTCAGAGGGGACGGGGGGTGAGGGTGTGACATAGCTCATAAACCAAGATGACAGAGCTCGTGGTGTCATCTTGGCAAGAGTCGGTAAAATCTACCCGACAGCTCAAAGCAGAGAAACGGAGGTTGTATGAAGATAGCAGTTCCCAAAGAGACCGCACCGTATGAGCGACGCGTCGCGCTCGTGCCGGAGACCGTCGCCAAGTTGGTGAAATCGGGGCTCGAAGTCCAGATCGAAGCCGGGGCCGGCGTCAACGCCTCCTACCCTGATGCCCAGTACCAAGCCGCCGGCGCTCAGATCATCCCCGACCGCAAGACGCTCTTCGGCACGGCAGATATGGTGATCAAGGTGCAGAAGCCCTCTCCCGAAGAGATCGCACTCCTGCGCGAGGGGAGCGTCTTGATCGGGATCCTGCAGCCCTTGCTCAATCCCGACCTGGTCCAGCAGCTTGCCCAGAAGCGGATCACGGCCTTCGCCATGGACATGATCCCCAGAATCACTCGGGCTCAGCCCATGGACGTGCTCTCCTCGCAGAGCACGGTCGCAGGGTATAAAGCCGTTCTCTTGGCAACGCAATATCTGCCTAAGTTCCTCCCTATGCTCTCAACGGCCGCGGGGACGATCACCCCAGCCAAGGTCTTTGTCATCGGCGCGGGGGTTGCTGGACTCCAAGCGATCGCCACGGCGCGACGATTGGGTGCTGTCGTCTCGGCGTTCGACGTGCGTCCGGCGGTCAAGCAAGAGGTCGAGAGCTTGGGCGCCAAGTTCGTGGGCTTAATTATCGAAGAAGCTGCTGACAAATCGGGCTACGCCAAGGAGCTCTCCGAGGAGCACAAGCAGAAGGAGCGCGAGCTCATCGCCCAATATGTGAAAGACGCCGACGTCGTCATCACGACGGCGCTGGTGCCGGGCAAGAAGGCTCCGCTGCTCATCACTAAAGAGATGGTCGCGACGATGAAACCCGGCTCGGTCATCATAGACTTAGCGGCCGAGCAGGGCGGCAACTGCGAACTCACTCAAGCGGGCCAAGAGATCACTCTCAACGGCGTGACGATCGTCGGGCCGATTAATCTCCCTAGCTCGATGAGCTATCACGCCAGCCACATGTACTCGCGCAATATCGCGAGCTTTCTCAGCCTCTTAATCACTAAAGAAAAGCAGCTCAATCTCGACTTCACCGACGAGATCATCAAGGGCTGCTGCATCACCCATAACGGCACGATTCTCTTACAAAAATAAGGAGGCTCTATGACCGAAACGCTCTTAGCCGCACTGTATATCTTTGTGGTCGCGATGTTCTTGGGCTTTGCCGTCATCACGAAAGTCCCGCCCCTGCTGCACACGCCGTTGATGTCCGGTTCCAACGCGATCTCGGGAATTACTATTATCGGGGCGCTGATCGTGACCGGACGGCAAGAGGGCTGGTTGCAAACTGTCTTGGGGTTTATCGCGATCATCCTCGCGATGATCAACGTCGTGGGCGGGTACTTAGTCACTGACCGAATGCTGCAGATGTTCAAGCGAAAGCCGGGTGAGAAGTAATGTCTGTGCGAGAGGTGCTCATTGCGCTTGCGTACATGGTGGCGTCGGCGTGCTTTGTCATTGGGCTGATGTGGTTGCAGTCGCCCAAGCGGGCCCGCGCCGGCAATCTCTTGTCCTCGCTAGGGATGCTCTTGGCTATTGTAGCCACGCTCTTTGTCTCGGGCATCAAAGACTACACGATGATCATCATCGGGGCCTTGATTGGCTCAGCTGTGGGGGCGATCATGGCTCGCACGGTGCAGATGACGGCCATGCCCCAGATGGTCGGGCTCTTTAACGGGTTTGGTGGTGGGGCGTCGGCACTCGTCGCCGCCGCAGAGTTTTTTAAGTACGCCGCTGATCCTGGGGCATTAACTGTGGACGTCTCGATCACGATCATGCTGGCGCTGATTGTGGGAGCAGTGACGTTCTCCGGGAGCATGATCGCCGCAGGCAAGCTCCAAGGGATAGTCAACGAGCGTCCTATTACTTATCCCTACCAGAACTTCATCAATCTCATCTTTTTCCTAACGATCGTGGCTGCGGCCGTCTTCTTGGTCATAAACTTTGGGCATCCCTGGGTCTTTCTCTACTTGACGATCGCGTCGCTGATCTTCGGGGTGCTCTTTACGATCCCCATCGGCGGGGCGGACATGCCCGTCGTGATCTGTTTCTTAAATGCCTTGTCGGGGGTTGCCGCAGCCATGGCCGGGTTCGTCATCAAGAACAACGCCCTTATCATCGCCGGGTCGCTCGTTGGTGCGTCCGGCGTGATTCTCACCCAGATTATGTGCTGGGCCATGAACCGCCCGATCACCAACGTGCTCTTTGGGGCCTTCGGAGCAGTGGTGACCGCAGGATCGTCGGCAACAGCCACAACTAAGACAGTTCGGCCTATCCAAGCCGACGAGGCTGCTATTCTCTTGGCGTATGCCCAGCTCGTCATCATCGTTCCCGGCTATGGCATGGCCGTCTCGCAAGCCCAGCACGCCGTCAGACAACTCGCGGACGAGCTGGCCAAGCGCGGGGTCACCGTCAAGTACGCGATCCACCCCGTGGCGGGTCGTATGCCAGGGCATATGAACGTTCTGTTAGCGGAAGCCAACGTCCCTTACGATCAGCTCTACGACATGGACCAGATCAATGACGAATTTCAGAATGCTGACGTGGCGCTGATCGTTGGGGCCAACGACGTCGTCAACCCCGCAGCCCGCTATGACAAGAGCAGTCCCATCTACGGGATGCCCATTCTCAACGCTGATCACGCCAAGCAGATCATCGTGCTCAAGCGCAGTATGAACCCGGGGTTTGCGGGAATCGAGAACGAGCTGTTCTACAACGAGAAGACCCGCATGCTCTTTGGGGATGCAAAAGAGTCGCTCACCAAGCTCATTAACGAAGTGAAGAACATCTAATAAGTGTCAGGGGGGCGAGGTGCAGCACCTCGCCCCCTAGGAGCTTCAGCACCCCGGCTTGTGAAAGACCTTCTGCAGCACACAAGCGACCTAGCTCAGGGTGCCCACTATACTGTACAATGAGAATCGAACTAACCATGAGGAGGAATAGTATGGACTACCCCTTTTCCGAAGAGCACCGCATCTTCCGCCGCGCTGTGCGCCGCTTCGTCGACGAAGAACTCAACCCTCACGTCGATGAGTGGGAGGCCGCCGGCACCTTCCCCAAAGACGTCTATAGAAGAATGGGCGAACTCGGATTTTTAGGGATCCGCTTCGACGAAAAATACGGCGGCGCTGGAGCTGATATCTGGTCCACCGTCGTCTTCTGCGAAGAGATGGGACGCTGCCGCTCCCGTGGCCTGACCATGAGCGTCTTGGTGCACACAGATATGAGCTCGCCCTATCTGTACAAATACGGCTCCGAGGCCCTGAAACAGAAGTATCTTCCCGAGCTCATCCGCGGCGAAAAGGTCGCGGCGATCGCCCTCACCGAGCCCAGCGGCGGGTCGGATCTCGCCGCCATGCAGACAACGGCCAAAAAGACTGGCTCTCACTATATTCTTAAGGGGAGCAAGACGTTCATCACCAACGCCATGAACGCCGATATCTTCATTGTAGCTGCCAAGACCGATCCACGCGCGGGCCACCGCGGGATCTCGCTCTTCCTCGTCGAGCGCAACACCCCGGGCTTTGCCGTCGAGAAGCTCCCGAAAAAGCTCGGCATGCACGCCTCGGACTGGGGCCAGCTCGCCTTCGACGGCTGTGCCGTTCCCGCAGACCATCTGCTGGGTGAGGAGAACAGGGGCTTCTATTACGCCATGGAGGGGCTCCAGCTGGAACGCTTCGTCGCGTGCGTGGCGTTCACCGCGTCCGCCCAGCAGGCCCTCGAAGACACGATTCGCTATGCCCAAGAACGCGAGCTCTTCGGCAAGAGACTCTCAGAATTCCAGATCACGCGGCACAAGTTTGCCAAGCTCCAGACGAAGCTCGAGGCTGCTAGACAATTGCTCTATCACGCGGCGCGGCTCTTTGAAGCCGGCGAAGACCCTACGATGGTCGTCTCGATGTGCAAAGCGTTCTGCGCTGATGTCGCTTGCGAGGTCGCCGACGAGTGCTTACAGATCCACGGCGGCTACGGCTACGTCGAGGAATACGACATCGCGCGATTTTATAGGGACATTCGTCTCTGGAAGATCGGCGCCGGTACCACCGAAGTGATGTACGAGATCATCGCCAAGAGAATGGGAATCTAACTAAGGCCCTCCCCCGGCCCCTCTCCCGTGGGTCATCACGTGAGAGGAGTGCTTACAGAGCAGAGCGAGGGACTCATATCGTGCCGCACAGCGGCACGATGAACAGTCCAGACGAAGTCTGGTTATGGATCTACGTGCAGCGCTGCGACGATCTCCCCAGAGAACGTCCATGCCGTCGGGCTGAGCACGGCCAGCGTCAGATTACGAACATAGACAGAGCCCTCAAGCTCTGGGTCACGCGGGTCGTGCTGCTTGTGCTTGAGCTTCAGCTCTGCTGTGAGCTGTGCCCCGTACTGCACCAGCCCTGTAATCTTGTCTTTCTCATAAGTCGCGGTGATCGAGATAGGGGCCGTGATATCCCCGATCATATTGATCGCCGGGGCGATAGCTTTGACGAACGTATGCCCATCTACCATGTTCTTTGCTGGATCGAGCATCAGATGCTGCACCGCGGTGCCAAAGCTGCCTAGACCATATCGACCCTCGGCTATCACGCGGCCATTCACGAACGCTAAAGCCGCGATCTCGATGAGCACACTCGCGGGGACAAGCCCGCCAAAGACGAACCGTCCCGCAGCACGCCCCAGCTCATAGCCCATCTCTGTGAGCGTGCCTAGATCGCCAGCAAGATACGCCGAGCCCGCAAACTTATAGATCGTCGCTCCGCCAGAGCTGTACCCCGGCGCGATCTCTATGCGATACGAAACAGCATAGGGCAGATCGTCCAAAAAGACCATCTGAGAGACCGTCAGCGTCCGGCCCTCCAGCGCTGTGCTCCCCAGCCCAACAGCGAGCACACCAAGAACGAATAAAAGAGATATCTTCCCAAGACGCGCCATAAGATCCTCCTTCGGCTATCGTTTTGTGACAAAAATATTCTAGCAAACCCAAGCTGACCAGAAAAGTAATGGGCGTTACATTCACAGCTAGAACTTCCAACTCACTACTGTGAAGCTCCACGAGGGCTGGAGCCCAGTAGATAGGGATTTCGCACCCCAGGTATACGCTGCCGTTGCGACCAGAGCCGGCACCAACGGGGCTTTTAACAGAAAGATCTGTTGGCTTGCAGCGACCCACGCTTGAGTGGCTAGGAACGCTGCCCAGATGTTCCCCTCAACCCGCCGCATGAATCCAACCAGTGCCACCCCAGCTAAGGCCCCC
>JAUQPG010000053.1 GCA_030550495.1 Candidatus Bipolaricaulota bacterium | reverse complement strand
TCGGTCATTTCAGTTACTAAAACTTCACCGGGGCGGAAACGCCCGATCTCCGAGACATCGCGAATGATGTGCGCTCGGCCTTGGCCGATCTTGCTTCCGACGGGTTCGCCGCGCACAAGAAGCTTTCCCGTCTCTTCCAATACGTAGCTCTCTAGCGTATGCGCACTCTTAGCACCGTGTACTGTCTCTGGCCGCGCCTGAACTATAAAGAGCTGCCCTGTCACCCCGTCTTTCGCCCACTCGACGTCCATCGGACGCCCATAGTGCGCTTCGATCTGCACCGCCCAGCGCGCTAATTGCAAGACTTCGTCGTCGCTGATCGAGAACCGTTGCTGTTCTTCATAGGGGACGTCTTCTTCGTGCAGGGCGCCGTTGGCGCAGACGAGCTTCTTCTGCTTGCTGCCCAGACGCTTCTCGATCAGCGCTTTATAATGCTCTTTCAACCCCGGCTTGAAGACGTAGAACTGATCCGGATTGACTCGCCCTTGCACAACCAGCTCGCCAAAGCCGTACGAAGACGTGATATAGACGACGTTCTCTGCGCCTGATTCGGGGTCAATTGTAAAAAGCACTCCAGAAGCAGCTAAATCCGAGCGCACCATCTGCTGGACGACGACAGCAAGATCGACATCGCCGTTGGTGAAGCCGCGGTCGCGCCGATACGAAATGGCGCGATCTGTAAAGAGACTGGCGAAGCACCGGCGCACCCGATCGAGGAGCATCGCTTCGGTTTTGATGTGCAAGAACGTATCGTGCTGACCGGCGAACGAGTGCTCTTCGGAGTCTTCTATCGTGGCGGAGGAGCGCACGGCAACGTCCGTGCTGCCGGTCTTCTTAATGAGCTCACGATAGGCGCGTCGAATCGCATCTTCAAGATCAGAGGGCAACGGGGTCTCAATAACGAGATTTCTGATTCTCTGGCCATACTCAGCAAGCATCTGGACGTTGTGGGTGTCCAGCTCGCTGATGAGCGCGCGGATGCGAGTATCTAAGCCGGTGCGTTGTAAGAACGCGCGAAATGCTTGGGCAGTGACGACGAAGCCATCAGGCACGGGGATACCCCGCAGCGCCCTTCGCATCTCCCCAAGCGACGCCCCCTTCCCCCCAACTAATCTCACGTCGGATCTCCCTACCTCATCCAGCCACGCAATAGACCTCACGGGCTGCCTCCTTCTGTTCATCACATTGTGAAACGCTTACAGTATAAAATATTCACAAAGTGAAAGTCAAGTGAAGATCGTTCCCATAAAAGACTTGACAAAGTGAATACCGCAAGCTAAACTCAACAGTGCCATGGAGGTGGCATGAGCGATCCCCAAAGGCTTGCGTCGCTCTTCCAACGGTACCGAGAGCGGCTGGACCTGACCAAGGCCCAGCTCGCCCAGCGCGCTGGAGTCTCGGCAAGCTTTGTAACTTATATCGAGAAAGGGCAACGCCGGCCCTCTCTGGAGATGCTCACGCGCTTGATGCAGGCGCTCGATCTGACAGCTTCTGAAAAGCGAGAGCTTCTGCGGGCGGCCGGCTATCAGCCGACAGAGGAGCTGATGCCGCGCCTGGGCGATATTACTGAGCTGTTGAGAGATCTCCCCCTTCCCGAGCGCGAGGAGCTCACTGAGGAGTTCTTTCGCCTCATTAGCCGGTGGCGGGAGCTGCGCCGCAAGCGCGTGCGCCGCGCTGTCATCCCCATCGCGGGTTGGCAGCCGCGCCTGCTCTCCCCAGAGCAGTTGGGCAAGATGCTCCGCCCAGCTCTCGAAGAGACGGCCTTGGCCGGCTTGAGCGAGGTCGTGTTGGTGCTGGCCCCCGGCAAAGCCGTGCCGACATTAAAACTTCCACGCGGGCTGAAAGTGCGCACTGTTGTCCAAGAGCCCCAGTTGGGGCTGGGCCATGCCATCTTGACTACTCAGGGAGCAGTGGGCGACGAGCCGTTCGCGGTTATCCTTCCCGATGATATCCTCTTGGGGGAGGGCCGGCAGTGCTTACGCCAGATGCTCGCCCTGTATGAAGAGTATCGGTGCAGCGTGCTGGCGGTGACAGGCGTCGAAGGAGCAGCGGACTTCAAAAACTATGGGATCGCCCAACTGGGCAAGCCCTTGCGTGAGAACGTCTATCTCGTCAAAGAGCTTCGGGAGAAGCCGACCACGGGGCGCCACACCGGGCTGACCATCGTCGGACGATACGTGCTGACGCCCCAGATCTTCGAAGCGCTCCAAGCGACAACTCCTGACAAGAACAACGAGCTGCAACTCACTGATGCGCTCAATCTCTTATCACGTCGTCAGCGGATCGGCGCGTTTGTGTATACCGAAAAGCTCTTTCGCGTGACGCCCATAAAAATCTTATTAGAGCAACTGATCGAGACGCTGGACGAGTCCCAGCCTGAGCGACTCGAGCAAGCGATGCAGATCACCCGCAAGGCTTTGCAGGAGCTGACGGCGTTGTGAATAGCGTGCGAAGACACCGTGCGCACAATCTATGAGCAGCGCCTACTACTTAACGAAACGCCTGAACCTCAAAGATCGTTATAATATCTTCAGCGCGGTCGCTCAGGCGCACCCGCACCGTGATCTCCCACTGCCCCGCCACACTGAGATACAAGCCGTGCAGGGCGAAATCGCCCGCGCTCGTCGGCTCGGCGAACGCGCTCACAGCCCCTAGCCCGTCCCGATGGCGAAATTCAAGGGTCACTCGCTGCACGTGTTCGGTGACGGAGCGTCCGTCTCTGCTTTGGAGCTGCACGGCAAAGTGCGCCGGCTCAACGCGCACGGAGCTGACTATTAACGTAATGCGCAGTCCATCGCTCTCCCCCACCAAGACCGCTGGTGACGAAGAGTGCCCAGCACGTGGCGGAGCCGAGAGTGCCAGCGCGCTCGCCGCTCCTAAGACTAGCACGACAACAAAAAACTCCCCCCATACTCTACGGTGCAACGGCGCAAGATCCCTCCGTCCATACTCCCCGCGAAAGTCGCGCCGCACCTGGCGGAAGTTCAGCGCGGCCATAGCTAAGATCGCTGTCAAGAGAGCAAGCTTAACCAGCAAGAATCGCCCGTAGTCGGTGCTCCACAACGCTGAGAGAGAACCGACGTGCCGGAATGAGAGATAGACTCCGCTTCCGACGAGCACCACCACGCTGAGCAGCGCGAGGCGCGAAAAGCGCACGAGCACCCCATTCCAAGAAGTAGCCTGCTCCCGCACCAGAAGCCCCAGCGCCAGCAGTCCCCCAGCCCAGATCGCTACGGTGACCAGATGCGCAATCTCAAAGATCAAAGCTAGTGTGTCCTTTGCCGCAGCGCTATGGCTGCTCCACGCTCCTGCTGCTACAGCGGCCAAGCTCAGGGCCAAGCCGAGCCAGCTCCATGCTCCCCCACGTGCCCATACTGTCCCTGTGATGAAAAGCATCGCTATCTGAGCTGACAGCGTCATGCCAACGCGAGTGCCCCATACGGCGTTCAGCTCGCCAACGCTGTTCGCATACAGGGCAAGCTCGCTCAGCGAGAAGAGCACCGCTACCCCCCACAAGACCCGTAAGGCCGAAAAACGCTCCTTCGCTATCAACTGCACAAAGACGAGCGTCCCTGCAAATGTCATGAGCGCCAGCAAGCGCCCCCAGCGCACCAAAATCCTCAAGAGATCAAGCTTCGCCTCCATGCTGAGAGCGCCCTTCGACCCTACCCCGATCCCCAAGGGAAGCACTCCCGTCGTGGTGTGACCGTCTATCGAAGAGAGCACTTTCCACGCGACGGTATAAGCTCCATTGCTGAGCTTAGGCAGAGTCAGCACAACGCGCAGCCTGTTCTCTTGGGTCACAAACGAGAGTCTTTGCAGGAGTTGCCCCTGGGCATCGTAGAGATCGAACGAGCTGAAGTTGGGATCGATCTCTTCGCTAAAGACCAAGACGATCTTCTCTGGGCTTGCCTCAAGAGATGCGCCTGCAGGCGGATCGGCGCTCACCAGATACGCATGGGCCCACAGCTCATAACAGATACCGAGCACGCCGAGGGCTCCCACAAGCCCGACGATACAAAAGCGCATAGAAAGTCGGTGATGAGTGACCAGGTGAAGAAACCTAGCCACTCACCACCGGATTGTCAGTTCTACTTGACGGCGAAGCTGTAGCTGCCTTCAGCAAAGCCTTTGTCCTGCAGCGAGATGGCCACCCACTTGACCAGATAGACCCCCGACCCAAGCCGTTCTTTCAGCTCAACTCTCATGACGTTGCGGTCAGCGACGCTCAGATCGACCTTACCCACCGCCACGACCTCATCCGGGCCTTGCCGGACCACCCAGAAAAGGCTTTGATCGGGGATCAGCCCACCAGGCTCGACGCTGAAGACGAGCTTGATCTCTTTAGGGGATTCGGTCAAGAGCGCTCCCGGAGCAGGCACGGTATCGGCCACGCGCAATCGCGCATGGCCCATCGCTAAGCTCGCTGCAAGAGCAGCCATCACGATGCAGCCTAAGGCGAGCCAAAGCCATCGTTTGGTCATAGTCTTTAACCCCTCTCAGTCTTTGACGGCGAAGACGAATCCGCCCTCAACAAACGCGTTGTGCTCACCGTCTACCGCGATCCAACGCACTTGATACAGCCCATCGGTCAGCTTCTCTTTGTTGAGAGCGACGCTGAGCTTGCTCTTGTGCTCATGGCCTCCTCCGTGCTCGTGCTCCTTTTCGATCTTGACATCGCCTTGATCGACGAGCAGCGTGCCGCCCACGGTGAAGACATAGACTTGACTGCGCGGGGTCAGCTCCCCTTCAAACAGCAGCTCCAGCCGATCCGGGAGCTCCGAGACCTTGTAGACCTTGCCGTTCTCGATGTTGCTTCCGACAAACTTCGCATGGCCGAAGACGAAGAGATCCTCCGACAGCAGCCCCACCATCGTGCTGACCACCAGAACAGATACTGTTAGGGAAAGAACGCGTAGAGCGCGCATAGCAGTATAACCTCCTCTGTGTTTGTTTGTGAGATTATTTATGTAGTTAGCTTAGAGCATTGGATGCTGCAGAGGAGGTTGGCGGTCGCCACGGATGGTCGAGGGAGAGTCTCAAAGCAACAGAGCGCAGTGGGATAAGCACACTCTCTTCTTGTCGCACTGGAGCATGTAGCAGCGTGACACTGGGGAGATCAAAGCAGATGTCAATCCCTGGCAAGACCATCGCGCTTGCGCTGCCTATATCCTTGAACATGCATGATGGAGCCGTGCCATGATCCGAGTGAGGCCTCGTATGGTGAAGGGAAGCATTGTTTATCTCGCGATGGAGCTCATACAAAGGGCAGCTCAGCGCCAGGACGATCACCTGCAAACCGCCGATGAGCATGATGGCAATAATGCCGCGAACCCAGGCGCCTCGAACCATAAGCTGAGTGAGATTATATAGCTGCCCCAAGGCACTTGTCAAAGCGCCTTAATCTATGCTATTCTTGGTCTTATGATGAACAACTGCCATGATCCTCAAGTCCGCACCCTGCGCGAGATGCAGTCTGTTATCTTCGATAAAGATTGGCTACGCACGGCAGACCTAGATCAGCCCCTCTATCTCATGTACCGAGATTGTGTGCTCCCTCACGATAAGAAGATCGCCCAAGAGATTGAGGTGCGCTACGATATCACCGTGCTCCTGCCCGTGCGCCTAGGGCGCGAGTACAACAAGACCAAAGGGCACTATCACTCCGAATACAAGCCGGGGCTTTGTTATCCTGAACTCTATCAAGTTCTCGAAGGCCAAGCCCATGTGCTTTTACAGAGACGCTCGGGCGCGACGATCAGCGACGTGGTACTCGTCATTGCTCAGGAAGGCCAGATCGTGCTCGTCCCGCCCAACTACGGGCACATTACGATTAATCCGAGTGAGAAAACCCTGAAGATGGCTAACTGGGTCTCGACAAGGGTTCAGAGTTTCTACGAGCCGTTTGAGCAGAAGGGCGGTGGCGCGTACTTCGAGCTGTGCGATGGCCAGCTCGTCCCTAATGTGCGCTATGGCGCCTTGCCTCGCCTACGCGTCATCCCAGCCCAAGAATACCCTGAACTTGGACTGCGCCACGGCCGGCCTATCTATGATCTTATTCAAACCCCTGAGCGCTTGCGGTTCTTAAGCTTCCCTGATAGCTTCACGAGCGATTGATCTCGAGGCGCTTCGGGCTTGGCTCACGGCGCCGCGGGGAGAAGAGCGCCACTAACAGCCCAATAATAATCCCGATGCCCACTCCCCATAAGATAATCCGGAGGCGGTCCGGCCCCACCGGCCCCTGAGGCAGTTGCGCTGGGGTTATGACTTCTAGAGGCTTCCAACTCTCCAGAAGTTGCCGCGCTTCCACCTGAGCTTGCGCAATCGATTCCATGCGTTCCTCCAGATCAAGCACGCGTTGATATTCTCGCTCAAACGCGGCAATGCCCTTGATCTTCAGCAGATCGAGCTCGCGCTCAATCTCGCCCAGGCGGCGCAGGAGGGATTCTAAATAATTACGATAGTACCAACTCTCTAACGTCGCCCCCTGTTCTGTGACGCGCAGGTGGGCTAGTCGTGATCTGAGCAGCTCTTGCAGCTCTTTGGTTATGCTCTCTTTCTGGGTTTGAAGCTGCAGCGTGCGCTCCTCCAGCCGCGCTGTGAGAGCTTGTACTAGCTGCTGGCGATGGCTCTCGAAAGCCCTGTACAGCTCATGGAGCCGGGCGCTCTCGCTCTCGATGGCCGAGCGCATATCCATAGTGAGTTTTTCTGTTGCGCGCTCGATATAAGCAGCGAGCACGTCCGGCACCACGTTTTGCGCGAAGCCCCCGCGGAGCTTGAGCGTAATCAGACCGTCAGCTTCCTCCACGACGAGCCGCTCAGCTAGCCACGAGACGATCGGCCATGTCTCAGAGATTCTCGTGCGTTTCGCCACGTAGAGAGCTAAGTCTGGGCTGCGCCAAAAGCTCTCGTTCCAATTGAATCGAATGGAGAACTCCTTGGGCAGCGGAGGGGGTTGGACGCGCACCAGCGCGCTCGTCTCGAACTCCAACGGCTGCCGGAGCGCAAAGATCGCTGAGCCGATGAGAAAGACTAGGACCGTCATGATGAACAGCCAGCGTCGTTCTGCGGCCATCCTCTCAACTCCCTTGGTGTGCACACAATATCATAAATGAGCCTGAGGCGTCAAAGCTGTTCGCGTAAGAGCTTTACGATGCGCTCGGCGGCGTGGCCGTCGCCGAAGGGGTTGACGGCGTGTGCCATCTGTGCGTAAGCGTCGCGATCTTCGATGAGTCGCGCGGCTTCGCGAAAGATCGTCTCAGCGTCGGTGCCCACGAGCTTGGCCGTGCCCGCTTCTATTGCTTCGGGGCGCTCGGTGACCTTGCGCATGACTAAGACGGGCTTGCCGAGCGCTGGGGCTTCTTCTTGGATGCCCCCAGAATCTGTCAGAATGAAAAACGCTCGGCCTATGAGCCAGACGAATCTTTCGTAGTCTAACGGCTCCATCAGAAAGACGCGATCTGTCTGAGAGAGAATCTCATGCACCGGGGTGCGCACGTTGGGATTTAAGTGCACGGGGTAGATCAAGACGACATCAGAGTAGTGTTGCGCGATCTTCTTCAGTCCCAGACAGATGCTCTCGAATTCCGGCCCAAAGCTCTCGCGCCGATGGCCCGTGACTAGGAGAAGCTTCTTTTCGCCGCGCTCGATCTGCGAAAAAATCTCATTGGGTATAGAAAAGCTCTCACTGAAATCGCGATCTCTCACACGTGCCCAGATATGCTGAAGCGCGTCAATCACGGTGTTGCCGGTGACGAAGATCTTTTCGGGAGGGATGCCCTCGCGCACGAGATTCTGTTTGGCGCGCTCGGTGGGGGCAAAGTGAAGATCAGCGAGAGCATCAGCAAGCACACGGTTGATCTCTTCTGGAAACGGGCTGTATTTCTGAAACGTGCGCAGTCCGGCTTCCACGCGCGCGATCTTAATCTGAGCATAGAACGCTGCGAGACTGGCGACAAACGCCGTCGTCGTGTCCCCTTGAGTGATAACAACGTCGGGTTTTTCTTGCTGGATCACGGACTCTAGCGCGACGAGGGCGTCGGCTGTCAGCTGATAGAGACTCTGATTGGGGCGCATGAGATTCAAGTCGTAGTCGGGCTGGATCTCAAATATTTTTAAGACTTGGTCGAGCATCTGGCGATGCTGGGCGGTGACGCAGACGCAAGAAGTGATCTCAGAAGATTTCTGAAGCTCTTTCAGTACTGGCGCGAGCTTGATCGCTTCCGGGCGCGTGCCGAAGACCGTAAGGGTTTTCATACAGCTGAGGGTATGCTAAAGCTTTGGGGCGCATTTTGTCAAGGGC
>JAUQPG010000052.1 GCA_030550495.1 Candidatus Bipolaricaulota bacterium | reverse complement strand
GATCAACCCAGCGCTTGAGCATCCAACCGCGCTCAGCAAAGAAAAACCCTACAGTGAGAAAGAAGAACATCGCCGTCGCGCGCACTAAGCTCACCTCAAATCCGACGACAAGAAGATAGATCAGCACAACGGGTGCGGCGAGGAAGTAAAGCTTAGTGAAGTTAAAGCCCCACCACCTCATGATAAGTGCGAGCAGAGCCAAGATCATCCCAAGATTTGCGCCAGAAGCAACCAGCACGTGCATCACCCCGGCGTCGCGGAAGCTCTCTTCGATCTCTTTTGGGAGGCTTTCGCGCTCGCCGAAGAGCAAGCCCTTGAGCAGTGCGCTGTGCTCACTCAAGAGATGGCGCTCAAGCTGAGCAAAGAGCACCTGGCGCAGATCGTAGCCCCACTGCAGCACAGGCGATCCCTGGCGGCGCGCGACGATTGTTACTTGGCTCTCGCGATAGACCCAGATGACGCCCCAGATGTCGCGGCGTCGCAAATACTCGCGATAGTCGAAGAGTTCCCCTTCACGGTTGGTGGGCACGCGCACCGGCGCGCGGATGATCAGCTCATCACCGTAGTGAATCTGAAAATATTCAGGGTCACGGGTGTGATCGTAGAAGACTTGGAGATACCCCGGAGCGTTTTTGGGCTTGAGCACGAAGCGCGAGCGTTGTGGGCCGTGATCGGGGTAACTGACGACCGTGCCCTGAACGTGCTGGATCTTTTCAGTGTGTTCATAGAGTCTTTCTGCAGGAAAGCGCGCGTTGGTGTAGAGCAAAGCACCAAGGGCAGTGCATGTACTCAACACTAAGAGCGTTCTGAGTAACTGCAGCCGCTGAGTGAAGAGACTCACAATATTCAAAGCGAGCATGAGGGTCGTAAACCCAGTAAGCCAAGGGAGTCGGCACTCCCACGTGTGCGCTATGAGGATTCCTAAGACGAAGAAGATCAAGACCAACACCAACGGCCGACGGCGGTACTTCATAGCATTTTTGCATTATATTTCAGCAAAGTTCGCCTGGGAAGTGGACAGCCGCCCTTGCTTGCTCTGGAACGCTTCAGTACAGTGCAGCCATGAATGCGCTGCGCACAAAATCTCTCCAAGAACTCTTAGCGTTTGTCTCCCATCGTGCTGTTTATGGGGATCGCTCTGTTCATATCTCTCATATCACTGACGATTCTCGGGAAGTTCAGCCAGGCTCGCTCTTCGTCGCTGTACCCGGGACCCGCTCCGATGGGCATCATTATATTGGAACGGCTATTGCTAAGGGCGCGGTCGCTGTCGTTGGACAACGCGCTGATCTGCGATTGCCCGCTCGCACCCCTTACGTGCTCGTCCCAGACAGCCGCCGCGCGCTCGCCGAGCTCGCCTGCGCGTTTTACGACTTCCCCACAAGAAATCTCTATACAGTTGGGGTCACCGGCACCAACGGCAAGACGTCAGTGAGCGTGCTCGCGGCTGCCGTCTTGGGCGAAGCAGCCCTCAGCACAACTGTGCACAACGCTTTACAGTATGATTTGCCCTACACGACCCCGGGAGCCGTCGAGGTTCAACGTCGTGCTTGGGAGGCTATGCAGTCTGGACAGAAGCACTTCGTGCTTGAAGTCTCAGCGCACGCCCTCTCCCAAGAGCGTGTCCACGGGATCGATTTCGATATCGCGATCTTCACTAATCTCACGCACGATCATCTTGATTATTATCGCACAACGGAAGAGTATCTTCGCGCGAAGCTCAAACTCTTTGAGAGCTTGCGCCCGGAGGCGCGCGCCATCATCAACGGCGATGACCCGTATGCGCCATCTTTTATCGCAGCCACGCGGGCACGGGTCTGGACGTATGGTCTCAGCTCACGTCATGATCTCTGGGCTGATCAGATCGCACTCAGCCCTATGGGATCGAGATTTCTCGCCCATACCCCTAGGGGGGTTGTGGCTATCGAGACCAGCTTGCCCGGAGAGTTTTACGTCTATAACATTCTCGCGGCGATAGGGGTTGGAGTCGAGCGCGGGCTGGCCCTTGATACTATCAAATCGAGAATCGAGTCGGTGCATCAGATCGAGGGCCGATGCGAGCGCTATCGCACCCGCGATGGGGTTTTTATCTGGATAGATTTTGCGCACTCGCCCGACTCTTTAGAGAAGATGCTGCGCATGCTGAAAGATTTCTATCCCAGAGTGATCAGCGTCTTCGGCTGCGGGGGCGAGTCCGATCCGTATAAGAGACCCCTTATGGGGGAGATCAGCGGCCGCTTAGCAAATTATACCATTATCACGAGCGATAATCCCAAGAGCGAAGACCCACGAGAAATTGTGCGCCAGATCGAGTCGGGAATTCGAGCTTTAGGCGCTCCCTATGAGGTGATCGTAGATCGCCCTAGGGCGATCATGCGGGCCTTAGAGCTGGCACGACCAGGGGACTGTGTCTTGATCGCGGGCAAGGGCCATGAACGCACGCAAATTTTTTCTGATCGTGAGATCGAGTTCAACGATCGAGAGTTTTTGCGCAATCTTGGGGTTATCGTTACTTCCTAAACGCAAAAACCTACCAGCGAGCCCAGTAGAGCACAAACGAGACGACCACAAGTGGAAGACTATAGATGAACATCAGCAGCCCAAGTTTCAGGGCGCGATTGCGCAGGACCATATCTATACACCTCCGCGCATCTGTATTCTCGCACACAAAAGCTTCTCAATGGAGGTAATCTGTCTTACACGGTGTCGGAATTAGACACTCTACGATGGGACAAACGTCTCAATCTTGTAACTCCCGCACGACGACTTTGAAATCGCCGCCACCGCTGGCTAAGAATCTCCCGTCAGGGGAGAACGCGACGGCGAGCACAAACTCGACGTGCTCTGTGAACGTCTTCAGCTCGGTGAGCGTAGGCACCTCCCAGAGCTTGACCTTCCAGTCCATGCTCCCAGAAGCGAGCTTCTTCCCATCTGGAGAGAAGCGCACGGCGTGCGTGCGATGGCGATGGCCCGCGACGGCTGTCACTAATCTGCGCTCAGCGACGTCCCACAGACGCACGACGCCGTCGCCGCTCGTCGAGGCTAAGAGCTTCCCATCAGGGCTGAAGTGAACTGAAAAGACTGCAGCAATGCGCACGGGCAGGACCCCTAACAAAGCTCCCGTCTGTGCCTCCCACAAGCGAATCTCTCCGTCTCCTCCCCCAGAAGCAATAATCTGACTGTCAGGGCTGATGGCCAATGCGAAGACGGTGCTGCGATGCCCTGTTAAGACTCTTAGCAAGCGCCCATCGGCAGCGTCCCAGACGCGCACGGTCTTGTCCTCGGCTCCCGTGACTAAGAATTTCCCGTCGGGGCTGTACGCTGCGGAGTGCACCCAGCCGACGTGCCCTTCGAGATTCAGTAACTGTCTTCCGGTCTGGACATCCCACACCGCGCCGACTTGCCCGTCTCCGTTGGCTGTCAGCAATCTCTGACCGTCAGCGCTGAACGAAAGCGCGAAGACCGTTCCCATTGTCTCCGAGACGACGCGCACTGGCTGCCCTGTCGTCCAGTCCCAGAAAAATATCGTGCCATTGCCCTGGCCTGTCGCTAAGAGTTTTCCGTCAGGGCTGAATTCCATCGAAAAAACTGTGCTCTGCGGGCTAAATATTTGAAAGACAGCCTGGGGAGTACCAGAGATAACTAGCATCGAAACGAGAAACGAACTGACCATTATCACGCGCATGAGCTTGGGCATATCTGCCTCCTTTCTGTCTACTATTGCTGCACCGAAGCTGCTAGTGGCTCGCGATATTCACACTGCTTATTGCTACAGACAAGCTCCCCATCTTGGCCTTCAAGGAGAAGCCCTTCTTTGCACGACGGACAGGGCTTGATTGGCCTTTGGCTGACCGTAAAGTCGCACGTGGGATAGTTTTCGCAGCCGAAGAAGCTGCGTCCGCCCTTGCGCGCATATCTTTTGACGAGCTTGCCACCACACTTGGGGCAAGGGACAGGTGCTGCTTCTTGCACGTGGACGCGTTCTTCCAACGGACGCGTATAGCGACACTTGGGAAACGCTGAGCATGAGTAGAACTGGCCGTAGCGCCCTGTCCGTATGACGAGCTTGCTCCCGCACTCTGGACAGATCTCTTCGGTCTCGATAGGCTTAGGCTTCAGCGACTCCATCTCGCGCTTGGCTCGCTCGTAGGCCGCCGCGAATTCCTTGTAAAACTCTTGTAAGACCGTGAGCCGATCTAGCTTCCCCTCCTCGATCTTGTCTAACTCTTCTTCGACAAGCGCCGTGAAGCCTACGTCAACGATCTTGGGGAAGTGCTTCACCAAAGCGTCGGTGACGAGAAAGCCCAGCTCAGTCGGGACAAAGCGTCTCTTTTCGAGCTTTACATACCCCCGTTCTAGGATCGTCGAGATTGTAGGGGCATAGGTGCTGGGCCGCCCGATCCCGTTCTCTTCGAGAGCTTTGACAAGCGTCGCTTCGGTATAGCGCGGCGGTGGCTCGGTGAAGTGCTGCTTTGGTGTGAGCTTTATCAGATCGAGAATTTGATCTTGGCGCAGCGGGGGAAGCTGCCCTTGGGCCTCGTCGTTGTCAGATTTAGCGTCCTCGTCCTTAGTCTCTTCGTAGACCGCCAGCCAGCCTGGGAACTTCAGCACGGATCCGGTCGCGCGAAAGATATACTCTTTCGCTTGAATGTCTACAGAGACGACGTCGAAGACCGCGGGAGCCATTTGGCTTGCGACAAAGCGCTGCCAGATCAATCTATAGAGCTTGAGCTGATCAGGCGTCAAGTACGGCGCGATATCATCTGGGAGACGCCGCACATCAGTGGGGCGGATGGCTTCGTGAGCATCCTGGACGTGTGCCCTCTTTGTGACCCGCGGCTCTCCGTGGCGCACGAACTCCTCGCCGTACTGCGCGGTTATGAACGCTCGTGCGGCTTGCTGGGCTTCATCAGCGATGCGCGTCGAGTCTGTGCGCATGTACGTGATCAAGCCCGTGGCACCCTCTGCTCCGAGCTCGACGCCCTCGTAGAGCTCTTGCGCGACGGCCATTGTCTTCTTCGTCGAGAAGCCCAATTTCTTAGAAGCTTCTTGCTGCAGGGTGCTTGTGGTAAACGGCAGCGGCGCATGCCGACGCTGTTCTTTCTCTTCAACGTTGATGACGCGCCAGACAGCTCCCTCGAGATCTTGCAGAATCTCTTGGGCTTGCTGGTTGTTGGCGATCTTGATCTTCTCCTCACTGGTGGTGCGCTTAAACAGCTTCGCTTCGAAGAGATGGGGCTCTTCTTGAGGCGTCAACGTCGCGGTGATCGACCAATACTCTTGGGGGACGAAGTTTTGGATCTCGCGCTCGCGCTCGCAGATCAATCTCACGGCGACGGACTGCACCCGCCCTGCGGAGAGCCGACTGCGAATCTTCTTCGAGATTAATGGGCTAAGCATGTAGCCCACGATGCGGTCCAAGATCCGTCGGGCTTGTTGGGCCTCGACGCGCTGCATATCAATATCTCGCGGGTGCTCCAGGGCACGTCGCACGGCATCTTTAGTGATCTCATGGAACTCGATCCGTCTCACATCTTTGAGCTCCAGTGCTTCCTTGACGTGCCAGGCGATCGCTTCCCCTTCGCGATCAGGGTCAGTAGCGACATAGATCTCGCGGGCTTTCTGAACAGCGCTCTTCAATCGCTTGAGGGTGTCCTTGCGCTCCGGCAAGGGCTCGTAGGTGGGCACAAAACCATCGGTGATGTTGACCCCAAAGCGGTGCTTGGGCAGGTCCCGAATATGTCCCATCGTCGAGACGACCGTGAAGTCCTGCCCAAGATATTTTTCGATAGTGTGTGCCTTGGTCGGCGACTCCACAATGACGACGTTCTTCGGAGCGGTCATATCAAGCCTCACCGCATGGGATCGGGTATTGTATCATGCCGCGGGCTGCTTGTCCAGCGGAGGCTGGGGCAGCGGCTCCGAATACTTCGCGATAATCTCTTTGATGAGGCTGAGTTTCTCCGCTGTCGCGTGCTCCCCTTCGCGAATGGGCAGATCCAGTTGGCGTAACTGAAATAACTTGATGCGGTCAACTCGCGGCCGAATGACAATTAACTTCTCCCCAAGGCGCTGGTGCATCAGCTCCAACTTCAAGCGCACCAGCTCCTGGGACGTAATCGCATTTGATTGGATTAAGACGTCTAAGCTCGTTGTCACATGGGGATTGAGGGGGGCGCTGACGTCCACAGCGATGACGATCTCTGCGCCCATGGCGACGGCCGCGTCCACAGGGATTTTATTGACTAGGCCGCCATCTACAAGAAATCGCCCTCCCAGAGGCACCGGCGGGTGGACGCCGGGAAAGGCCATGCTCGCGGCGATCGCCCGATAGAGCTTGCCCGAACGCAGCACGATCTCCTCTCCGGTATCAATGTCGCAAGCGACCACGCTCAACGGCACCGATAAGTCCTCGAAGCTCCGCTCCCCTGTAAAGAGCTGCAAGAACGCATAGAGTTGTTTTAAGCTCAGGGGCTCATGAACGCGCCAGTCGGCTTTTTTAAATAAGTATTCTGACGCGGTCTTCCCTGCTAAACTCTCAATGCCGCGCAGCGTCGTGTCGGGGATTCCCAAAAGCTTATTCACGTCGAGATTCCTTAAGATCTTCTCGATCTTGTAGAGATCGAGCCCGCACGCATAAGCGCCCCCAATGACCGCGCCCATCGACGTGCCAGCCACGACGTCGATAGGAACGCCGTGAGCTACCAAAGTACGGATCACGCCTATATGGGCGTACCCCCGTGCACCACCGCCGCCTAACGCTAAGCCGATCACTGGGCGCATCGCATCACTCCTGAAAAACCGAAAAGGCCTCGATGCATTATAGCGCATCGAGGCCTGGTTTCAAACCCTTCTGCCCGACGGAGTACAGACAGCTTGGGTTAGTATTCGGGCACCGGTGCGGGCATCTTGTCCTCACCGACCTCCTTGGTGACGACCAAGGCCCCCGTGGTCAAGAAGAGCCCGGCGACGCTCACGGCATTGAGGATCGCCGAGCGGATCACCTTGGTCGGATCGATGATGCCCGCCTTCATCATGTCGACGTACTCGCCCTTGACGACATCGAAGCCCATGTTGTTGCCAAGCTCCTTCACCTTCTCGACGACGATATTCCCTTCATAGCCGGCGTTCTCGGCGAGCTGCTTGAGCGGGGCCTCGAGGGCCTTCTGCAGAAGCTTGACGCCGACTTGCTGATCGGGATCGTCGAGCTTTAGGTTCTCTAACGCCTTGGCGGCACGGATAAGCGAGACCTCGCCGCCGGGGAGGATCCCCTCCGCCACGGCAGACTTGGTCGCTTCGAGCGCGTCCTCCATACGGTGCTTCTTCTCTTCGAGTTCAGCCTCGGTCGCTGCGCCGACTTTGATGATCACGACACCGCCGGCGAGCTTGGCGATGCGCTCCTGGAGCTTCTCGCGGTCATAGTCAGACTCGGTCGTCTCCATCTGCTTGCGCAATTGTTCAATGCGTGCCTCGATATCCTTCTTCTTGCCCTTGCCCCCGATGATCGTCGTGTTGTCATCGTCCACGACGACCTTCTCGGCGCGGCCGAGCATATCGAGCGTCGCTGATTCTAACGTCATGCCCGCGTCCTTGGCGATGACTTGGCCGCCTGTGAGGATCGCGATATCTTGGAGCATCGCCTTGCGGCGATCGCCAAAGCCTGGGGCTTTCACGGCACAGCTGATGAGCGTGCCCCGCAGCTTATTGATAACTAATGTCGTGAGGGCTTCGCCCTCGATGTCGTCAGCAATCACTAAGAGGGGCTTGCCCGTCTGCGCGACCTTTTCGAGAATGGGCACGAGATCGCGGGCCTTCTTCAGCTCGTGATCGGTAATCAGAATATAGGGCTCCTTCAGCTCGACCTCCATGCGCTCCGCGTTGGTAATGAAGTACGGAGACGTGTACCCGCGGTCGAACTGCATCCCTTCGACGACCTCAAAGTGCGTCTCGATCGTATCGGACTCTTCGACGGTGATGACCCCGTCCTCCCCGGCCTTTTCCATGGCGTCAGCGATAATGCGCCCGATTTCGGGGTCCTTGCTGGAGTTGGTCGCGATCTGGCCCATCTCCTCCTTGGTCTTGAGCTCCTTGCTCATCTTCTGCAGCTCCTCGATGACGCGGTCGCGCGCGATCTCCAAGCCGCGCTTGAGCTGCATGGGGTTGACCCCAGCGGTGACGTTCTTGAACCCTTCTTTGATGAGAGCGTGGGCGAGGATTGTTGCCGTGGTTGTGCCGTCGCCGGCATCATCGTTGGTCTCTTTAGCGACTTGTTTGACGAGCTGCGCTCCAAGGTTCTCGAACTCATCGGCGTACTCTTGCTCTTCAGCGATGGTTGCGCCATCGTCAATAACTTTGGGGCCGCCAAACTCCTTGCCTAAGATGACATGGCGCCCCTTGGGACCCAGCGTGATACGCACGGCATCGGTCAGCTTCTGCACTCCCGCCAAGAGCTTCTCTCGAGCGTCAGCTTCAAAGATGACTTCCTTGAACTTCTTCACTGCCATAGGTTCTCCCTCCTTAGAGATTTACTCAATCATTGCGAGGATATCACTGCTCTTGACGATATAGTACTCCTCGCCGTTGAACGTCAATTTCGTGCCGGCCAGGGCCGAGAGCAGAACTTTATCGCCCTTTTGGACCTTGACCTTCTCCATATCGGTGCCGACTTCGACGACCTCTGCCCGCACGTAGTCTAAGTCCTTCTTCGCTTCTTCGGGGAGGATGATCCCTCCGGTCTCTTCTTCTTCAATGCGCCGTACCAAGACACGGCTGCCTAAAGGCTTCAACTGCAGTTTCTTCATAGCTCTACCCCCTTTAATGAGAGATTTGCTTGATTGAAACGGATCAGACGTTGAATTAGCACTCTCGTGAGTGCTTTGCTAAAGGCACC
>JAUQPG010000051.1 GCA_030550495.1 Candidatus Bipolaricaulota bacterium | reverse complement strand
CCCTGACGAAGTCCACAGGGCGATCTTAGGATTTCTCGCAAGCCCTTCGTGAGCATTTGACTTTTTCCATGCGCTTCTTATAATGAAGTGACTCTGTGATCTTTGAAAACTGGGCGAACTCCATGAGTGTCTTCCAAGACAAGGAGGAATTTCTATGAACGGACAACTCGAAACTGCCGTCTTTGTCGACTTGGAAAATATCTATATCGGGTTTCGCCATCAATACGGACGCGACTTGACTGCCGACGAACTTGTTGAGAAGGCTCGCTCTTTTGGAAGCGTCAAGTTCATCAACGTCTACGCGGACTTCAGCGAGCTCACGTACCCTGAACACTTCAAAATCGATCTCGATAACGAGGGCGTCCAAGCGATCAACGTCCCCAAAGATCGCGACCGCGAGGGCCGCCCCACGAAAAACAAAATCGATATGCGCATGGCCGTAGACGTCTTACGGACTTTGGCCTTCCGCAAAGAGATCACCCGCTATGTGCTGCTCACTGGAGACAAGATCTTCTTAGATGTCGTCAATCTGGCACGCAACGACTTCGGCAAAGAAGTGATCATCTGTGGGCTGGAGGGCACCGTTGCCCAGGTGCTCAAGGACGTCGCTGTGTACGTGCCGTTCAACGCTGATACAGCGATAGACGAGCGCCTTGAGAAATTTATTAAGCTCCTCGATCGTCTGGAGCGCGAGCTTTTGGAGGGAACGTATCACTACATTGGCTGGAAGCTCGTGATCGACAAGCTCATGGAGCAGCCCGACTTCGGCTTTACCGCATGGGCTGAAGCACGAGATTTCTTCGAGCGCCTCAAGCGCGACGGCCGCATCGTCCTCAAGTATTATCCGGGGGAGAGCCGCGAAATCGAGGGATATCGTCTCGATAGACGCAATCCCCTGGTGCGCAAGGTGTTAGGTCTTGAGCCCAAATCCTCAGAGCCTACCCCGGCTCCCTTCTCAGGGGTGCCAAACGAGCCCTCGCAATAGCATTTATCTCTATCTAGGCAGCTACTTGAGCACATAGTCGCGAATCTCGTGCGCTGAGGGTGGGCAGGGTCTGGGTGAGCTTCCAGCGTCGAGATAGCGTTTGAGGCATGGCTCGCGCCCCGACCGATAGACTTCGTGATGGCTATCATCACAAATACAGAGCTGTTTGGCGCTGCTGCGCGTACCGCGCTTGGCTGTAAGATCGACGACTTGAGTTTGCGCGCGTGACGGCGTAAACTTAGAGCCGGAGGTGTTGTATGGCCATTGCTCCAGCAGGGGGGCATCCGGCGGATTGTCGCGGCGAGTGTTCATGGATCTTTTCAGACTTAGACGAGAGAGGGCTCAAGGAATTGCGGGCCATGGCGCGCCCGGTCTCATACGATAAGGGCGAGCTGATCTTTCAAGAAGGCGAGCCGGCTTTTGGGTTCTACGTCATCTGTACAGGGAAAGTGAAGCTCGCCAAGCACTCCCCTCAAGGGAAGAAGCAGATTCTCAAGCTCTTAGGCCCCGGTGAGATGCTTGGCGAAAAGACCATGTTCGATCGGGAAGTCTACACCGCCTATGCCCAGACGCTCGAACCCACAAGAATGAATTTCTACCAACGGGAGCCGTTTATCTCGTTTTTGGAGAAGCATCCCAGCGTGGCTCTGAAGATCATTGAGAAGCTAGTGCGGGAGATCAAGGCCTTCCAAGACCGCTTGATCGAGACGAGCTATGGTGGCAGCGATGAGCGGTTGGCACGGCTGCTGCTGATGATGGCTCAAGTCTACGGAACCCCTGAAGAACGCGGGATTTACGTCGGTGTGGATCTCTCGCGCTCGGAGCTTGCGGAGATGGCCGGGATCTCGACAGAGACAGCTATCCGCACCCTCAGTTCGTTTAAAGAGCGCGGCTATGTAGACCTTGATGGCCCCAAGATCTATCTGCGTGACCGAGAGAGCTTGAGCAAGATCGCCGAGCCCTTTGAGATCCGGTTAAAAGAGAGTCTCATCTGAGATCTCGCTTGACATTTCCCGAAAAATTGGCAAAATAGCTGCCACGAGGTGAGTCTAGCCATGAAGAGATTTTTAGCGAGTATCGCTGCTGTCTTTTTGCTCTTTGGGGCATTGGGGGCTGCACGCTTCGTCTCGCAGCTTTCGGTCGTCGAAGCGGCGTTGCAACCGACAGATCCGTTTATTGCGCAGCTGATGGATCAAGTTGAAGAATCAAAACTTCGCGATCATATTTGTCAATTGCAGTCTGCCGAAGGCGGGGAGGCATGCAACGCTCAAGGATCGCGTTGGGCGTGCGACGGCCCCGCGATTGATCGCGCTGTCGCGTATGCGCGCACATATTTTGAGAGTCTTGGCTTGCCGACGAAACTTGACCCGTACTCGCTCTCGTGTCGGGTCGGGCTGTCCCATAACATCGAAGCGGTCCTGCCGGGCACGGAAAGCCCAGAAATCATCCTCATCACGGCGCACTTGGACAGCGTCGCCCAGGGAGTCCGGTCGAGCGGGATCGCCCCTGGGGCGGACGACAACGCCAGCGGGAGCGCCGGGGTGCTCGAAGCCGCGCGCGTCTTGAGTCAATATAAGTTCAAGCGCTCTATCTATTTTGTGCTCTTTACCGGGGAGGAGCAGGGCCTAGTAGGCAGTCGGGCCTATGCGGGCCGCCTCAAGCGCGAGGGTGCTAATATCGTGGGCGTCTTCAATATGGACATGATCGGCTACGACAGCGACGGCAACGGGGTCTTCGAGATCCAAGCCCCAGACGAAGACTCGTATCAGCTTGGGCAGCTCCTCATCTCAATCAACAATCGCTATGACTTGAGATTGGCGCCGGAGGTGCCCGATCAAGCGCCGCCGTGGAGCGATCACGCGTCGTTTGCGCGTCAGGGCTATCCCGCGGTGCTCATCATTGAAGATACAGAGCTTGGCGAGACTGAAGACTTCAACCCGTACTACCACACGACAGGGGACACGCTCGAAGCGCTCAACTTGTCGTATGCACGGCGGATAGTGCAGGCGATTGTGGGGGCGGTGGCGCAGCTGGCGGAGCCGGTGCGATAACAGCTCAGAGTTCTTAGTTTGAAACTGAGAACTCGTAACCGGAGACTGCCAGACTGTTCTGCGGAGGGGGGGAGTCGAACCCCCACGGGTTGCCCCACAGGATCCTAAGTCCTGCGCGTCTGCCAATTCCGCCACCCCCGCACGCTGCGCGTGGGCTTCATCTTCGCCCGCCTCCGGCGGGCGAAGGCGTACAGTCCAGGCGAAGCCTGGCGCGCCCGGAGGGACTTGAACCCCCAACCCGCGGCTCCGAAGGCCGCTGCTCTTCCAATTGAGCTACGGGCGCACAAGCTAGGAGCTTGCGCCTCGCCTTTGCCAGCCTGCGGCTGGCAAAGAAAGAGCACTTAAGTTTAGTCGACGAACTCGCTACCGTCAACCCCGCTGAACCCTCCCCTTCTCTCAGACGACTCACAAGTGCTATACTCATAGCCGGAGCACGCGGATGCACGATGAGATTGCATGGGTTCGCCAGATCGCCCAGGGAGACGAAAAGAGCTTCGAGAAGCTCTTTCAGTGCTATGCGCCGAGAATCTTTCGCTTCGCTATGGGCTATCTCAATGACCGTGCTCACGCAGAGGAGGTCGTCCAAGAGACGATGATCGCTGTCTGGAAGAGCGCGAAGAATTATAAAGAGCAGAGCCAGGTCTCAAGCTGGATCTTGGGGATTGCTCGGAACAAAGCATTAGATCGGGCACGGGCGCGCCAGCGCGAACCAGAACTTATACGAGAAAAGCTCGACCGACGAGCGTCAACGTGCGCGACCCCGGAACAGATCACAAAGCGCGAGACGCAAGCAGAACGTGTGCGCGCTGCTCTGGACAAACTCTCCCCAGAGCACCGCGAAGTGCTGATGCTCGCGTTCTATAACGATCTCTCGTATTCGGAGATCGCGCAGATTTTAGGGTGTCCAGAGGGCACGGTGAAGAGCCGCGTCTACTACGCGAAAGAGCAGCTCAAAAAGATTTTAAGTGCGGGCGGTGAGACTCTATGAGATTTCGCTGTCCCCAAGAGCTGAGAGAGCTTCTGCCCTGGTACGCCAACGGCACGCTGACAGCAGAAGAGCGCGCCAAAGTCGAAGCGCATCTCGCGCAGTGTGCGCGCTGCCGGCGCGAACTTCAAGAGATTCAACAGATAAAAGCGCTTGTCGCTCTGAGCGTCGAGAGCGTCCCAGAGCCGTCTGAAGAGCTTCTCGCTCGGACGGTTGAACGGATTCGCTCTGAAGGACGACATACGATAGCTCAGCTGAGCTGGCAGATCTTCGCGCTGGGGTTTTCGCTCGGCGTGCTCTACGAGCGTGGGCGGGTAAAACTCGAGCCGGAGATCGCAGCGCTCGGCTGGGAATTAAAGCGCAGAAAGGGGTGAAAAAGAATGTCTAAAGAAGAATGGGGACCGGAAGAAGTTGCGCAGCTTTTAGACAAGATCGCGGACAAGATCCCAGCGCTGTTGAAAGGGCTGCGAGACGTGGTCTATTCAGCAGAAGCTGGGGAGCAGTTTGGCAAGGCCGTGGGAGCTTTTTACAGCGAGCTGCTCAAGCAGGGCATCCCCCAAGAGCAAGCAATGGAGATGGCCAAGAACTATATGATAAGTCTAAGAGATCTGGCCAAGCCAAGCCTGAAGCTGGGCGAGAAAGAGATCGAGAAAGAGCTGAAGAAGGAGTCATAAACTTATGAAGGCGTGGCGCTGGGCCAAAACAGTTTTATTGGCTCTCTGGGTAGCAGAGAGCTTGCTATTGAAGCTGGGGTGGCTAGCGCTCACGCTAGGGTGGAGCAAATATTGGGCAGTGCGGCGCTACGAGCGCGAACTGAGACGAGCTGGCCTACCCAGCCCAGTCGTGCAGGAATTAGTATCAGCGTATAACATCTCGCTGGGCGACTTAGTGCGAGGGGGCTGGCAGCGGAGGCCAAGGCGCCGAAGGTAACTGCTGTTGTTGATTTGCGTCGAACCCCTTGACAAACGTAACAGTGTTATGTTACAATGAGGTCATCACAGCCAAAGGAGGCAGCAATGTTTAATATCTTCGATGAGCTGAAGATAGGGCTAGTAGCGAGAGAGAAGCAGGATTGCCTCGAGCGCGAAGCAGCCGTGCGAAGGTTGCTGAGCGAGGCCCATACTCGGCAGAACGAATCGCGCAAGGAGCGAAGATTTTTTGTAGAATTTCTCGCTCTTGCGTTCAAAGCCTTCGGCACCAACGACCAGATGAACTGGAAGCTCTAAATTTTTTTTGGCTTGCTAAACAAAACAGTGTTATGTTATAATGAGCGTGTCGGGCCGAAGGCCCCCAAGGAGATCGGTCATGGCTGAGGAAGAGCTGATCAGCAAGAAAGAGGTTCTAGAGCTGACGGGCATCTCGTACGGGCAGTTCTATCGCTGGAAGCGCGAGGGGCTGATCCCCGAATCATGGTTCATTCGCAAATCGACGTTCACAGGGCAGGAGACTTTTCTACCCAAACAGAAGATCTTAGAGCGCATCGAGAAGATCAAAGCGCTCAAAGACACAAAGTCTCTCGAGGAGATCGCGCAATTGCTCTCCCCAGAACTCAAGGACAGGCACTTCGAGCGCGAAGAAGTGCTAGGGTTGGGCTGGCTGAGCAAGGAAGTCTTAGAGTACTATGAGACGATTCGTAGAGAGTCGGGGCCGTTCAGCTTTCGTGAGCTGATCTTTTTAGCTGTGATCGAGACGCTGCGCACGAGCGAGCTTGAGCCCGAGGAGCTGAATTTGGTGATCTTGACGCTCCTGTCGAGCGATTTTGCCAAGCTCCAAGCGAAAGAATTCGCGTGGACGCTCGCGGTCGCTCGAAAAGAGCTGCCGGGGAGCTTTGCGCTCACAGAGCGCAAGCCCCATCTCAGCTTTTGCGTGCTCTTCTCGCAAGAGTGTCTCTTCGACCCGCAGACGCGGCTCGTGGCGAAGGTCGAGCTGAACAAGATCTTAGAAGACGTGAAGTTGAAGCTGGGGGCGCTGTGAACTCTTTCATTTACAGCAACGACAGACATTAAGGCCCTCACCCCGCCCGGCGGGCACCCCTCTCCCGCAGTGACCTACGGGAGAGGGGCCGAGGGTGAGGGCCAGCAAAGGAGGTCCCTGTGAAGATACGAATCGGCAACTGGGAGGCAAGCGGGTGGCTGGGATGGCTCATCGCTATTCCTGTCTTGGTCATCGTCGGGATCATAGTGATTCCCATCATAGCGTTTGTGGGTCTTGTGGTGGGCGGGGTCGTGCTCTTCGCCCTTGCGTTGGCATTAGGGATTGTGGGCATCGTGCTCTTGCCGATCTTGGGGATTCCGTTGTTGATCTTAGCGCCGATACTCTTGCCCATCGTTTTAGTAGGGCTGGTGCTGAGCGTCTTGGCCGGCTCGCCCGTGCTCATATTTCTCTTCGTCGCGGCGCTCGTCTATTTGGTCTATCGGCTCTGGCAGGCGCGGCGCTAGGAGGGAGCCATGTCCGAACAGAAGCGCACAAACGTGCACTTGGCAGGATCAGGGCGCATCAGCGGCGGGTTCTATGATACAGTAACAGTCGCTGGCTCTGGGCGCATCGAGGGCGATGTCGACGCTAATCTTATCAAGACAGCTGGATCCTGTCGCATTGAAGGGGACGTCAAGGCAAAAGAGCTGAAGACGGCGGGCTCGTGTCGCGTCTCCGGCGACGTGCGAGCTGAGCGAATGAAGACCGCCGGCTCGTGCGCCATAGAAGGAGACGTCCATGCCGACGAAGTGAAGATCGCTGGGACGCAGACAATTGAGGGTTCTCTCAAAGCCAAGGAGATCACGAGTGCAGGATCGCTCAAGGTGGCGGAAGACGTCGAAGCTGAGAAATTCTTATCGCGCGGGGGCTTTGAGATCGGGGGCTTGCTCTCCGCAGAGGAGATCAAGATCGAGCTGGGCGGCGGAAAAGTGACGGAGATCGGCGGGACGCGCATTGAAGTGCGGCGGCGCGGGGGAGCGTTTTGGGGCTGGCGACGCGCGCCGCGCGTGCATATCCATCTCGAACGTGGGCCAGAGGGCCTGAGCGAAACATTAGAGAGCATCTTTGAAGAGCTGGGGCATATTGGCGAAGAAGTTGAACGCGCCGTAGGGCTTGGTCAGGCGTTTGGGTGGTCCAGAGGGTCTGGATATCTCGAAGCTGACACCATCGAGGGCGACGAGATCTTTCTAGAGAACACAAGGGCACGCGTTGTGCGCGGCAAGAAAGTCCAGATTGGCGAGGGGTGCGAGATCGAATTAATCGAGTACTCTGAGAGTTTAGAGATCGCGCCGGGGGCGCAGGTGAAGGAGCAGAAGAAAGCATGACAGCTAAGAAGGGTAGTCTTTCGATTGCGGGGGCAGGCAAGGCTACAGGTGGCCTCTACGAGCGCGTCACGATCTCTGGCGCTGGCCGGGTCGAGGGCGACGTCGAAGCTGACTCTGTAGTGATCTCTGGCGCGGGAAAGATCGTTGGGAAGGTCAAAGCGAATAGAGTCAGCCTCGCTGGGGCGTGCAAGATTGTCGGGGCTGTGACGGCTCAAAAACTCGACGCGGCCGGGGCATGGAAAGTCAGCGGCGACGTCCAGAGCGAGCAGTTTAAAGCTGCTGGAGCGGGCAGCATCGAGGGGAGTGTACAGGCTCAAGAATTCTCTAATGGTGGGACAATCAAGATCGCGAAAAATCTTCGGGCGCAGCGGGCTAAGTTTGGCGGGGTTCTCAAAGCCGGTGGCGACGTTGAGGCCTCGGAATTTCGCGGTCGCGGGGCGTTTCGCATCGACGGGCTTCTTGCAGCAGATCAGCTGGAGCTTGAGCTGAGTGAGCGTTCTTGGGCGCGGGAGATCGGTGGGGAGTGCATTACTGTACGTAAGAGAGAATCATTTTGGGGTTGGCTAGCGCGCTGGTGGGGACGCCAGATCAAGCTATCTGCAGAGACTATCGAAGCTGACGAGATATATCTTGAAGCGACAGTTGCAAAGACGGTGCGCGGCAAGCGCGTCACACTTGGGCCGGAGTGTCGCATCGAGCGGGTCGAATATTCAGAGTCGTTGCACATAGACCCTAAGAGCGTGGTGAAAGAACAAATGCGACTGTAAGGAGGTGAACGAGCATGAAGGCAGCTTGGGTGTGAAGTTTCATGGGGTTCCTCAGCATAGCTGCCGACTCATGTGATTTTATGGCACGAATTGAAGATCGTTTCGAGCGTACACTCTCCGTGAGCGCGCCAACAAGGCTGATCGTAGATACCGGAAGCGGAGATGTTCACGTTCGTCGCGGGACAGACGGCACAGTCTCAGTACAGGGCCACATGTTCATTCATGCCCTCACCAGACAACAGGCGCATGAGCTGGCCGAGAAGATCAAAGCCGATCCCCCCATCGAGATCTTAGGCAACACCGTAAGGATCGGCGACCTGAGCAAGTATCGAGAGGGTTCGAGTTGGTTTCTTGGCCCGTCTCTCTCTATAAACTTCGATATTCAGGTGCCCTATGATACTGAAGTCGAGTTAGACTCTGGCTCTGGGGATCTAGTCGTGAGTGAGATTCGCGGGCCGGTGCAGGCTGAATCCGGCTCTGGCGACATCGAGATCACGAGTATTGAGCGCGAAGTCGCCGTCAGCACCGGGAGTGGCGATATCAAAGTCTCAGGTGCTGCCAAGGTGAGCGCCAAGGCCAGCAGTGGCGATGTGAAGCTGAGCACCATCTCGGGCGACGTGACGATAGAGGTCGGTTCGGGCGATGTTGTGCTCCAGGAGATCGGCAGTAGCGTTCACGTTGACACGGGCAGCGGGGACATTCGAGTAGATTCGGCGTTGGGCTCGAGCGCTCGCTGGCAGCTCGAGACGAGTTCCGGGGATGTCGCGATACGTCTGCCCGCTGACGCGCGTTTTGCGCTCGCTGCGGAGACCAGCTCTGGGGAGATCAAGGCCGATTTCCCCTTGACAGTGACGGGCAAGCTCAGCGAGCGCGAGCTGCGCGGCACCGTGGGCGAAAGCCCTAGCGCGGAGATCAGCATTGAAACATCGAGCGGGGATATTCGCATTGGGAAGAGATGAACTGCGGAGGTGATTGCCATGCGCCGTCGTGG